>JBEKNV010000011.1:0-73411 GCA_049522395.1 Methylovirgula sp.
ACGCCGTCCCCCCAAAGATCTCCTTCGTTTCGCTCGGTTGCCCCAAGGCGCTTGTCGACAGCGAACGGATCCTCACGCGGCTGCGTGCCGAAGGCTATGACATCGTCAAGAGCCACGCCGGCGCCGATGCGGTGATCGTCAATACCTGCGGCTTTCTCGACAGCGCAAAAGCGGAATCCTTGGCCGCGATCGGCGCGGCGCTCGACGAAAACGGCAAAGTGATCGTCACCGGCTGCATGGGCGCCGCGGCGGAGGCAGAAACGATTCGCGACGCCTTTCCGAATGTGTTCTCGATCACCGGGCCGCAGGCCTATGGCAGCGTCATGGAGGCCGTGCACGAGGCCGTCCCGCCGGCGCATGATCCCTTCTACGATCTCCTGCCGCCGCAAGGCGTGAAGCTGACGCCCCGACATTATGCCTATTTGAAGATTTCGGAGGGCTGCAACAACCGCTGTTCCTTCTGCATCATTCCGCAGCTGCGCGGCGATCTCGTCTCGCGTCCCGCCGCGGACGTTCTGCGCGAGGCGGAAAAGCTCGTTGCGGCCGGCGTCAAGGAAATCCTCGTCATCTCACAGGATACGGGTGCCTATGGACGCGATCTCGCTTATGCCGAAAGCCAATTCGGCGACCGCACTGTCCGCGCCAAATTCATCGACCTTGCGCGCGAATTGGGAAATCTCGGCGTGTGGGTGAGGCTGCATTATGTCTATCCTTATCCGCACATCGACGAAGTTCTGACCCTGATGGCGGACGGCAAAATCCTGCCCTACCTCGACGTCCCCTTTCAGCATGCGAGCCCCTCCGTACTGAAGGCGATGCGCCGGCCCGGCGATCAGGAAAAGACGCTCGATCGCATCAAGGCGTGGCGCGCGGCCTGTCCCGATCTCACGCTGCGCTCAACCTTCATTGTCGGCTTTCCCGGCGAGAGCGATGCCGACTTCGACTTTTTGCTCGAATGGCTCAATGAGGCAAAGCTCGATCGCGTGGGGGCGTTCAAATATGAGCCGGTCGCGGGCGCGCCGGCGAACGATCTTGGCCTTCCCTTCGTGCCGCTCGAAATCCAAGAGACGCGCTACCGCCGCTTCATGCAGCATCAGCAGGCGATCAGCGCGCATCGCCTCAAGCAGAAGATCGGCCGGCATATGCCGGTGATCATCGATCGCGCCGATGCGCGCAGCGCCGAAGGGCGCAGCAAAGGCGATGCGCCCGAGATTGACGGCAAGGTGCATGTGACGTCGCGGCGGCCGTTGCGCACCGGCGACATCATCAGCGTGAAGATCGAAAGTGCCGATGCATACGATCTCTTCGGCACGGCGGTCTGACTTTCTGCGCCCTTTTCTATTTCACCCGCACTCTACTTCGGGTCGGCGCCGGGCGCCCCGCCCGCGGTTTCCTTCGGCGGAATGACATTCTTGTCGCCCGTGGGACCGGGCGGCACCTTGCTCATATCGGGATCGACATCGTGCTTGGGCACGATCACACCGTCCTTCTTCTTCGTGAGATCCGCCGCCGAAGAGGAAGGCTTCGCTTGTTTTTCCGGAATGGTCGTGTTGGGCTGAGCGGCATTGCCGGGGCCGACCTGCGCCATCGCGGGACCCGTTGTGAGCACCGCGAGCCACGCCAGCGCTTGAGCGCAGCTAATCGCCGGTCGAGAGATGAAAGCCATGGCGAATTCCTTGCGCATCGCTAAAGGGGAGCGAATGCACGCGCCAAAACTTCGTTCCAGCTCAGCCGATCGAAACCTTCATGCCGCGCACCGGCCGCTCAACGCTTCTGCGATTGGCCAAGGTCACGACGACTCTCAATCGGGCTCGCCCTGCTCACGCTTGCCTGCCGCACGCGCGAAAACATCTTCCAATTTCTTTTCCTGCCGGCGGAGCACGATCCAAAATGCGACGATACCGAGGATGACAGCACCCAAGGCGACGAAGCCCAAAATGCCGCTGACCCGCGTCATGGCATCGCCAAAGAGATAAGCGCCGATTCCAAACACCAGTGCCCAAGTGATTCCGCCCGCGGCGTTGAAAAACAAAAACGAGCGCCAATCGTAACGGCTGACGCCGGCAAAGAGCGCCGCCAACAGGCGCAGGAGCGCCACGAACCGGCCGAAGAAGACGACTTTGCCGCCATGCCGTTCGAAAAGATAATGCGCGATCCGCAGCCGCTCTTCTGTGACGCCGATGAAGCGTCCATAGGACTCGATAAGCCGAGCGCCGACCAGCCGCCCGATCCAATAACCGAAATTGTCGCCCATGATCGCGCCGGCCGCCGCCATCGCAATGACATAGAGAATATTGAGATGATGCGTCGCGCCGGCGTACGCGGAGGCCAACACCAGAGCCGTTTCCCCCGGTACCGGCACGCCCGCGCTTTCGAGCATGACAATTACTAAGATCGCCCAATAGCCATGATGAATAATGAGCGGCTGGATATGGCTTTCGAACACGCTCTGTCCCACCGCGATTGGCGCAGGCCCGCTCAACTAATCACTTAGCGTCGCCGTGATTTGGCAGGCCGGACAAAGATCATAAACAACTTCGAGCTTTAGTCGCGGGCAGAGGGAAAATGAGCGAGCGGAGAATATACATAATATTATGTTATATATATTTAAACTCGCAAAATATCTGGAAAAGACCTATATAGAGCTACGAACAGTGTTTTCTGACGGGGCCGGGAAGCGCGCCCCCTTTCACCATAAACGAGCGTCCGATGATGCGGGTCCTTTCTGCCAATCGACTTCGCGATGGCATTATCGTCTATTTGTCTCCTTCGGGAGAATGGCGGCCGCAGATTGAAGAGGCCGCTCTCTTCACAACTGAAGAGGCCTGCGAAGCAGCGCTTGCAAAAGCACGCGCGGCCGTTACTGCCAATCTGATCGTCGATCCGCTCATCGTCGATGTCACCGAAAGTCCGAAAGGACGCAAGGCCCTTAGCCTGCGCAACTCCATTCGCGCGCTGGGCCCGACCGTCAATTTCAAAGGATCGTCAACGGCCGCCTAGCCGTTGGGAGGCCCTATGTACCGCTATGACGAATTCGACGCCGCCTTCGTGGCGGACCGCGTCCGCCAATTCGAAGATCAGGTTGCGCGCCGGCTTGCGGGCGAATTGACCGAAGATCAGTTTCGCCCGCTGCGTCTGATGAACGGCGTCTATCTGCAATTGCATGCCTATATGCTGCGGATTGCCATTCCCTATGGCACGCTCGCGCCTCGTCAGCTGCGTCAGCTCGCCTATATCGCGCGCCGTTACGACAAGGGCTATGGGCATTTCACGACGCGGCAGAATCTGCAATTCAACTGGCCGGCACTCGCCGACTGCCCGGCGATCCTGAACGATCTCGCCGCCGTCGAAATGCATGCGATCCAGACCTCGGGCAATTGCATCCGCAATGTCACGGCCGACCACTTCGCCGGCGCCGCTGCGGACGAAATCGAAGACCCCCGCCCCTATGCCGAAATTCTGCGGCAGTGGTCGTCGCTGCATCCGGAATTTTCCTATCTGCCGCGCAAATTCAAGATCGCGGTCAATGGCGCGAACGAAGACCGGGCCGCGATTCAAGTTCATGACATCGGCTATCAGCTCGTCAAGAACGGCGTCGGCGAGATCGGCTTCAAGGTCTATGTCGGCGGTGGCCTCGGCCGCACACCCATGATCGGCCACAAGCTCCGCGACTTCCTGCCGAAGGCGGATCTTCTCGCCTACACGAACGCGATTCTGCGCGTTTATAATCTCGAAGGCCGCCGCGACAACAAGTTCAAGGCACGCATCAAAATCCTCGTCCATGAAAAAGGCGTCGAGGAAATGCGCGCCGCGGTCGAAGAAGAGTTTCGCCGCGAGCGCAAGGCGCCGCTGTCGCTGCCACAGGCCGAGATCGACCGCATTCGCGCCTATTTCGCGCCGCCGCCGCTGCCCCAGCGGCCGGAACGCTCACCGGCGCTTGACGCGCGCGCGGCGAAAGACGCGGAATTCGCCCGCTTCAATCGCTACAATGTCACGCCTCACAAAGTACAGGGCTATGGGATCGTGACGATCTCATTGAAGCCCATCGGCGGTATCCCGGGCGATGCGACGGCGGAGCAGATGGACATCGTCGCCCGCCTTGCTGAGACCTACGCGCATGACGAAGTCCGCGTCTCGCATGAGCAGAACCTCATTCTGCCGCACGTCGCGCTCGACGATGTGCCGGCGCTCTATGACGAGCTCGCCGCCGCCGGGCTTGCCACGGCCAACGCCAAACTCGTGACCGATATCATCGCCTGCCCCGGCCTCGACTATTGCGCGCTGGCAACGGCACGTTCGATCCCGATTGCGCAGCGCATTTCCGAGCGGCTGGGTTCCCCCGAGCGCACGGACGAAATCGGGCCGCTGTCGATCAACATCTCAGGCTGCATCAATGCCTGCGGCCATCATCATGTGGGCCACATCGGCATTCTCGGTCTCGAGAAAGGCGGCGTCGAAAGCTATCAGATCACTCTTGGCGGTTCGGCCGATGAGAACTGCTCGCTCGGCGAACTCGCCGGTCCCGGCTTTTCGACCGATGAGATCGTCGATTCCGTCGAAATCCTGGTCGATATCTATTTGGAGCTGCGCTCGGACAAGGCCGAGGATTTTCTCGCCACCTATCGGCGTGTCGGCATGGCACCTTTCAAGAAGGCTCTCTATGAGCGCTTCCAAGGGAACGCCATATGAGTGCCCATGACGTCACGCTTTTCGGTGATCAGGTCGCCGCCACGCGCCTCGCCGCCAAATTCACGGCGGTCGATGCGCGGAAGCTGATGCGTCTCGCGATCGAGGATCTGTTTCCCAGCCGCATCGCGCTGGTGTCGAGCTTCGGCGCCGATTCCGCCATTCTCCTCCATATGGCGTCCGAAATCGACAAGGCGCTGCCGGTCGTCTTCGTCGATACGCAGCATCTCTTTCCCGAAACGCTCGCCTATCGCGATTCCCTTGTCGCGCGCCTCAGACTCACTTGTGTCGAGACGTTGCGCCCCGATAAGAAAGCGCTTGCCGAAGCCGACCCCGAAAACTTTCTCTGGGCGACGGACCCGGACCGCTGCTGCGAGCTGCGCAAAGTCTTGCCTCTCGCCAAGGCGCTTGAGGGCTATGAAGCTTGGATTACGGGCCGCAAGCGCTTTCAGGCGGCAACCCGCGCGTCGCTACCGCTCTTTGAGACCGAAGGCGAGCGCGTCAAGATCAATCCGCTCGCCGGCTGGACTCAAGACCGCATCGACGCCTATTTCAAAGCGCATGATCTGCCGCCTCATCCGCTTGTCGCAAAGGGCTTTCTGTCGATCGGCTGCATCCCCTGCACCTCGCCCGTGCAGCCCGGCGAAGACGCGCGCGCCGGCCGCTGGCGCGGCCGTGCGAAGACCGAATGCGGCATTCACGTCCAGCCGCTCGACGCAGGATCGGACATCTGACCATGGCCTTATGGATGGGCGGCCGGTTTGCGCCGGACCCTTGGCGTCGTCTCGAGCCCAATGAGGGCCTGCCTGCAAGCGGACAGGTCTATATGACGCTCGACGACTGGCATCGGCATGCGCCGTTTCGCACCCATCCGCATGCGGCTCTCTCGAATGTCGCGCTGGGCGTTATTCTCGATCCCGACGATCCGCTCGATGAACTCATTCCCGATCTGCAGCATCTGAAGCTGATCGTGCTGAATTTTCCGAAATTCACCGATGGGCGCGCCTATTCGACGGCGCAACTGCTGCGCGGGCGCCTTGGCTTCAAGGGCGAATTGCGGGCTGTCGGCGATGTGCTCTTCGATCAGCTCCAGCTGATGCAGCGCTGTGGTTTCACCGCCTTCGAGATCACCCATGAGCCCACGATCCGGCTGCTTGAAGCCGGGCGCCATTCCGGGATTGGTGAGTTCTATCAGCCGAGTACGATTCCCGAAGCACCCGCCGGCACAAGGCCTTGGGCACGGCGGCCCAAGGACTAAGATCAAATCCGTGAGCCGCGGCCGGTCAATCCTCAGTCCAGCCGCAATTCACCCGACATGCTGCTGCGCGAGGCTCGGCATCTGCGGACAGGTCAGTTTTGCGATGGACCAACGTCCTCCGGACTCCGTCGCGCTGAGGCGGGAGTGGAGAATGGCGCGCAGGCCGACAAGGATCGGCTGATCGGCACGTTCCATGGATTTTTGAACGGCGTGGCGTTCGCAGTTGTCGGCCGCATGGCCGAATTCTCGCACGAGGCGCGACACGAAAGCGCCGGCGCTGACGCCATGGCCTTCCGCTTCGTTACGGACGCGCGTCGCGAACGCAAAACCGAGAGATGCGAGAGCCGCCTGCGCAACCTTCTCGTTTGAACACGTGTGGACGATTTCGTCGATCGACACGGAACTCTCCATTCGCTGACGTGGATGCATATGTGCGCTTCCCTTCGACTGCGATGAGATATGACGGACGATACTGGCAAACTGATGACCACAAGCAGAATCTTTCGTGCCGATTTGCACGCAATTTCGCGCGCGCATCGTCATCGCTTCGTTACATTCACGATTTCGAGAGAGATGCAGGAATGATAAAAACGACGGAACATCGCGCCGCGTTCTCGAAGTCTACGCGAGAACGCAGCGGCGACGCCGTCGAGGCGATTGCCAAACCGGAAAGTGTCGACCGCGCCTTACAGGGGGGCGCTTGGCGCGATACGAAGTTCCCGATCTGTGACCGCGTTCATGGCGCAGCCGGTCGCCCCAAATTGGGATTACCCACGAAAAAACGATTCGAAGACCGATTGGTTCCCGCGCCCCGCATCCTCTATGCTGGCTTGAACGTGGGTTGGAGCGGTGTCTGATATCACTACGCTAGAACTATGAAATGATTAAGCTTTGAGGGGAAGCTTCCAATGAAAGAGGGGCAAATTCGCGAGGCTCTGGTGAAAAACTGCCGTGTCTTGGAACGGCAGAATCTCAACCAGGGCACGTCCGGAAATCTCTCCGCGCGCTGCGGCGACGCCATGCTGATTACGCCGACCGGCGTTCCCTATGATGTGCTGACCCCACGCATGATCGCCAAAATGCCGATCGGCGGCGAACACGGCGCCTGGTCCGGCCCTGTCGCGCCCTCAAGCGAATGGCGCATTCATCTCGATATTCTACGCGCGAAGCCCGAGGTCGGCGCCGTCGTGCATACGCATTCTCTTTACGCGACGACGCTTTCGCTACTGCACAAGCCGATCCCCGCAGTGCATTACATGATCGCGGCCTTTGGCGGCCCGACGATCCGCTGCACCAAATATGCGCCCTTCGGCACGCAGCAGCTGTCCGATTTGGTGCTGGACGGTTTGACCAATCGCGACGGAATCCTTCTCGGCCAGCACGGAATGGTGGTGACCGGGCGTGACCTCGGCCAAGCGCTGTGGCGCGCGGTCGAACTCGAAACGCTCGCCAAAATGTATCTGCTCGCGCTTTCTGTCGGCCGGCCGCGCATTCTCTCCGACGCCGAGATCATGCGCACCGTCGAGAAATTCAAATCTTACGGATATCAATCGGAGAAAGTCGCCGCGCTGGAGCAAAAGTCCGGCAAGGAAGGCGGCGGGAAAAAGGCAAGCGACACCAAGACGGCCAAGAAAGGCGCGAAGACAATCACGAAGGCGGAGAAGTCCGCCCCCTCGGCAAAAAAGAAATGATTCGAGTCGCGCTCGCCGGGTCGCCTTACCAGCTTCCCGTATTCGCCATCGACGCCCAGGGCTCCTGCGCGGGCTTGGGCTGGCCCTTCTGCAAAAGCTCGATCGAAATATTATCGGGCGAACGGATGAAGGCCATGTAGCCATCGCGCGGCGGCCGATTGATGGTGACGCCTGCTTTCTTCAGCTTGTCGCAGGTGGCGTAAATATCGTCCACTGCAAAGGCGAGATGGCCGAAATTGCGCCCGCCCGTATAAGCTTCGGAGTCCCAATTGTAGGTGAGCTCGATCGTCGGCGCCTTCGCCTTGCCCAGTGCCGCGACGTCTTCGGGCGTCGCGAGATAGACGAGCGTATAACGGCCCTTCTCGTTCTCTATCCGCTTGACTTCGACGAGCCCGAGCTTGCGGCAATAGAATTCGAGTGAACTGTCGAGGTCCGAAACGCGGACCATCGTGTGCAAATATTCCACGACTTGCTCCTCTTTCCAGAGCCGAATGGGACCACAGGGCCCAACTTCGGGCATGCTGCTTGCGGCATCACTGGGAGAGCTGATAAACCGCCCTCACTATTTGGGCAATGAGGCATTCGGCTGCCAGTGGGCGCCGCGCATTTTCCCGGCTTCGGCCCTAGCAAGAGTCCGATGGACGCGGCGCAACATCTCAAGCAAAGAGCGGCACTTGCGTCGATCGGCGTCAGTGCGGCGCTCACTTTTGCGAAACTCGCGGCGGGGCTTTTCTCCGGCTCGCTCGCGCTGCTGTCGGAAGCGGGTCATAATCTCGTCGATACCGGCATCACGGTCATCACCTTCTTCGCCGTCCGCACGGCGGGCAAACCCGCCGACGAAGAGCACCCCTATGGACATGGCAAGGTCGAGACGGTCGCGGCTTTGGTCGAGACCGGCTTCCTCTTCGCGCTCTCCTTCTTCATCCTCGTCGAGGCGATCCAGCGCCTCAGAGAAGCGAGCGTTTCGATCGACGCCAATATCTGGGCTTTCGGCGTCCTCATCGTTTCGATCCTCGTCGATCTCTCGCGCGGCCTTGCGCTTTGGCACATCGCCCATGAGACGAAGAGCGATGCGCTCGCCGCCGACGTCATGCATTTCAGTTCCGATGTGATCGGCTCCGCGCTCGCGCTCTGCGGGCTCGTCGCGGCGCGCTTCGGCTTTTTGCAAGGCGACGCCATCGCGGCCGTCGGCGTCGCGCTCTTCATCGCGATTGCCGGCTTCCGCCTCGGCCGCAGCGCGTTCGATAAGCTCATCGATACGGCGCCCAAGGACGTGAGCGAAGGTGTTCGTCGCATTGCCGAAGAGGTGCCGGGCGTCTCCGGCGTCGATGCGGTGCGGCTGCGGCACTCAGGATCGGATATCATCGGCGATGTCGGCATCTTCGTGCCGCGCACGCTGACGCTTGAAAATGTCGCTGCGATCAAAGACGCAGTGCAATCGGCGATTGCCGGCGCCTATCCCGATGTGTCGGTGACGGTGGCGACGCAGCCCATCGCGCTTGACGACGAGACCGTGCTTGAACGGCTTCTGCTCATCGCCGCCAAACGGCACGCGACGATCCATAATGTCATCGTGCAGGAAGTCGCCGGGCGCACCTCCATCGGCTTCGATATCGAAGTCGACGGCGCCATGTCGCTCGGCCAGGCGCATGAGATCGCCTCACTTCTGGAGCGCGACGCGCGCCGAGAATTCGGCTTCGACATCGAGGTCGATAGCCACATCGAGCCCTTGGAACCGCGCGAGCTTCCCGGCCAGGATGCGCCGGCTGAAACACGCGACGCCATCGCCGCAGCGCTGACGCGCCTCGCGCGCGAGCCCGTCGTCGAAATTCACAGCGTCCGCGTGCGCGAGACGCCGGCCGGGCTCGTCGTCAATTATCACTGCCGCGCCGATCCGGCGCTCAGCGTCGAAAAAGTCCACCTTGCGGTCGATGAGATCGAACGCGAGCTGATCCGCGAATTTCCGAAAATCGCGCGCATCATCGGCCATGCGGAGCCGCTGCGCAGCGCTGCGATGAAGCGGCGCGGCTGAGCTCCAGCGATTACGGCGTCTTACGAATGAACGTGCCGAAGGAGCGCGGCCCGTCGGCAACGGACATTTTCGCAATCACTTTGAGGCTGACGGTGTCGATCGCCCAGACATCGTCAGAAAACCAATTGGCGACATAGAACTCTGTGCCATCTGGGCTAAACTCGATGCCCTCCGGATAATCGCCGACATTGATCTTCGTCACCGGCTTGAATGTCGCGAGATCGAAGACCGTGACCGTGCCGCCATATTCATCGGTGACGAAGCCTTGTGTTTTGTTGACCGCAACGACATAGGGACGAAGCCCCGTCGGCACCGTCGCGATCACTTTGCGCGCTGCGAGATCGATGACCGTGACGGTGTCGCTTTTGACATCCGCCGTATAGGCGCGCTTTCCCTCCGCATCGATCGTCAGGCCGAACGGATGCTCGCCCGTCTTGACAGCGGCGATTTCCTTCAGGCTTTGCGTATCGAGGATGGTGATTTGATCGTCGTCGCGATCGGCGACCGCAATCACTTTGCCGTCGGGCGTGATGGCGACGCCGCAAGGCGATTTACCGACCTGCGCCTGGCCGACGACCTGGCCCGCTTTGATATTGACCTTATAGACATGCGGCGTATCGAAATCGGCGACATAAAGAAAGCGGCCGGATGGATCGACGGCGATCCCGAGCGGGTCCTTGCCGACCGCGATCTTGCTGCTGATTTTCCGCGTCGCCGTGTCGATGACCGTAACGTAGGGCCCTTCCGGGCTCGTCACATAGGCGGCGCTTCCATCGGGCGCCATGGCGATGCCGGCCGGCTTACCATCAACCTCGATCGTCGCCACGAGCTTATGCGTCGCAAGATCGAGCACGCTGACGGCGTTCGCATTCTGGTCGGTGATGAAGGCTTCGTCCGCCGCCGCGCGGAGCGCCGGCATCGAGAGTGCAAGTGAAAGGCCGATCGCCCCCGCGCACAGAAGTCGGCGCGTGGCCATGAGGCTCAATTCGTCGCCTCGGAGGATTCGATCTTCTTCTTCACCGCGGCGAGACCGGCACGGTAGAAAGCGCCGACCGCTTTCGTCGCCGCGTCGTCGCTCAAATTCGGCGGCGGATTGAAGTTCGGATCGCCGCGAAAGAAAGCGCCGCGCCACTCGACCTTGGATTTATTGCCGTCCGCCGTCACCGCCAGCGTCGAAGAATAATTCGTTACCGGCAGCACTTTTAGATCGACCTTGTCGATCGCGTAGGAATAGCTCATGTCGGCCGCGTCATATCTATAGAGCGACTCCTCGCCCGTCGCGCCGCCCTTCAGCGTGATGACGCGTTTGGCGACTTCCGGCGTGTTGTCGCCACTGCCCGTCGTTGAGATAACGCCGGGCAGCCAGCTCATATCGTGGAAATTGCCGATGACCTTCCAGACCTTGGCGGGTGGTGCGTTGATCTCAACCGATTCCGTGAGCTTCAGCCGCGACGCGCCATGGGCGAAGGCAAGGCTCGGTGCGCAAACAAGACTCGCGAGAATCGCGGCAAATCGCATGGCCTTCATCAGAGATCGTCTCCTCAACTCGTTTCCCACATCAAGGCTCAGTGAGCGGCCTCGATTTTCGTCTTCAGCCCAGCGAGCGCGGCGTCGATCATCTTGGTGACCGCCTTGACTGCGGCGTCGTCGCTCAATTCCGGGGGCGGTTCGTTGTTCATAAAGCCGCGATAGAAGGCAGCGTCCCAGGTGACCTTGCTCTTGTCGGCGCCATCCGCCTCGACCTGGATAGTGCCGGAATAGTCATTGACCGGCAGAACCTTCACATCGACCGCGTCGGTGAAATAGCCATAACGCATCTGGTCGGGTTGATAGCGCTCGAGATCCTGGGTGAGCGTCCCGCCGTTTTTCAGCGTGACTACGCGTGTGGCTTTACCCGGCGTGTTGCCGCCGGTTCCCGTCGTCTTGGCGACATCATCGACCCAGCTCAAGTCCTGAAAATTGCCGATGACCTTCCACACTTTCGCTGCCGGCGCGTTGATTTCCACGCTCTCGGTCACCTTCTGCCGCGTCGGCCCATGGGCGCTTGCGAGCTGCGGACCTGCCACGGACGCGGCGATCATTCCAAACGCCAGACCGGCCATTTGCAGCGGTTTCATCGTCCATCCCCTCATCGAGATTTCCTCTCCTTGCTCCCCTTGGATGCCCGAACTTACACAGCCGCCTTTGCAAAGCTAGTCGGATTCTGGAGCGGGCCGGCTGGGCTGGAAAAGGTCATGGGCGCTCTGGCGAGCGCACCCTCCGGCCTTACATTATGGAGCGGGCGCCCAAGACCAGACAAAGAACGGGCGCCGCTTTGCGCGCAAGGCCGTGGCCCATATTATGGCCCCGATTCCGGGGTGCGTCGGGACGGATCGTCGCACTGAGTGATGGGCCGCACGGCCCGTGATCGGCCATCCGGCCGTTCGGATTTCTGTTTGCGAGGATCGCATGCGTACTGACGTAGCCCAGCCGATCCGGCTCGCCGACTATCGGCCGCCTGACTATTTGATCGACACCGTCGATCTTGATGTGCGCCTCGATCCGCATGCGACGCGCGTCGTCGCCCGCCTTGCCGTGCGGCCGAACCCGAAGGGCCGCAGCGGCGCCGATCTCGTGCTCGACGGCGACGGACTTGTTGCGCGCCGCATAGTGCTCGATGGCCAGGAACTCGACAGCAAGGCGAATTTCGTCACCCCGGACCAGCTCACTATCGCGGGCCCGCCGCAGCGACCCTTCACGCTCGAAATCGAGACCGAGATCGATCCCTCGGCGAATACATTTCTCATGGGCCTCTATCGCTCGGGATCGGCCTATTGCACCCAATGCGAAGCTGAAGGTTTTCGAAGGATCACCTATTTTCTCGACCGCCCCGATGTCTTGAGCGTCTATACGGTCCGCCTCGAAGCGGAGGTTTCGGAAGCGCCCTTCCTGCTGAGTAACGGCAACAAGGTCGCCTCCGGAACAATCGAGAACACAAGCCGGCATTTCGCCATCTGGCACGATCCCTACCCTAAGCCCTGCTATCTCTTCGCTCTGGTCGGCGGCGATTTCGGTGCGATCCACGACGAATTTATCACGGCTTCGGGCCGCAAGGTCGCGCTCGGCATCTATGTCGAACACGGCAAGGAAGAAAGCGCCACCTATGCGATGGATGCCTTGAAGCGGTCCATGCGTTGGGACGAAGAGGCCTTCGGCCGCGAATATGATCTCGATGTGTTCAACATCGTCGCCGTCTCCGACTTCAACATGGGGGCGATGGAAAACAAGGGCCTCAACATCTTCAACGACAAATATGTGTTGGCCTCCCCCCGCACTGCGACCGATCTCGATTATGCGCAGATCGAAGCCGTCATCGCGCATGAGTATTTCCACAATTGGACCGGCAATCGCATCACCTGCCGCGACTGGTTTCAACTTTGTTTGAAGGAAGGCCTCACCGTCTTTCGCGATCATGAATTTTCCGCCGCGATGCGCTCCGCCGCCGTTCGCCGCATAGCCGATGTGCGGACACTGCGCGCGCAGCAGTTTCCGGAAGACGCGGGGCCGCTCGCGCATAATGTGCGGCCCGACACCTATCTCGAGATCAACAATTTTTACACGGCGACGGTCTATGAGAAGGGCGCCGAGATCATCCGCATGCTCAAAGTGCTGATCGGCGAAGCGGCGTTTCGCGCCGGCATGGATCTTTATTTTGAGCGGCATGACGGCACGGCGGCGACGATCGAAGAGTTCATCGCCTGTTTCGCGGAAGTCTCCGGCCGCGATCTCACCCAATTTCTGCGCTGGTACACGCAATCCGGCACCCCGCTGGTCGAAGCGACATCGAGCTATGATGCCGCTAGCCAGACCTTCACGCTCGATTTCCGCCAGAGCTGGAAGAAGACGCCGGGCCAGGACACGAAGCAACCTTATGTCATTCCGATCGAACTCGGCCTCATCGGCGAGAATGGCGCGCCGTTGGCGTTGGTCGCTGAGGACAACTCCGCGAGCGCGGAAGAGTTGGCGCGCGGCGTCATCGAACTTAAAGACGAAGAGCGCCGCGTACGCTTTCGCAATCTGCCTGCGCGGCCGGTCGCCTCGCTGCTGCGCGGTTTCTCCGCGCCGGTGCGCCTCGCCTATGATTTGAGCGAGGGCGATCTCATCACGCTCATCGCGCATGATACCGATCCCTTCAATCGCTGGCAGGCGGCGCAGACTTATGCGACGCGTCTGCTTCTGCGCAGCATCGAGAATCTGCGCAAAGGCGTAAGCCTGCCGCCGGATGAGGCCTTCATCGGCGCGTTGAAGCGCGCGATCGCGGCGGCGGACGCCGATCCAGCCTTTGCCGCGCAAGTCTTGACCTTGCCGGGCGAAGCCGACATCGCCCGCGAAATCGGCGAGAACGTCGATCCCGACGCGATCTTCGCGGCGCGGCGGGGGCTCCGCCAAACCATCGGCGCATCGCTTGGCCACGATCTTCGCGATGCCTACAGCCGCTTGACCGATCATGGGCCTTATTCGCCAGACGCGCGCGCCGCAGGCCGCCGCGCGCTGCGCAATACCGCGCTCGATCTCTACGCAGAAGGCGGGAGGCAAGACGGTCTCGTGCTCGCCGTTGGGCAATTCGGCAACGCAAATTTTATGACCGATAAGGTCGCGGCGCTCAGCGTCATCGCGACGCGACCGGGTGAAGCGCGCGAAGACGCGCTCAAAGCCTTCTACGACGATTACGCCGGCGAGCCTCTCGTCATCGACAAATGGTTTTCGCTGCAGGCGACCATTCCGGAATCCGACACTCTGGCGCGCGTGCGCCGGCTGATGCAGCATCCCGCTTTCTC
This sequence comes from Methylovirgula sp., assembly GCA_049522395.1. Classification (GTDB taxonomy): domain Bacteria; phylum Pseudomonadota; class Alphaproteobacteria; order Rhizobiales; family Beijerinckiaceae; genus Methylovirgula. Next base: position 14,485 of record JBEKNV010000011.1, read on the forward strand.
GCTCGCCAATCCCAATCGCGTGCGCGCGCTCGTTGGCGCCTTTGCCGTCGGCAATCAGACGCAGTTCAACGCCAAGGATGGCAGCGGCTATGATTTTGTCGTCAACATCGTTCTGGCGCTGGACGCGAAGAATCCGCAGGTCGCCGCGCGGCTGCTCTCCGCCTTCAAGAGTTGGCGCATGCTGGAAGAAGGCCGGCGAAATCTGGCGCAGACGGCGCTTCGCCATGTCGCGGCGGCGAGCCATCTCTCGCCCGACGTGCGGGACATCGCCGAGCGCTCCCTGGCCTGAAATTCTGCGCCGAGCGCGGCCCAGCTATGAGAAATCATGGGTCGACAGGGACGCGTTTGGACCCATGTGAAGCTTGAGGCTCGATCGGTCCGCCGGCCGAGCCGCCTGCCCCTTTCCATTTCATCCCACATTGACGGACCGCCGATGACGTCTTCTTCCGGACAGACCCCGATGTCCTTTGCGCTGACGCTCCTGCTGGCCGTCTCGGCCGGCGCGATCGTCGCCAATCTCTATTATGCGCAGCCGCTCGACGGCCTCATTGCCACGGCCCTGCACTTGCCCGGTTGGGCGGTCGGCCTCGTCATGACGCTGATGCAGATCGGCTATGGGCTCGGCCTCGTCTTCGTCGTCCCGCTTGGCGACCTCATCGAAAACCGGCGCCTGATCGTCGCGACGCTGATCTTCAATGCGCTGGCGCTCCTCGGCCTTTCTTTCACAAGTAGTGTCGCGGCCTTCTTTGCTTTCGCCTTTCTCGTCGGCATCACCACGACCTCGGTGCAGATCATCATCCCGCTGTCTGCCCATCGAGCGCCGGAGCGGCAACGCGGCGCGGTCGTCGGCAATGTCATGAGCGGCCTGCTGACGGGCATCATGCTGTCGCGGCCGATCGCAAGCTTTCTTGCTCATTACGGCGGCTGGCGAACGGTGTTCACCGTGTCCGGCGCTGCGATGATCGCGCTCGCCGCCGTGCTTGCTTTCGCCCTGCCCAATTTCTCGGGCCAGGCCGGACTGACCTATCGCAGAATCCTGACCTCACTCGGCCCACTCTTTGCGAAGACGCCGGAGCTGCGCCGCCGTGGCACCTATCAGGCGGCGCTCTTCGGCGCCTTCAGCCTGTTTTGGACGGCCGTTCCGCTCCTCCTCTCCGGGCCGGCCTTCGGCCTGACACAGCGGGGCATCGGCCTCTTCGCGCTTGTCGGCGCGGCCGGCGCCTTTGTCGCGCCGCTCGCGGGACGGCTTGGCGATCGCGGCTATATCCGCGCCGGCACGGGCGCCGCAATGCTGATCGTGCTCACGGCCTTCGGCCTCGTCGCGATTGGCGGCAATACCCATGCGATGCCGGTCCTCATCGTGGGCGCGGTGTTGCTCGATGCCGGTGTGGCGCTCAATCTCATCCTCAGCCAAAGAGTCATTTACGGGCTCGCCGCCGATATCCGCGCGCGCCTCAATGGACTCTTTATCGCAATGTTCTTTGTCGGCGGCGCGCTGGGGTCCGCGCTTGCGAGTTTCGCCTATGCCTTCGGCGGTTGGCCTGCCACATGTCTTACCGGCGCCGGCTTTGCGCTCTGTGCGCTCTGTGCCTTTGCGACTGAATTCACGAGTCTCCGCCGGCTTGTATGGCTCAAACCGAGTGTTTCGCGTTAGCGAAGACCCGATCAAATCTTTCTTCACGCTTCATTAAGCGCTGGACAAATCGCGAAGCTGGGATTCAACTGATCCTGATTCGGGGAGATGCGGCACATCGCTTCGAATTGAATCTCGAGGGGGCTTTGCCATGGTCCGTGCAGTCGCGGCCGATGTGACGGCGCGCGCGCGCATCGCGCAAGGGCTGATCGGCCCGGCGGGACTGCCGGCTTCCCACGCCTATTCCAAGCTCGAACCCTGGGTTCGCCGCGCCGTCCCAGCGATGATCGTTTTGTTCATCGCCGTGCTGACGACGCTCACTGTGCTCCTCGTCAGCGAGGCGCATGACCGCGCGATCGACGATGCGGTCACCGATCTCGATCTCATCGCCTCCGATGTCACCGATGAATTCAACGCCGCGCTCGATCGCGGCGATTTCAATCCTGCCCCGGTCCATATCACCTCCGCCAGCCTGCCCATTTCCGACACCGCGCTCGGATCCTCAGCCGCCCTCGCCATTCCGCTCGCTTCGCAGGAACCAGACGGGGGAGCCCACATCATCGATGTGCGACAAGCGCTCGCGACGATGATCCCCGACCGCGCGATCACCCGCGGCCAGCGTATTTTCGTCTCAGACGCGAGCGGCTCGATCGTCGCCGCCTTTCCGGCGCGGCTCACGCAAAAAGGCCGCCTGATCGACCGTCTCGGCGCCAACGAGGCGCTGACGACCTTCGCCGAGAAGGCGGGCGTGATGCGGATCAGCCTCGCCAACGGCACGGATGCGCTCGCGACCGTCAGGACGCTCCACGCACCCTTCGCGCAAGTCGCCTTCGTTCATCCGATGGCGGCCGTGCTTGCCGAATGGCAACGCAGCACGACGCGCACTGGCACAGCCCTTTTCCTGACGATCTTCGTCCTCTGCTCCATCGCTTGGGCCTATTTCTGGCAGGCGGCACGCGCAGGCCGAGCCGAATCCAATGGCGCGCATATGTGCGGCCGCATCAATACGGCGCTGCATCGCGGCCGTTGCGGGCTGTGGGATTGGGACCTCGCCCGCGGTCGCATCTATTGGTCGGACTCGATGTATGCTCTGCTCGGCATGGAGCCGGAGCGCCCCTTTCTTTCCTTCGGCGATGTCAACGCGCTCGTGCACCCGCAGGACGACGCGCTTCGCCAACTCGGCGAAATGGTCGCGGCTGCTGAAGCCGATACGATTGACCACACGTTCCGCATTCGTCATTCGAAAGGCGACTGGGTCTGGCTGCGCACGCGCTGCGAACTCGTGACCGACGGCAAAAACAACGTGACGCATCTCGTCGGCATCGCCGTCGACATCACCGAACAAAAGATTCTGGCGCAACAATCCGCGACCGCAGACATCAGGCTGCGTGATGCGCTTGAGACCGTCTCCGAGGCCTTTGTTCTCTGGGACGAAGACAACCGCCTCGTCATGTGCAATTCCAAGTTCCAGCGCTTTCACAATCTCCCGCACGATGCCATTGCGCCCGGCAGATGCTACGGAGAGGTGATGGCGAAGGCCGCAGCGCCGCTGGTCCAATCCGAGATGATGGTCGATCATGCGCAAGCGGGCGCGAAGACTTATGAAGCGCGCCTCGCGGACGGGCGCTGGCTGCAGATCAATGAGCGGCGCACGAAAGACGGCGGCTATGTCTCCGTCGGCACCGACATCACCGCACTCAAAGATCACGAAGAGCAGCTGATGGATTCCGAGCGTCGCCTGATGGCGACTGTCGCCGACTTGAGACGCTCGCGGCAGACGCTCGAATTGCAGGCGCAACAGCTCGCCGAACTCGCTGAAAAATATCTCGACCAGAAAGCCGAAGCCGAGACGGCCAACCGCGCGAAATCGGAATTCCTGGCCAATATGAGCCATGAACTGCGCACGCCGCTCAACGCGATCATCGGCTTCTCGGAATTAATGGCGCGGGAAACCTTCGGTGGCCTCGGCTCGCCCCGCTATCTCGACTATTGCAACGACATCAAGGCAAGCGGACAACGACTGCTCAGCGTCATCTCCGACGTGCTCGACATGTCGCGGCTCGACGCCGGACGCGTGCGGCTTGAAAAATCAGAGTTCTTCCTCGATGCGGTGGTCGAGAAGGCGCTCGATCAGGTGCGGGGCTGGGCGGAAGAAAAAGCGATCACGATCGAAGCCCTCGCGCTGCCACAGATCAAGTTACATGCGGACCGTCTCGCGCTCGAGCGCGTGCTCGCCATTCTTCTGCGCAACGCCGTGAAATTCACCGACGAACAGGGCCGCATCGCCATCCGCTGCCGCAATATGAACGGCTCGACGAGCATCTATGTCGAAGACAATGGCGTCGGCATTTCGGCGGAAGCCTTGGCGCAGCTCGGCCGTCCCTTCGAACAGTTCAACGCAATCCTCGAAGACGGCTGCAAAGGCTCGGGGCTCGGCTTGGCAATTGCCCGCTCGCTCGTCGATCTCCACGGCGGCTCGTTGCGCATTCGCTCCAAGCCCGGACGAGGAACGATCGTCCGCATTCGTCTGCCGAAGATGCAGGCGACGGCCCTGCCCGAGACGCCGCCGCGCCCGCGCCCCTTGCGCCTGCTCGCGCCCGTGCGCCATCAGCCGCGGGGCCTCGTGCGCTCGGCCGTGGGGCACGGCTAGCGCGCCCTTGGAGCCTCATCGACTGGCTACGCCGCTGCCGATGATCTCTTTGAAGATCGCGTTTACGCGGCCGCGCGCGGTCGCGATCTCGGCCTCAAGTCTCGCGCGATCCGGCAGGCCTGCGGCGGCCGCCAAGCGCTTGTCGATCGCCTCGTTCAGGGGCGCGACGAGCGAGGGACCGATCAGCGTATGCAGAACCTGCATCACATCGGTATAGAGCTGGCGCACCGACAGAAGCGCCTCCGCCTGCTCGGCGGAAAGATAGCCGACCTCCACCGCCCGTCTCAGCATCGCCGTCGGGCTCGTCGCCAGCATCTGCCTGTCTTCATGCGCATGCGCGAGGCAGAGATATTGGGCGATGAAATCGATGTCGATGAGACTGCCCTCACCATATTTGAGATCGAACGGGCCGCGCTGGAGTTTCTCTTCTGCAATCAATTGCCGCATCTCGGCGACCTCGGCCTTGAGGGGCGGCGCAGGCGGGCGCGAGAGAATGGCGATGCGCGCCGCTTCGACCTCGGCGCGCAGGCTCGCGTCGCCCGCGATCACCCGCGCGCGCGTCAGTGCCAGATGTTCCCAGCATGCCGCCTCTTCCGCCTGATAGGTTCGAAAGCTCAAAAATTGCGTCGCGACCGGTCCCTTCCGTCCGGAAGGACGAAGCCGCAAATCGACTTCGTAGAGAAGGCCCCGCCGCGTGTTGACCGTCAGCGACGAGATCAGGCGCTGCGTGAGCATGGTGAAATAGCGCACGGCATGCAGCGCCTGCGGCCCGTCGGACAGCGAATGATCGGGATCGAAGTCGTAGAGAAGAATGAGATCGAGATCGGAGGCCGCCGTCATCTCGCGCGATCCCAATTTGCCGAGCCCGAGAATGACGCAGCGCCCGCCCCGCACGGGCCCGTATTTTTCGGCGAAGATGTTGAGCACATGAGAGAGTGCCGCATCGACCACGCTTTGCGCGAGGTTCGAATAGCCGGCGCCCGCATCATCCGCGGCAATGAGATCGGCCAAGAGTCTCACGCCAATGAGAAAGGATTCTTCCTGCTGGAAGTCGCGCAGCAGATCGAGAAAATCTTCGGTCGTCGCCTGCGCGGAGAGCTGCGCGGCGAGACGGCGCGAAAAGGTCTTGGCTTCGAGATTGGCGGCAAGCCGGTTCGCATCGATCGCCGCATCAAGAACATGCGGGCGACGCACCACCATTTCGGCGAGCCGCGGCGCGCTGCCGAGAATATTGGCGAAGAGATCGCGCAGTTGCGCATTGGATTTGAGAATCGCGAGAAGTTCGGTGACAGCCTTCATCCGCCCGAGCGCGGCATCGAAGGCGACAAGCGCGGCATCCGGGTCGCCCGATTGCGCGAAGGACTGGAGCAAGGCCGGCACGAGTTCCGTCAGAATTTCCCGCGCGCGCTCCGATTGCATCGCGGGGTGGCGGCCGAAGTGCCAGCCGCGGATCGTCTCCCCCGCCAAAGCGGGCCGCTTGAAGCCCAGCTCCATGAGCGTCTTCAAGGTTTCCGGATCGTCGATAACGCCGGTGAAAACGAGATTGCCGATCTCTGAGGAGAGGCCCGGCGCGCGCTCGAAGAGACGCGCGTAATGTTCGGCGACCTCGGTCAGATGCGAAGCGAAGACTTCGGCAAATGCCGCGAGCGACTCATAGCCGCAAAATCGCGCGAAGCGCTCGAGAGCCGCGTCGTCCTTCGGCAAGCGCTGCGTCTGTTCGTCGGCGATCATTTGCAGCCGGTGCTCGATCTCGCGCAGAAAGAGATAGGCAGAGGTGAGAGCGTCGCGCGCCTCATCCGTGATCAAATTCTCTAGCGCGAGGTCCGCCAACATCACGAGCGTCTTGGCGCCGCGCAGTTCCGGTTTCTTGCCGCCGTAAATCAACTGCTGCGTTTGAACGAAAAATTCGATCTCGCGAATGCCGCCCCGCCCCAGTTTGACGTCGTGGCCTGCGACCGCGACTTCGCCATGGCCGCGCACCGCATGGATCTGCCGCTTCATCGCGTGAATGTCGGCGATCGCGGCGTAATCCAGATACTTGCGCCAGATGAAGGGCGTGAGCCGCGCCAGAAACTCCGTGCCCAGCCGGAGACAGCCAGCAATCGGTCGCGCCTTGATCAGCGCCGCGCGTTCCCAGTTCTGTCCATAGAGTTCGTAATAGCCATAGGCCGTGGGCAGAGCGATGGCGACCGCGGTCGAACCTGGATCGGGTCTGAGGCGCAGATCGACGCGCAGCACATAGCCGTCGGACGTGCGCTCCTGCAGAAGCTTGACGAGCCGGCGCGTCACCGCGATGGCGCGCGCCGCGGATTCATGCGCGTCGGCGAATGCATCAGGATCGAAGAGAACGATGAGATCGGTGTCGCTCGAATAATTGAGTTCGCCCGCGCCATGTTTGCCGAGCGCGAGAACGACGATGCCGAAGCCCTTCTTGAGATCGTTGGCGCCCGCATTTCCGCTTTTGCGCAGAACGAAACGCAGCGCGGAGCGGACGAAGATGTCGGCCGCCGCGGTCAGCGCGCTCATCACCTCTTCGACGCGCCAGACGCCGCCGAGATTGGCGAGCGCGATGAGCAGTGCGACTTCCTGCTTCGCGCGACGCAGGAGGCGCATCGCCTCGGCTTCGTCCGTCGTCGAATCGCAAGCCGCCGCGAGCGCCTCAAGGCAACGTGTCAAACCTTCGCGTGGCGGTGTCGCGAGCATCCGCTCAAAACGCGCGGGATCGCTGCGGATCAGCCGCCAGAGATAAGGCGAATGATCGGCGACGGCGCGGAGCAGGCTTTTTACGTGCTCATCGAGCGGTCCGAGACCCGCCTCCGCCAAAAACTCATCGAGCCGCGCGTCAGCCTGCGCCGTATCGGAGACACGAGGCGCGTTGACGATCAATGTGCGTAACGGGGCGCCGGACTCGGCCGGCAGGGTGATGGCGTCGGATGGGCTCGCACTCACGCCGCAGCCCCGGCCTCGGCCTGGATGCGCGGCGGCGCCAGAAGCGGCGGCGTGCGCGCCGGAGATGGCAGAACGAGCGTCGCCCGCAGCCCCGGATCGTTGTCTTCGACGAGCAGCCTACCCTTATGAAGACGCGCGACGGCAGCCGCCAAAGCGAGGCCCAATCCCGATCCCGGGCGCGAGCGCGAATCTTCGAGCCGCACGAAACGATCCTGCACGCGCGAGCGATCTCCGGCGGCAATGCCGGGGCCGCGATCGGCAACGGTGATCTCGACAAAATTGCCGTGCCGTCTCGCGCTCAAGACCAAAAGAGCGATTTTTTCCGATTGGCTCTCACCCCCATCCACGTCCGCATTCGGCGCGCCATATTTCAGCGCGTTGTCGACGAGATTGGCGAGCGCCTGGCCGATCAGCTCGCGGCTGCCGTGCAGAGCGAGCCCGCTTTCGAGATCGAGCGACAGATGCATGCCGCGATCCTCCGCGGCCGGCTCGTAAAGCTCGGCGACATCGCGCGCGACGCTCGCCGCGTCGAATTCCTCCATGCCTTCGAATGTGCTCCCCGCCTCCGCTCGCGCGATCATCAGCAGCGCATTGAAAATGCGGATCAGCCCATCCGATTCCTCGATGACTTTTTCAAGTGCGGAGCGGTAATCGTCCGCGCTCTTCGCCGAATGCAGCGCTTGTTCAGCATGGCTGCGCAGTCGCGACAGAGGCGTGCGCAGATCATGCGCGATATTGTCGGAGACTTCCTTCAGTCCCGCCATGAGAACCTGAATGCGATCGAGCATGGCATTCAGGTTCTGAACCAGACGATCGAGTTCGTCGCCCGTGCCGGCGAGCGGCACGCGGCCGGCCAATCCGCCAGTGACGATCCTCTGCGCTTGCGCATTGATCCTGTCGACGCGATGCAGCACGCGCCGCGCCGCCCAGAGGCCGCCGACCGTGCCGATGAGGATGAGCCAGATGAGCGAGGTCGCAAGCGCGCCAGTGAGAATATGCCTGAGCCTTACGCTTTCTTCGATGTCATGGCCGACGAGAAGCCGAAAGCCGCCCTGCAGCGCGAAAATGCGCGCCATTGCGCGATGGTGTTCGGTGACATCGCCGCTGCGGATATAATCGGTCTCGACGATGCCGGGATGCGCGAGAACGCCGGGGGGAAGGTTCGTGATATTACCGACGAGAGGTTCGCCGGCAAAGGTCGTCAAGAGATACAGTTCGGCGCCTGGCTGGCGGATGCGCCGCTGGATGGCCTGCACAAGCTGGGTGACGCCGCCCTCTTCATATTGCTCAGCAAGCCCGGTGATGTCGGCGTTGACGGTTTGCGCGGTCTGCTCGTCGATCAACTGCCTGACGTTCCAGCCGACGCGGCCAAGCACCAAACCGGCACCAAGGGCCGAGAGGCAGAGATAGACAACCGTGATCTTGAATGCGGTCGTCCGAAAGAGCTTACCGAGAGCCGTCACGGATCATATATCCAGCGCCGCGGATCGTTTGCAGAAGCGGCGGATCGAAGCCTTTGTCGATCTTGGCGCGCAGCCGCGAAATATGCACGTCGATCACATTGGTCTGCGGATCGAAGTGATAATCCCAGACATTTTCGAGCAACATGGTGCGGGTGACAACCTGGCCCGCGTGTTTCATCAAATATTCGAGCAGGCGGAATTCGCGCGGCTGGAGAACGATCTCCTTGCCGTTGCGGGTGAGCTTATGGGAGAGGCGGTCGAGTTCCAAGCCGCCAACCTTATAGACCGTCTCCTCGCCGCCACCGGAGGATTTCCGCCGTGCCAAGACTTCGACCCGCGCCAGCAGTTCGGAAAAGGCATAGGGCTTCGTCAGATAATCGTCGCCGCCGGCACGCAAGCCTTTGACGCGGTCATCGACCTGGCCAAGCGCCGAGAGGATGAGAACGGGCGTGTCGATCTTCTGCTTGCGCAAGCCGCCGATGAGCGACAGGCCATCCATCTTCGGCAGCATGCGATCGACAATCAGCACATCGTAAGTCGCGTCGCGGGCCATGTCATAGCCCTCGACGCCGTCTTTCGCATGGTCGGCCATATGGCCGGCCTCGCGGAAGGCTTTGACGAGGTAAAGCGCCGCTTCCGAATCGTCTTCGATGATGAGAATGCGCATGGACGACATATAGGCAATCCGACGAAAAAACGGCAGGCCGGAGATGGACTCCGGACCTGCCGCCTCCCTTGGCGCCGACGTCGTGAGGGGGGCTAAAACGACGCCGGCGAGCGGCTCAGGACGAAGAGTCGCCCCAGGGCCCGGCCGCTGTTGGAGCGAAACCGGCGCAGGATCCCAAAGATCGCGGCCTTCAGGACCCTGCTTTTTCATGCGTCAGCTCGCGGGGTTCACCGAGAGGGCGACATAATGCATGTCGTCCCCACTCTTGACCCGCAGGAGCACCGCCTTGCGGCCTTCCTTCTTGGCATCCTTGATGACGTCCGAGACGTCGGAGGGCTGAGCGACCGTCTTGCCGCCGGCTTCGAGGATCACGTCGCCGACCTTGAGGCCCTTCTGCGCCGCAGCACCGTCGGGGTCGATCTCGGTCACAACCACGCCCAGCTTGCCGGCGCCGGGCACCTCAGTCGCGGCTGCGAGCGCCAGTCCGAAGCCCGAGAGCGGGTTCGTCTCCTGTTGCGCCGGAGCCTCGACCTTGGCCACCTGCTCATTCGGCAGAGTGCCGAGCGTCATCATGAAATCCGATGTAGAGCCGTTACGCCAGACCTTGAGATCCACCTTGGTGTTGGGGGCGATCGAGGCGATCTTGCGCGCCAGTTCACGCGGCCCATCGACTTCCTCGCCATTGACGCTGAGGATCACATCGCCAGACTTGATGCCGGCAGCCACTGCTGGGCCGTTCGGCTGCACTTCCGCAACAAGAGCGCCATCGGTCGATTTGAGGCCCAGGCTGTCGGCGATGTCGGATGTCACCGGCTGGATCTGCACGCCGATCCATCCGCGCGTAACCTTGCCATGTTCCTTGAGCGCCATGATGACGCTCTGGACGGTATCCGCCGGAATGGCGAAGCCGATGCCGACGCTGCCACCGGACGGCGAGAAGATCGCCGTGTTCACGCCGACAACCTTGCCGTCGGTGTTGAAGGTCGGACCGCCGGAATTGCCGCGGTTCACCGGCGCATCGATCTGAATGAAGTCGTCATAGGGACCAGAACCGATGTCGCGGCCGCGTGCCGAGACGATACCCGCCGTCACCGTGCCGCCGAGGCCAAACGGATTGCCGACCGCCAGCACCCAATCGCCGACGCGCGGCGTCTTGCCGGCGAAACTCACATAGGGATAGTTGGAACCGGTCGTCACCTTCAACAAGGCGAGATCGGTCTTTTTGTCGGTGCCCACGACTTTCGCCGGAAGCTGCTTGCCGTCGTCCATGATGATCTGCACATCAGTCGCATTGTCGACGACATGGTCATTGGTGACGATGTAGCCGTCGGGCGAAATAAAGAAGCCTGAGCCCTGCGCCATCGAGATATGCGGCTTCGCGTCGGGCGTTCCCTGATGGAAGCGCTTGAAGAAGCGATAAAGCGGGCTGTCCGGCGGGACATCCGGCAGCTGGTTATCCGAGTCGTCGCCGCTGTCGGCGCTGGTATCCTCGACCTTCACCTTGATGGAGACAACGGCACCCTTCACCCGATCGACGATATCGGCGAAACCGGCGGGCGCCTGAAGCTGTGTCGCAGCCGCATCGGCCCGAGCCGGCGTAATAAAGGCCGCCTGCGGCCACTGACCGTTGCCGACATAAGCGCCGCCTAGAGCAATCGCTGCGACAGTGCCGAGAAGCGCTACGCGCATGCCGAGACGGCCCTTTGGCCGGCGGCTGTTCTGATGATCAGACTGTGGGGAAGGCTGTAATGTCATAAGGTTCATCTCCATCTGTCGGGTCGTCGTTATAGTGTGCGCCGGAATTCCGGCTCGAATTGGAATGTGGAGATTAAACTGATGCAGCGCGGCTTACGTCGCCATTTCGGTGAAATGAAACTTTCGTAAGGTGGGCCTTTGCAATAAGGGTGACACCGGGCTACGGGTCAGTTCAGTCTTCAAGGAGTTGTGGATATGTACAAGGACGGCGGCAAGGACACGATCAGCCTCTATCACGCGCCGAATAGCCGCTCCTCCGCGACCCTGCTTCTCCTCCAGGAATTGGGCCTGCCCTACGACCTCCATGTCCTCAATATGAAGGCGGGCGAGCAGCGCCAGCCGCCCTATCTCGCCATCAATCCGATGGGCAAGGTTCCGGCGATCAAACATGGCGACGCGATCATCACGGAACAGGTCGCAATTTTCATCTATCTCGCCGATCTCGTGCCGGAAGCGGCGCTCGCGCCGGTGATCGGCGATCCGCAGCGCGGACCTTATCTGCGCTGGCTCGTCTTCTATGGCAGTTCGTTCGAACCCGCCGTCGTCGATCGCTCGCTGCAACGCGAGCCGGGCCGCCCCGCGATGATGCCTTACGGCGATTTCGACACGATGTTTTCAACGCTCGTGAAACAGCTCGAAGGCGGCCCTTACATGTTGGGCGAGATTTTTTCCGCCGCCGACCTTCTCTGGGGCACGGCGCTGAACTGGATGACGCAATGGAAGCTTATTCCCATGCCGACCGTCATCACCGATTATGTGGCCCGGATCACATCGCGGCCACTCTTCGCCGAGGTCAAAGCCCGCGACGCGGAAATCGCGGCGCAGTTGGACGATTAGGATCAGCCCTCTTTCTTGCCGACGAGCGCGGCGAGTCGCTTTTCTTCCGCGGCGCTTAACGCCACCGGCTTCGGTATCGGCCGGCGATGTCGCAGCGACAAGAGGATCGCGCCACCGCCGCAGAGCAGAATCACAATCGGCGTGCCCCAGAGCAGCAGAGTTGACGGCTCAATCGGCGGCTTCAACAGAATGAAATTGCCGTAGCGCGAAACGAGAAACGCCTTGATCTCTTGATCGCTCTCGCCCGCCACGATCCGCTGGCGGATGAGCACGCGCAGATCATGCGCGAGAGTCGCCTGTGAATCGTCGATCGATTCATTCTGGCAGACGAGGCAGCGCAATTCGGCCGAGAGGGCGCGGGCGCGCGCTTCGAGCTGCGGGTCTTTCAGCATTTCCGCGGGTTCGACCGCAAAGGAAAGGCTCGGCGCCAGCAGAAGCGCGAGGATTGCAATGCGAGCGAGAATTTTACTTCGCATCGTCATTCCGCCGCCTGCGGCGCGCTGGCGAATCTCAATCTGCGTGCAACCCCGATCCTCAACCGCCGGTCGCTTAGGGACAACAGGCCGCCAAAAGCCATCACCAGTGCCCCGCACCAGATCAGCACGACGAGCGGCTTCCAATAGAAGCGCGCGTCGAACGTCTTGCCATTGCCGGCGCCGCTGTCGGTAATGCTGACATAGATCTGGCCGAAGCCGATCGTCGCGATGCCGGCTTCGGCGCGGCTCATTTCGCGCACAGGATAATAGCGCATCGCCGGATTAATCGCGCCAATCTCGGCGCCGCCCGAGCGGATGGCGACATGGGCGAATTTCGCGGTGTAATTCGGCCCCTGCTCCGCGCCGAAATTCTCGACGACCAATTCATAAGGCCCGACCTGGACGATGTCGCCGGGCGTAATCACCATGATCTTTTCGACGCCCCAGCCCGCCGCGGCAAGGCCGAGCAAGGTGACGGCGAGACCCGCATGGGCGAAGGCTGTGCCCCAGACAGAACGCGGCAAGCCCAGCGCGCGGCGCCAAGAGCCTTCGATACCCTCGGCAAAAATGCGGCCATAGAGATCGGTGAAGGCGCCGACGATGGCGAAGACCGCCAGGCCGCCGATAAGGATCGAGACGACCGGGCCGCCATGCAGAGCGGCGAAAATGAGAACAGCCGCGCCGCCGGCAAGCGCGGCGACGACAAGCCTCTGCGCCGCGCCCAAGAGATCGCCGCGTTTCCAGGCGAGCATCTGGCCGATCGGCATCAGGAAGAAGAGCGGCAGAAACACGGGCACGAAGGTCGCATTGAAGAAGGGGGCGCCGACGGAAATCTTTTCGCCTGTCGTCGCTTCGAGCGCTAGCGGATAGAGCGTGCCGACGAAAACGGTGGCACAAGCCGTCGAAAGAAGAAGATTGTTGAGCACCAGCGCGCCTTCGCGCGAAACCGGCGCGAAAAATCCGCCGGGCTTCAGATCGTTGGCGCGCGCGGCAAAGAGCGCCAGCGAGCCGCCAATGAAGAGAACGAGAATGAGAAGGATGAAAACGCCGCGGCGCGGATCGTTGGCAAAGGCATGAACGGAGGTCAACACGCCCGAGCGCACGAGGAAGGTGCCGATCAGCGACAGCGAAAAGGCGAGAATGGCGAGAAAGATCGTCCAGATTTTTAAGGCCTCGCGTTTTTCCATCACCGCCGCCGAATGCAACAGCGCGGTCGCCGCGAGCCAAGGCATCAACGAGGCGTTTTCGACCGGGTCCCAGAACCAGAAGCCGCCCCAGCCCAGCGTGTAATAGGACCAGTAAGATCCCATGGCGATGCCGAGCGTCAGGAACATCCAGGCGAGCAAGGTCCACGGCCGCACAAGCCGCGCCCAGACGGCATCGATGCGCCGACAGATCAGCGCGCCCGCGGCGAAAGAGAAAGTGATGGAGAGCCCGACATAGCCAAAATAAAGCAGCGGCGGATGGATCGCGAGGCCGGGGTCCTGCAAGAGCGGATTGAGATCGATGCCTTCCAATGGCGGATTGGCAAGCCGCGTAAAGGGATTCGACGTGAGCAGGATGAACAGAAGAAAGGCGGCGCTGATCCAGGATTGGACGCCCAACACCGCGGCATGAAGATCGGGTGGCATGCTGCGTCTTGCGCCGGCAACGAGTGCGCCAAAGGTGGCGAGGATCAACACCCAGAGCAGCATCGAGCCTTCGTGATTGCCCCAGACGCCGGCGATTTTATAGACGAGCGGCTTCGCCGAATGCGAATTCTCGACGACGTTCAAGACCGAGAAATCGGACGTCACATGCGCATAGACGAGCGCGGCGAAGGCCGCCGCGATAAAGACGAATTGCACGAGCGCGGCCGACGGCGCCGTCGCCATCAGCCGCTCGTCGCGCGCCGCAATGCCCCAGAAGGGCACAAAGGAATTGAACAGCGCCAGCGCGAGCGCGAGGACGAGCGCGTAATGGCCGAGTTCAACGATCATAAGATCCTCATTTCGCCGCCTGCGGCGCGGCTTGCGGAGCCATCGCGCCCGTCATCTTGCCGTCCTTGCCTTCCTGCCAGAGGCCGCGCTTCTTCAATGCATCGGCCACTTCGCGCGGCATATAGCGCTCGTCATGCTTGGCGAGAACTTCCGTCGCCGTCATCCCGTTTATCTCGATGACACCGTCGGCCACCACGCCTTGGCCCTCGCGAAAGAGATCGGGCAGCGCGCCGGAATAGGTCACCGGCAAATCTTTCTTACCGTCGGTCACGACGAAATGCACGGTCGTGCTGTCGTGAACGACAGAGCCTTGCTTGACGAGGCCGCCGATACGAATGTGCGTGCCCGGCGCCAAGTTCTTGGCGAAGACTTCGCTCGGCGCATAGAAAAAGACGATATTGTCGCGCAAGGCATAGAGAACGAGGCCGGCACCGCCGCCGAGCACGATGAGCGCGGACAGAATAAGCGCGAGACGTTTCTTCTTACGCGTCATGACTCCAGTCCCAATTCATGCGCCAGCGCATCGAGGCGCGCCGTCGCTTCGGCATCGCCGCTGAAATCCTTGCGGGCTGTGGCAAGCGCGGCACGCGCCTTGTCGATCTCATTCGTCACTTTATAAGCACGCACGAGGCGCAGCCAGCCTTCGATGTCGTGACCGTTCTGCGCGAGACGCGCCGCGAGGCGATCGATCATACCGTGAATGGCCGCGGCGCGTTGCTCGGGCGCCATCCCGGCAATCGCCGCCGCCTCGTCCGAAGGGGGCGCCTGGCCTTGGAGGGCGGCGAGGCGCGCCTCAACATCGCTCGCAAACGGCTCGCCTTTTGGCAGCTTCGATAAGAGCGCCTGCCACTCGCTCGCGGCGGCTTTCTTATCGCCATCCTGAGCCGCGGCAAGGCCGAGAAAATACATCGCCTTCAACTCCGGCGGATTGGCGGCGGCGGCCTCGGCAAAGAGTTTGCGCGCCATCTCGGTGACGACGCCATGCGCGGCAAAGACGAGCGTCTCGCCATAGATCGTCTTGCGCTCCGGCGTCGCGCCAAGGAGCTGCATGGCCATGTCCGCGGCATGCGCCGCATCGTCGAGCCGGCCCACATTCAGATAGGCGGGAACGAGCACTTCATAGCCGCGCCCGTCATTGGGGTCATGCAGCAAATGCACTTCGACCTTGGCGATCGCGGCGGCAAGCGACAATTTCTCCGGCGGCACATCGAGACGCGCGGACAAAGGCGCATCCGGCCACGACGGATGGCCGAGCACGGCGTAAAGTCCGAGCGAGAGAGCGGGGATCACAATCAAAGCCGCAAGCGCGACAAGCCGTACGCGCAATTGCGCCGCGCCCGCGGATACACCCGTCTTGGGCGCGAGCGGCTTATGCGGCACGCTCTCGTCAGCCGCTTTCAACAAACGCCGCGCGGCTTCGGTGCGCGCGGCTTCCGCTTCCGGCGGCGAGAGAAGCTCGCTCTCGGCCTCGCGCGCGATCTCGTCGAGCTTTGCTTTATAAAACGCGACGTCGGGCGCGGAACCCACATTTTGGGGATCAGGCTTGCGCGCAAGCGGCCATAGAACGGCGAAGACCGCCGCACCGGTCAAAAGCGCGATAAGGCCAAAAAGCATGGCGCTTCCTCAAGCCGTCCCTTGTCGGGATCGGAACACATTCAATGATTCCCTGCCGGCAGGGCCGGCCGAGATGTGCGACATGCTTTAGAGCATTTTTTTGAAAGGCGACAAGAAATCCCGGGCCCGTCACGGAAAATCGAAGTCCACACTTAAGGTTTCAATATAGACAAATGCGCGCAGGCGGATTGTTCTGGATCACGCCGCCGCCGGCAATTCCAGCTCCGCACGCAAACCGCCCATGGGGCTCGCATCGAGTTTGAGCGCGCCGCCATAAAGTGCCGCAAGATCCACGACGATCGACAAACCGAGACCCGAGCCAGGTCGCGTCTCGTCAATGCGCCGACCGCGCCGCATGGCGGCTTGCCGCAGCTCCGGGGCCAGCCCCTGCCCATCGTCGTCGATGGTCACGCGAAAGAATTGCCGTCCATCGGCATCGGTGCCGGGCACAGGTTCGGTGGCAATCATCACGCCTTTGCGCGCCCATTTGCCCGCATTGTCGATGAGATTGCCGACCATTTCCTCGAGGTCCTGGCGTTCACCTTGGAAGCGCAGACCGTCGATCGATTTGATCGAAAAGGTGATGTCGCGTTCGCTGTAAATCTTATTGAAGAGCTGAACGAGCGCCGCCGTGACGGGCGCGACTTCCGTCGCCCTTCCGAGCACGCCGGCGCGCGCGGCGATTTGCGCGCGATCAAGATAATAGGTCACCTGATCGCGCATCAGCGCCGCCTGCTCGCGCACTTTCGCCGCAAGCCCTTTGTGGTCCGTCTCGGCCTCGTTGATGATGACACTGAGCGGCGTCTTTAGCGCATGGGCGAGATTGCCGACTTCGTTGCGCGCGCGCGCCACCACTTCGCGATTGGCGGAAATAAGTAGATTGAGCTCGGAAGCAAGCGGCGCGATGTCACGCGCGAATGTTCCGCCGATCGTCTCGCGCTCGCCGCGCCTGATCGCGGCCGCGCCCTCTTTCAGCCGGCGCAGCGGTAACAGGCCGAAATGAAGCTGCAAGACAGACGATCCGACGAGCGCCGCGCCCAAGAGCGCAAAAGTGATGATGAGCGAGAACTCGAAATGAGCGATATCGGAATCGATGCTCTCGGTCGTCGCCGCGACTTGAACGAGATAGACGCCCTGATCGCCGAGATCGATGACGCGCTCGACCATGCGCAGATTGCGGTCGTCGGGCGCCTTCACATAACCCTCGCGCATGCCGCCGACGCCAGCCTGAATATGCTGGTCGGCAAGGCGCGGCAGCCGCGCGGCGAAAAGCGAGCGCGAGGTTCTGATGTCCTGCTTATCGCCGTCGGTGCGGGTGATCTGCCAATACCAGCCCGATAGCGGCAGTTCGAATTGCGGTTCGCCGATATCCCCCGGATCGGGGTGATTTTCTTCCAAGGGCGAGGCGATGTCGGCGACGAGCGTGCGCAGATAAACGCCGAGGCGGTCGTCGAAGCGCGATTCGGCGGTCTTTCGATAAAGCGTCGAAAGCCCGATGCCGGAGGTGACCAAAATCGCCGAACTCAACACCGCCGCGGAAAAGAACAACCGCGTCGCAATCGACCAATTTCGCGGAGAGGCCAGGCGCATTGCGCGAACCTTAGGGGATTTGAACGGCTCAGCCGACGGCAGAACCCGTCGGTCTACGCTTGGCCGGCGGCGGCGCTTCTGCCCCGGGCGGCGCAACGATATAGCCGAGGCCGCGCATGGTTTGGATAATGTCGATGCCGAGCTTCTTACGCAATCGTCCAACAAAGACTTCTATCGTATTGGAATCGCGATCAAAATCCTGATCGTAGAGATGTTCGACAAGCTCGCTGCGCGAGACGATGCGCCCCGTGTGATGCATCAGATAGGCAAGCAGCCGGTACTCATGCGAGGTCAGCTTGATGAGCGTTCCGTCCACCGTCACCTGCCCCGCCTTGGTGTCGAGCCTGACGGGACCGCAAACGAGATCATTGCTGGCGTGACCCGTGGCGCGGCGCACGAGCGCACGCAGCCGCGCCAAGAGTTCCTCGATATGAAAGGGCTTGGCGACATAATCGTCGGCGCCGACATCAAAGCCCTGGACCTTCTCGTGCCAACGATCGCGCGCGGTGAGGACCAGAACCGGCATGACGCGCCCGGCTTTCCGCCAGTCGGCGAGAACCGCAATGCCGTCCTTCTTCGGCAGACCGAGATCGAGAATGACGGCGTCATAGGATTCGGTTTCGCCGAGAAAGCCGCCCTCTTCGCCATCGAACGCGCGATCGACCGCATAGCCTGCCTGCGTCAACGCCGTCGCGATCTGGCGATTGAGGTCCTTATCATCCTCGACCACGAGAAGCCGCACGTCTCATTCTCCTATTGCTGCCGGAAGCGCCCGCGCGGGTGTGGGAGCTCCGGCTTCGCGGTCGCCGGGTTTTCCGCATTGACCGTTTTGACGATCTTGCCCGTGACGGCATTGACATAGACGCGGATGACCCGGCCGTCACGCTGCAGCAGACTTATTTCATAGATGAATTCGTCTTTTCTCCGGCAAAGCTTCACGCGCAGCGTTTCTGCCTGAAAATGATGCGCGACGAAGGTCGTGACGCGAAAGGGCTCGGCGAGCTTGTTGAGCGTGATCGTCTCGCGCGCCTGCTGCACGGAGAGGCAGACGCGCTCAGGGTGCTCAGGCGTACGGGCGCGCTCCTGCGCGGTCTCGGCAGCAGCCGCAGGCCCGCACATGACGAGGGTAAATGCTAAAGCGAGCCGACCGCGCAGCATAAACCGAGCCTTGCCGAAGTGCCGTGAACGTCGAATGAACCATAAAGGTCGCAGCAGATTCTCGAAACTGCCTTATGCGAATTCATTTTGCTCAGGAATGAACCGATTTTGATGCGGAAGCCGGCCAGCGAAGCTGCCCGAATCGCCGGGATTTTGAGGGTCGACCTAACGTTAAATCAATGATTTCGCGCCATACCACCCAAAGTGGCAATTCAGCCCGGCCCGATGGGATTTCATGCTCTTTCGGAAATTGCGCCGCCTTACCAGCGACTTCAGACGCGACCGCCGCGCCAATGTCGTGATGATCTTCGCCTTCCTTCTGATCCCGGTGCTGTTTGCCGCCGGGATGGGGGTAGACTATGCGACGGCCGCGCGGCGCCGAGCGAAACTGGACGCCGCTGCCGATTCGGCCGCTCTCGCGGCGGTGACGCCCTCCTCCATGGCGCTGTCTTCGACCAATGCCCAGACGCTGGCGCAAACCCTGTTCAACACTCTGTCCTCGCAGGTCATGGGCATCCAGAGCGCCTCTTTGAAACCGACGATCACCGTGACGGACAATGGCCTCAACCGGACGGCCACGGTCAGCTATACAGCCAATTCCCTGACGAGCTTCAGCGGCATCATCGGCAAGACGACCTTAACCATCGGCGGCAAATCGACCGCCTCCGCCAGCCTACCGCCCAATATCGATTTCTATCTGCTGCTCGACGACTCGCCCTCAATGGCGATTGCCGCGACGACGACCGGCATCAACACCATGGTTGCCAACACCACCTCGCAGGGAGGCTGCGCCTTCGGCTGCCATGAATACAATCCTTCGGCCGATGGTCTCGGCAACCCCGGCAACGAGGACAATTATCAGCTCGCGCGCAATCTCGGCGTCACGCTGCGCATCGATCTCGTCGGCACCGCCGCGCAAAATCTGATGACCCAGGCGCAGAGCACCGAGACGACGACCAATGCGACTTATCGCATGGCGCTCTACTCATTCGATTATGCCTTCAACAGTCTCCAATCGTTGACGTCGAATCTGACGACCGCGAAGACGGCCGCCAGCAACATCCAGATCTTGGAAGTCTATCAGCAGAACTGGCTGACCCAATCGCAGATGCAGAAGAACCAATCGACGGCCGTCGGCGCCAACGACACCGACACGGATTTCAGCGATGCGATGAACAGCATCAACGGCATCATGCCGAATCCCGGTGGCGGAACGCAGGCCAAAGGCGACAGCCCGCAAGAAGTGCTGTTTCTGGTGACCGACGGCGTCGAAGACGCGATGGTGAGCGGTAGCCGCGTGCAGGCGCTGATGGACACGTCCTGGTGCACGACGGTCAAGAACCGCGGCATCCGCATTGCCGTGCTTTATACCCAATATCTGCCGCTGCCGACGGACACCTGGTACAACACTTACATTTCGCCGTTCCAGTCGCAGATCAGCGGCAATATGCAGGGCTGCGCGTCGCCTGGCCTCTTCACCGCGGTGACGACCGACGGCGACATTTCCGCCGCGCTGGTGAGCCTCTTCAACACTGCGGTCATGACGGCGTCACATCTGACGCAGTAAAGGCCGAAAGAAAAAGCCGCTGCGCGGATTTCGCCTGCGGCTTTTGTGCGTCTTTGGATGGGTGAGGTTCGCCCGCGCGCGTCGAGTGCGCCTTCGTTAGATGCTCAGAACCAGCACATGAAAGCCCAGAAGCCGGTATAGGCGCAGCTGCTGCCCCAGCCCGAAGAGTCCGAACCGCAAGAGCCCGCGCCGGGGCTGCTCGAGGAACTCGAACTACTGGCTCGCGCAATTCGTCGTCAGCGTCGATGTCGAAACCGAGCTGCCGTAAGCGATCGCCGTGCAGAGCCGTGGATTCATATAGAGCTGATCGGACAGATTCGTCGTTCCGATGATCTTGTCGCCGAGCACCGGCGTATAGGCATAATGCACCTGCCCCCAGATCACCGTGACGTTTGGCTGGCTGATGCCGCTCGGCAGCGTCACCTTCTGGCCGTTCGTATAGGCGGTGCCGTTGACGGCGCTGCTCCAGGTAACGGTCGCATTGCTTTTCGAGTCGGTCTGGACTTCAGAGACCGTGATCGTAAGATTGCTTGACGGATAAGGCGCGATCACTTGCGAAGCCGCGTTGAGCAGATTCGTCATATCGCTCGTCGACAGCGCCGAATATTGCGTCACGAGATCCGTGACGGTGCGCACGGTGATCGTCACTTTGCGGCTAATCGAAATCGCCTGGCCGACCTCCGACACGCCGACAAAGACGACCAGCATCAACGGCACGAGCATTGCGAATTCCGTCGCCGCAAGGCCGCGCCGATCGCGCAGCAGCTTTCGTGCCTTTCGGAAGGCGGCACGCGAGATTAGACGGGCGGGCTTCACAGCGGTTCGTTCCTGAACACGGCAGTTGCCATCAGAAGACGATTGCCGTTCGACAAATTCGAGAGATTGAAGTTGAAGGGCTTCAGATAGATCGGCCATTGGTACATCACCTGCACTACGACGATGCTGCCATTTGTGCCGGGCGAGAAGGTCCATGTGTTGGAGACATTGCCCTTGGAATCGAAGGTCAACGTGGGCGCCGTCGTGGTGGCGCTCGAGAAACTGGTGCCTGTGCCGTAGTTCTGCACATTGATCATCAGGCCTTTGCAATTGAAGAGCGCCGAGACCTGATTGCAAACCGTTTGCGCGAATTGCGTTTGCGTGTCGCCCGTCGCCTGCTCGGTCAGAATGTAGCGGCTCGCCTGCTCAGTCACCGTCTCCAATTCCTGCTGCGCCATATAGACGATCGCCGTCTGCACGGTCGCCATGATGACGAGAAAGAACGGAATGGCGATCAGCGCGAATTCAACCGCGGTCGCGCCCTCGCGCCGGCGCCAGAAGCGCATGGCGAGATTGGCAAGCCCGCCGGACAAATTCCGGAGCAAAAGAACCGATGCGACCATCAGGCGGCGATCCGCTGTTAACCATATCCCTCCGCGTAAAGCGTGGGACTAACGTGGTCTAACAGAGGCGCGTTGCCTAATGGTTACATCGATCATGGAGTCTTGCAGGCTTTGTCGAGGCGAGCGTTGCTATGTCTTGGCTCTCTTTCGCCCTGCCGAATTGGCGACGCGCGGGCTCTTGCCGGGCCAAGCCACGATATGATGGTCATAGTCTTCGATCGGCAGCTCGGATTCGGAGATCGCGACGCGGCCTCGCACCGAAATTCCGGCTGTATGCACGGTTTCGGACGAGCCTGAGACAAGCGGATGCCACCATTTCAGGGGGCGCCCTTCCGCCCGCAACCGGTAGGCGCAGGTGGGCGGCAGCCAGGGCAGCGCCCGGACCATCGTGGGGGTCAGTTTCAGACAGTCTTTGACCTTGCGACGCCGCTGCGGGTAATTGCTGCAACGGCATGATTTTTCATCGAAAAGCCGGCAGGCAATATCGGTGAAATGAACCTTGCCGGTGTCTTCGTCCTCAAGCTTGACGAGGCAGCAGCGACCGCAGCCGTCGCAGAGGCTTTCCCATTCCTTTTGGGTCAGCGCTTCCAGCGGCTTCGTCTCCCAATAGGGATCTTTTGGCTTGCTCATCGGGCGGGTGCCATGCTCTTGCCGCGCAGGTTTGATCTCTTGGTCCGCTGAAGAACGGCAGGCCAGTCTGACGCATCCGCAGGATTGCTAAATTGCCTGGAGAATTGCAACACTTGCCCCGGGGAGGCGCCCGAAAGTGCCCAAGAGAGAACGGTTGCAGGTGTTGGAAACGCTGAAATCGTCGCGAGCCTATGCCGCTGCCGTGCGCTTTGCCAAGCGCATTTCTCGGCAGGCCTTAGCGCTCGACGCCTTCATCGATTCCGGCATGTACGGCGCCGGGCAAAAAGTGCGGACCTCCTATGCGACCGTCGCCGCTTGGATGGACAGGCTGCATGTCACGAGTTGGCGCCGCCTTATCGTCGAACTCATCTGCGAAGGCTCGAATCTCGGCGTCGCCGCCGGCATGCTCGCGCTGTTCATGGCGATCCCGGCCTTTCAAGATACGGCGACGGACGATTGGCTAAAAAAGCAAGACCTCGCCGTCACCTTTCTCGACCGATATGGTGATTATGTCGGCAAGCGCGGCGTGTTGCACGACGATTCCGTGCCAATCGACCAGATGCCGAAATATATGATCCAGGCGGTGATCGCGACGGAAGACCGGCGCTTCTTCCAGCATTTCGGCATCGACGTTCTCGGCACGCTGCGCGCCCTCACCGTCAATGCCCGCTCCGACTCGGTTCGGCAAGGCGGTTCGTCGATCACCCAGCAATTGGCAAAGAACCTTTTCTTGTCGAACGAGCGGACGCTGATCCGCAAGATCAAGGAAGCCTATCTCGCGCTGTGGCTCGAAGGCCATTTGAGCAAGCACGAAATTCTCCAGCTCTATCTCGATCGCATGTATATGGGCGGCGGCACATTCGGCGTGCAGGCGGCGGCTGAATTCTATTTCGGCAAATCCGTGCGCGACGTCACGCTCGCGGAGGCCGCGATGCTCGCCGGCCTCTTCAAAGCGCCGACCAAATATGCGCCGCATGTCAATCTGCCGGCGGCGCGTGCAAGAGCCAATGACATTCTGCAGAACATGGTCGATGCCGGCTTTCTGAGCGAAGGCCAAATCTATGCCGCGCAACGCAACCCTGCGACGCCGGTGCCGCGCAGCCAGGAGATCGCGCCGGATTGGTATCTCGACTGGGCCTATGATCAAGTCCGCCAGCTCGCGGAGGCGCATAAACTCGGCGACGACCGCACGCTAACGGTGCGCACCGCGCTCGATCCAAACTTGCAAAGATTTGCCGACCAGACGATCGAGGATCAGCTGCGCCAATATGGCCCAGCCTATCATGCCGATCAGTCGGCAATGGTCATTCTCGATCCCTCGAACGGAGCCGTGCGCACCATCGTCGGCGGCCGCGATTATGGCGCGAGCCAGTTCAACCGCGCGACCGATGCGCTGCGCCAGCCGGGCTCCTCCTTCAAGCCGTTCGTCTATTTGACCGCACTGTTGACAGGCAAATTCACGCCGCAGACGATCGTCGTCGATGGTCCGGTGTGCATCGGCGATTGGTGCCCGCATAATTTCGGCGGCGGCTATCACGGCGCTGTACCGCTCGTCTTCGCGCTCACGCATTCGCTGAATTCGGTCGCCGTCAAACTCTCGATCGCGATCGGCGAAGCCTATCCCGTCCCAGGCCACAACAATGTCTTTGAATCCGCCAAACGCGGGCGCGCGAAAATCATCGAGAATGCGCGTAAAATGGGCGTCACGACGCCACTTCCCGACACGGTGTCGCTGCCGATCGGCGCCGACGGCGTCAATGTGATGGAGATGGCCGGCGCTTACGCGACGTTCGCCAACGGCGGTAAGAGGATCAATCCCTTTGCGGCGGTGGAAATCACCAATAGCCACGGCAAGGTGATCTACCGCCACGATCAGGACGAGCCGCCACCGAAACAGATCTTCGATCCGAAAGTCATCATCGAGATGGTCTCGATGATGAAGCAGGTGGTTCTGGAGGGCACCGCGCGGCGCGCGGCGATCGATGGCGTCGATATCGCCGGCAAGACGGGCACGACAAATGGATTCAAAGACGCCTGGTTCAACGGCTATTCCGGCAATTACGTCGGCACGATCTGGTTCGGCAATGACGACGACACGCCGACGAACAACATGACGGGGGGATCCCTGCCAGCGGCGACATGGCACGAGATCATGGCCTATGCGCATCAGGGCATCGAGCTGAAACCGCTGCCGGGCGATACGGCGACCGTCGCGGCGGCGCCCGTGCCCCAGGCGACGGATGGCTCTCAACAGGACGCCTCGCACAATCCGGCCACGCTGTCGGCGGGCTCGATCGCCGCGCTCGCCGCCATCGCCGATGCGGCGAAGGCGGCCGAGCTGAAGCGAACGACAACCGCTGCCCAAGCCAATTTCAAGGCGCAGCCATGATGGCTCCGATCATCGCCAGGGCGGCGCTGCCTTGACGCTCCTCCTGAAATTTATCGCGACCCTCTTCGCCGGCATCGTTCTGGGGCTTGCCCTCACCTATTATGTGCTGCGCTCGGGCATCAACTTCGATGAAGTGCGCGCCGGCCCCTGGGTGCGTTCGCCCAAAACCGGCTCGATGGAGATCGATCCTTATTCGCAGTCGCGGCTCGCGCGCACCGGCCAACTGCCACTCGGAACCGCCGAAGGCCTGAATTTCTTTGCCTGGCGCGACAGCACGGGCGAACTCTTGCGCGCGGGCTGCGACTATGTGGTGAAGGGCCCTATCCCACCGACGCGCTTTTGGACCTTGAGTCTTTATTCGACGAACGGCGCGCTGCTCGACAATCCGGCCAAGCGCTTCGCCTTTACCTCGTCGGAGGTTTTGCGCGACGCTGCCGGCAATGTCGAGATCGCCGTCTCGCGCGATGCACGGCCCGGAAATTGGCTGCCGATCGGCGATGTCCCGACGTTCGCGCTCGTCCTCCGGCTTTACGACACGCTGTTCGATTTTGGCATGTCCAAGGTCGAGGCCGCAGCGCTGCCGCAGATTGCGAAGGTTGGCTGCCAATGATCTGGATGAACCGGTTCTTCGCTGTCTTGCTTTACGGGGTCGCCATTCTGTTCGTCGCGGGCCTCGTCCATATCGTCAGCATTCTCGTCATGCCGCGTCTTGCGCCGCATGATGCTTACGCGCGCCTCGCCGCACTCGCCACGCCAAAGCAGCCCTTTCTTTTGCCGCAGCCGCTGCCCGGCCATGAGATCACGCCGTTCGAAGATCCGGCCATCGCCGAGGCGGTCTGCATGTTCGATATCACCCAGGCACCGTTTCATGTGAGCGCCTCGATCGGTGAGGATGCGCTCGTCACTCTGTCGTTTCGGAGCCGGACCGGAAAGATTTTCTATTCGATGACGGACAAGGCGTCCGTCCACGGCAAGATTGACATCAGCGTGATGACCGAGCCGCAGCTCGAGGCGGCGCAGGCTGAAGACGATGAAGACAATCCGTCTCAGGAATTGCGGCTCGTCGCGCCGCAGTTGCAGGGCTTCCTGCTGATCTCGGCCTTGGCGGCGCATCCGAGCGAACGCGCTAGCGCGGAAGCGCGGGCGCTCTCGATCCAATGCGCACCCGAAACCGTCGCGCAGAACTGACGGCGCTCTAGCTCGCGCGGCGTCGGCGCTTGCGTACGCCCATGCGCGGCGGCGGCTCTTGAGGATCGCCTTGCGGCATGTCCACGCTCTCGCGGACGATCCTCACCCCCGTAAAGAACAGGATCTCGGCACTCGCCCCCACGGCCAATGGAGGCCGCGACACGTCCGCCTTCAGTCTAAATGATACAAGCTCGCCCATCGGCCCTTCTCCGGCAGGTCGCGCGATCAACACACTCTCTGCGCTTGAGTGAAGCCTCGGGCCGAAAGGGTTAACGATATGTCAATGACGAGGGCCGCCGCCCTCGTGTGCGCCCGCCATTGGCGAACATTTTTCTAAATATAGAGCGATGTTGTTTTTGAGTCACACCGCGCGCGCCCGCAAAGTGGCTCAACCCACGAGTTCGAGGAAGTTGCGGCCCTGCCGGTCTTCCACTTCGACGACCCAGAGATCGGGATCGAAGCCGATCTCGCGTTCGATGCGCGCCGCTGCCTGCGCCGTCTCGATCCATTCTTCCTTATGCATGCGCGCGAAGAACCGCCCCACTTCATCGACTTCGCTTTGCGGCGCCGGACCGTAGAGCGCGCCGGTGCCATCGAGGCGATCGATGATGACGAGAATGGCGCCGGCTTCCGCCGCGCCGCGACGGCGCAGCACCGCGGCAACACCTTCAACGCCACAACGGCGCAGATAAGCGGCGACCCATATGTCACTTCGAAGGCGCATGTCACAAAACTGCAAATGGAGAGGCAATCGTTACGCACACAACGCATGTCACACGCCTGTTGCGGCGCTTCGCTTGGTTTGCCGCACACTCAGGAGGCGTGTTCATGACTTCCCTTGCTTCACTCGATTCAATTCCAGCCCAACACTCCGACAATCCGAAACCGCATCTCGATCAGCCGATCGATATGAAGGCTGTTATCATCTTTCTGGCCGTCGTGGCCGGTGGTCTGTTCTTCGCGGCCTATAGCATCTACGGCGACATGAAAGTCGCGGGCTCGCCGACCACGAGTATTCTTCCATTTCTACTTCTCGGCGTCGCGCTGATCATTGCGCTCGGGTTCGAATTCGTGAACGGCTTCCATGACACGTCAAACGCCGTCGCGACCGTTATCTATACGCATTCCTTGCCGGCGCAATTCGCCGTCGTCTGGTCCGGCTTCTTCAATTTTCTCGGCGTTTTATGGTCGACCGGCGCCGTCGCTTTCGGCATCGTCTCGCTGCTGCCTGTCGAGCTCATTCTGCAGGTCGGATCTTCAGCCGGCTTTGCGATGGTCTTTGCCATGTTGGTCGCCGCCATCGTTTGGAATCTCGGGACTTGGTGGCCCGGCCTGCCGGCCTCGAGCTCGCATACGATGATCGGCTCGATTATCGGCGTCGGCGTCGCCAACGCCCTGATGCGCGGCCGTGACGGAACCTCGGGCGTTGATTGGGAGCAAGCCACGAAGATCGGCTATGCGCTCCTCTGTTCGCCGGTCTTCGGCTTCGTCTGCGCCGCGGTGCTGCTGTGGGTAATGAAGCTCATCGTCCGCAAGCCGGAGCTTTATACGGCGCCGAAGGGCCAGAAGGCGCCGCCGCTTTGGATTCGCGCCCTGCTCGTGACGACATGCACGCTTGTCTCCTTCTTCCATGGCTCGAATGATGGACAGAAAGGCATGGGCCTCATCATGCTCATCCTCATCGGCACGGTGCCGACCGCCTATGCCTTGAACCGGGCCGTGCCCGTCAGCGAGACTCAACATTTCATCGCCGCTTCCGAGGCGGCCTCAAAAATCATCGACGCCAAGGCGGCCGGCTTCAACGTGATGGGCGATCCGCGCGGCTTCGTCTCGCGCGACATCGCCAACCACAGCTTCAACGAGGGCACTTTTCCCTCGCTGGCGGTGCTCATGCACGACATTAGCAAGCAGGTCCAGACCTATGGCTCGCTCGCCAAAGTGCCCGCGGCCCAGGTCCGCAACACACGTAACGACATGTACCTCGTCTCGGAGGCGCTTCGTTGGCTCGACAAGAGCAATAGCGCCGGGCTTTCGGCAAGCGATGTAAAGGCGCTCGAAACCTATAAGAAGGGGCTCGACAATTCGACGAAGTTCATCCCGGTCTGGGTGAAGATCTGCGTCGCCCTGGCGCTCGGCCTCGGCACGATGATCGGCTGGAAGCGCATTGTCATCACGGTCGGCGAAAAGATCGGCAAAGAGCATCTGACCTATGGCCAGGGCGCCGCCGCCGAAATCGTCGCTGCGAGCACGATCGCGGCTGCCGACATGTTCGGTCTGCCGGTCTCGACCACGCATGTCCTCTCCTCCGGTGTCGCGGGCACGATGGCGGCGAACGGCTCGGGCCTGCAATTGGCGACCCTGCGCAATATCGCGCTCGCCTGGGTACTGACGCTGCCCTGCGCGGTTGCACTGGCTGCCGCGCTCTATTGGATCTTCAGCCATCTCTTCAACGCCTGAATCTGGGCTCGCCCCGGACGATCGAAGCCGGCCGCTCGCGGCCGGCTTTTTCTTTGGCCACTTTCCTTATTCGGGGCGCGCGGTGCCCTTCCAAGCTGGCACTTCAATTCAACATCGTGCCAGAGTGCATTGAATTCGAAGCCCATTTTGAAGACCGCTTTCGGCTTCCGCGTGGCTGCGATAAAGAGCGCGCGAATACTTTCATGATGAGGACAGATGATGGCTGCGCTCGATCCCGTTCTGGCGCGCGTTGACGCCCATCTCGATCAGGCGCTGAAGCGCCTATTCGAATTCGTCGCGATCCCCTCCGTCTCGACGGACCCCGGTTACGCCGCCGACTGCGTTCGCGCCGCCGAATGGCTCGCCCAAGAACTCAATTCGCTCGGCTTCGAGGCGTCGGTCAGGCCGACCAAGGGCCATCCGATCGTGGTCGGCGAGGCCAAGAGCGGCCGCGAAGGCGCGCCGCATGTCTTATTCTATGGCCATTACGATGTGCAACCGCCGGACCCGCTCGATCTCTGGACCACACCGCCCTTCTCGCCGCATCTTGCCGATGCGCCTGACGGCAAGCAGATCGTCGGGCGCGGCACCGCCGACGACAAGGGCCAGCTCATGACCTTCGTCGAGGCCTGCCGCGCCTTCAAGGAGACGGCGGCCCGGCTTCCCTGCGACGTCACCTTTCTCTTCGAAGGCGAAGAAGAGTGCGGCTCGTCATCCCTACCCGCCTTCCTCGCCGCGCATCGCGACGAACTCAAAGCCGATCTTGTGCTTGTCTGCGACACGAGCATGTGGGACCGAAAGACGCCCGCGATCACGACCATGCTGCGCGGCCTCGTCTTGGAAGAAGTCATCATCCATGGCGCCGACCGCGATCTGCATTCCGGTCTCTTCGGCGGCGCCGCGGTCAATCCGATCCATGTGCTCGCCAAGATCATCGCCGATCTGCATGACGACGATCATCGCATCACTTTGCCCGGTTTCTACGATGGCGTCGCCGAACTGCCCGATGCAATCGCCAAGCAATGGCGGAGCCTGCCCGGCCACGATCTTCTCGGCGAAGTCGGCCTTTCCGAGCCCGCCGGCGAAAAAGGCCGCAGCATTCTCGAGATGATCTGGGCGCGGCCGACCTGCGATGTGAACGGCATCATCGGGGGCTATACGGGCGAAGGCTCGAAGACCGTGCTGCCGGCGAAGGCGTCGGCTAAATTCTCCTTCCGCCTCGTCGGCCAACAGGACCCCAAAAAGATCGCGGCGAGTTTCCGTAACTTCGTCAAAGCGCGCCTGCCGGCCGATTGCCATGTCGAATTTCTCGCGCATGGCGCCTCGCCCGCGCTGCAGCTGCCGTTCAACTCGGAGGCGCTGACCCGGGCCCGCACGGCCTTGAAGGATGAATGGCAGGTGGAACCCGTGCTCGCCGGCTCCGGCGGCTCCATCCCCATCGTCGGCGCGTTCAAGGCCGATCTCGGCATGGATGCGCTGATGATCGGCTTCGGCCTCGATGACGACCGCATCCATTCGCCGAACGAAAAATATGAGCTGAGCTCCTTCCACAAAGGCGCGCGGAGCTGGGTCAGGATTCTGGCGGCGCTGGCGGGGTGAGCTTGGCATGCCATTGGCCATTCGCGCTGCACCTGCGAAACGCCCGGCCGCCTGTGTCAAAACTATCCGGCCAGGTCCCCTCGCCTCCCGCGCAATCTGCGGCTATACCCTCCCATCGCTTCGCCCTGATCCAGCGCAAGGACAGGGGCAAGCCACCATATTTGAAGAGCAAAGCTACCCGTAAGAGGACCGCGTTCATGCCGACCGATATCGAGATTGCCCGCGCCGCCAAGCTCCAACCGATCACCGCGATCGCCGAGCGAGCCGGTATTCCGGTCGATGCGCTGCAGCCCTATGGCACCAAGATCGCCAAGGTCGATCTCGATTTTCTCGCCAAGACGCATCAAAGCGCGAAGTCGAAGGGCAAGCTCATTCTCGTCACCGCCATCAATCCGACGGCGGCGGGCGAAGGCAAGACAACAACCTCCGTCGGCCTCGCCGATGCGCTGGGCGTGATCGGCAAGAAGACCATCGTCGCGCTGCGCGAACCCTCGCTCGGCCCCTGCTTCGGCGTGAAGGGCGGTGCTGCCGGCGGCGGCTACGCGCAGGTCGTGCCCATGGAGGCGATCAACCTCCATTTCACCGGCGATTTTCATGCGATCTCCGCGGCGCACAATCTGCTGGCGGCGCTGATCGACAATCATATCTATTGGGGCAATGAGCTGAAGCTCGATCAGCGCCGGGTCGCCTTCCGCCGCGTCGTCGATATGAACGACCGCGCGCTGCGCCAGATCGTCGTCGCGCTCGGCGGCGCGGCCAATGGTTTTCCGCGCGAGAGCGGCTTCGACATTACGGTTGCCTCCGAAGTGATGGCGATCTTCTGCCTCGCCCGCAATCTCGACGATCTGCAGGAACGCCTCGCAAAAATCGTCGTCGGCCTGAACAACGACAAGAAGCCGATCACCGCCAGCGATCTGCAAGCGCATGGCGCGATGACCGTGCTGCTCAAGGACGCGCTCGCGCCCAATCTCGTGCAGACGATCGAAGGCACGCCCGCTTTCATTCATGGCGGTCCCTTCGCCAATATCGCGCATGGCTGCAATTCGGTGATTGCGACGACGGCGGCGCTCGATCTCGCCGATTATGTCGTGACCGAAGCGGGCTTCGGCGCCGATCTCGGCGCAGAGAAATTCCTCGACATCAAATGCCGCAAGGCGGGGCTCGCGCCATCCGCCGCCGTCATCGTCGCGACGTTGCGCGCGATCAAGGCGCAAGGCGGCGTCGTCAAGGCGGATCTGGGCAAGGAAAATCATGCCGCGGTGAAAGCGGGCCTCGCCAATCTCGGCCGCCATATCAGCAATGTGCGGAAGTTCGGCGTGCCCGTCGTCGTCGCGATCAACCATTTCAATGGCGACAATGAGGGCGAACTCGACATCATCGCCAAGACCTGCCGCGACGAATTCGGCGCCGATGTCGCGCTCTGCAAACATTGGGCGCTCGGCGGCAAGGGCGCGGTCGAACTGGCCGAGAAAGTCATCAAACTTGCCGAGGGCGGCACCGCGAAATTCAAAGTGCTCTATCCCGACGAGATGCCGCTCACTGAAAAGATGCGCACCATCGCGCGCGAGATCTATGGCGCGGCGGATATCTCCATCGAAAGCAGCGCCAAGAAGCAGATCGCGGATATCGAAGCCATGGGCTTCGCCAATTTGCCGGTCTGCGTGGCGAAGACGCAATATTCCTTCTCGACCGATCCAACCAAGCTCGGCGCGCCGTCAGGGTTCATCGTGTCGGTACGCGAAGTGCGGCTCTCGGCGGGCGCGGGCTTCGTCGTGATGATTACGGGCGACGTCATGACCATGCCCGGCTTGCCGAAGAAGCCAGCGGCCGAGACGATCCGCCTCGACAAGAACGGCGAGATCGAAGGGCTGTTCTGAGGCTGTCTAGTTTAGCTTATTGACTGACTCCGCTAGGTCGAGCGTACGGTCCCCGATAGATCGTGCTCGATTGGCCGCCTTGTTGAGATCGGCGGCGGTCACTTTAACGGGCCGACGCCGTGGCCTGTTGCGCGGTTGAAGTAGCCGACCAAGGCTCACAGAAAAAGGACGTTCAGCCTCGAACATCTGCACCGATGCGCCGTGAATATAATCATGGCGCTCATCTGCCATTGCCTCGATTTCACGTGCAATGCCGTCGATTGCGAGCGCGAACGAAGCCAGCTTTTCACCCCGCGCAACTTCTCTGATCGCATCAAGCTTTCCGCTCAAATTATGCGGGGGTTTGGCTCTTTTCGGCGTCTGAAGTTTCCAGCTGGCAAGGACAAGAAGATCGAGGGAAAATTCCATACCGCTCCATTCCAGGACGAAGCGGCCTAATGCAAGCTGGAACGCCTCAACTTTTCTCATGCGGCCTCACTCATAACCGCGTTTGGGTGGTTAAATTTTATCGGTCCAGAACACTCAGTAGCCTTCCGGCGCACGCCCCAATCGCACGCCGGAGATCAAAAATCCAAGGCCGAGCACGATTGTATAGACCAGCCCTCCTCCGCACACGAGGAAGATGAGCTCGATCTCGTTTTCGAAATGGCCGACGCCAAAGGCGAATTCTGCCGCTGGCAGCGTGAAAAAGAGCGCGAAAAGCGAGAGCACAAAGGCGGCGATCGCCGCGGACCCCGCGCTTTTTGCCAGAAGATCGTCGGGCCAGAGAAGATCGCGGCGCAAGGCAAAAAAGCAAAGCAGGATGAAATTGAGCCAGGCGCCAAGCGCGGTCGCGAGCGCTAGGCCCTCCGCCCCAAAGGGTTTGAACAGCACGACTTTGAAGCAGATGTTCACCGCGACGGAGAAGAGCGACACCATCATCGGCGTACGCGTATCGCCGATCGATTGAAAGCTCGCGACGACCGAACGGATCAAGACGATGGCGATAAGGCCGAAGCCATAGGCCGTCAGCACGCGCGCGGAAGCATCCGCCGCGCCTTCTGTGAAAGCGCCGCGCAGAAAAACGCCGCGCATGATCACTTCCGGAATCATGATGAAGGCGACGAAAAACGGCGCGCCGAGCACGATCGACAGCGCCATGGTGCGGTTTTGCGCGTGAAAGGCGCCGCCGTGATCGCCAAGCGCGAAACGCCGGCTCATCTCGGGCAGAAGAACGGTGCCCGCGGCAATGCCGATGATCCCGATCGGCAGCTGATAAATGCGGTCGGCATAATAGATTGAGGAGACGCCGCCCGTCGGCAACATCGAGCCGATGATCGTATCGGCGAAGAGTGCCAGCTGAACGCCGGCCGAACCGATGACGGCAGGGCCGAGAACGGCGAAGAAATGCCGGATCTCCTTCGTCCAGCTGATCCCCATCAGCTGTTCATGCAAGCCGTCTTCACGCAGGGCGGCATAAGTCAGTGCGAATTGGCAAAGGCCTGAAACGGTGACGCCCACCGCCGCGGCATAGGCGGCATTGGGAAAGAGAAAGGCGAGCGCCATGAACCCGATCATCACCAGATTGAGCAGAACCGGCGCGAAGGCCGCAGCGGAAAAATAGCCGCGTGCGTTCAAAGTCCCGGATTGCAGGGTCACCAGAGTGACAAAGAGCAGATAGGGAAAGGTGATGCGGGTGAGCGTGACGGCGGCAGAAAATTTCACCGGATCGGCGCGAAAGCCTGGCGCAAGCAGATCGATGAATTCCGGCATGAAAATGAGCGCCAGAACCAGCAGCAAAAGCTGCGAATAGAAGAGCAGCGTGAAAATCTGGCTGGAAAAGCGCCAGCCCGCCGTCTCCCCTTGCCGCGCCAGAACCTGCGTGTAGCAAGGCACATAGGCGGCGTTGAAAGCACCCTCGCCGAAGATGGCGCGAAAATGATTCGGCAGGCGGAAGGCAACGACGAAAGCATCCGCGAGCTGTCCCGCGCCAAGGACCGCGCCCAGCATTACGTCGCGCAGAAAGCCCGTCAGCCGCGAGAGGAGCGTGAACGCCGCGACGGAAAACAGGTTCCTATACATAAAACGGCCTTAGTCCCATCAATCCGGCATTCGTTTGTGAATCGGGCAAGTGAATCGTGTCCGTGAATCGGCCTGCGCGCGGTGTCCCGAGGCGAAAATCACGAGTTCGCGACTCCAGGGCGTAAGGCTCGGATAGCCCCCGCCGGCTATAACGCAGAAATCTTGCTATTTCGCTTGCGCGTTTTGCGGTCCCACGTGTCATCCAAGCTCAGTTGGTCGCCTCGCGTCTCCCTGGCGATATCGGCAAAAAACGGCTGAATGCATGGTCTCTGGCGGATATTCGACTGGCGTAGACAAGCGGTCGATTGCGCTTTTTTCCCTCTGTGCCGATGATTTCGGGCTTTCGGAGGGTGTGAGCCGCGGCATTCTTTCCGCACTCGCCGCCGATCGGCTCTCGGCCATCAGTGTCATGACGACAAGGCCAAACTGGCGCGCCGCGGCGCGCGACCTCCCCGCCTCTGGCCCCACGACCGACCTCGGCCTCCATCTCAATCTCACCTTGGCGGCACCCTTGACCGCCATGCCCAAATTGGCGCCAACGGGCACCCTGCCGCCAATCCCGGAGCTTCTCTCGGCGGCGCAGACGGGACACCTGGAGGAGGACGAACTCTGCCTCGAGATCGCCGAAGAGATTGCGGCCCAGCTCTATGCTTTCGGGGTCGCCTTCGGCCGCTTTCCGGATTTCATCGACGGCCATCACCATGTCCATGTGCTTCCCGGCGTCCGCAAAGCGCTCTTCGCCGTTCTTGAGCGCAAGGGTCTTGTCGGGCGGCTTTGGCTGCGTGACCCGGGTGATCACCCCTGGCGCATTCTGCGGCGGAAAATCGGGATCAAGAAGGCGCTGGAAATCAACCAGCTTGCCCGGCCGTTCGTCGACGAGGCGCATGCCCGCTGCTTTGCCGTCAATGAAGGTTTTTCTGGCCATTCGGCGGGCTCGGACGGGCGCGATTATGCGACCGATTTTGCTCACTATCTTATTGCGCCGGGCCCTGCCCATCTGATCATGTGCCATCCGGGTCATGTCGACGAGGACCTCATGCGATTGGATTCCAAAACCAAATCGCGGGAGGACGAACTCGCTTTTCTGCTCTCGCCCCGCTTCGATGAATGCCTGGAACAGCACGGCGCCGCCCTCGGACGGCTCACCGGCCATTCGCGCCGATGATTGCGCGCATGATTAACCACCGGTTAAGCCGTTGCAGGCACTCTGCCAGCTGTGATTGTCCGTCCTAAGAACATTCAACCGGTCAAAGCCGATTTGCGCTTTGGACCATGACGGCCTGCCGCCCCTTGCCGATCGATGCCGCCGACATGGTCACGAAAGCCGTTCTCCCGTCAGCCCGATTTGGCCATCGCAAATCATTCCGGTCCTCGGTGCTGCGCGTTTCGCTCGCGACGATGGCGTTCGCCCTCGTCGTCATCGTCGCTATCGCCGCCGCTTATAATAACGAGAAGGCCGTTCGAGAGCTGAAGCGGCAGGTCGATCTCTCGACCAATATCGACGTTCAATCCTTGTCGGCGATCTTCGGGCGCAACGACGTTCCGGCCGCGGCCAAGCGTCTCGCCAATCTGGCGCTCGATCCGGACTTCCGCAGCGCGATGGTCATCGATCACGACGGCGGAGTCATCATTTCCTTTCCACAACAGCCGGAGGAAATTTCACCAGCGCAAATCGCCGCCCATTTCGGCAGCCGCGATCGCGGGCAAGCGTGGGATATCTTATCGGACGGCAAACTCATCGTTTATCGGACCCTCCTCGGCAAGGCAGTCAATCACCCATTGCTTGGTTTCTTCACCGCGACCTACTCCCTCGATCGGGTCAACCAGCGCGCGTTTTTCGAATTCCTCGGTTCAGCCCTCGGCGCGATCATCCTCCTCGGCCTCATCGGGATTATTTTGCATGTGTCGCTCGGTCGGATCACTTCGCCGCTCGAACAGCTGGCACAAACCGTGTTGAGGATCGCCCAGGGCGACCTCAATCATGAGGTTCCGAGTCTCGCCCGCGAGGATGAAATCGGCGAACTCGGCCGTGCGATCCAGTTCTTCAAGGAAAAGCTCGCGGAACGAAGCGCATTGCAGGCGGAGAAGGAACTATTCCAGGCGCACATCGATGTGCGGCGGCGGCAGCTCGAAGCCCTCCTCGACAAGTTCCGTCTCGCCGTCGCCGATACTTTGAAAGTCGTGCGCGTCGAAGGCGATGATATGTCCATGGCGGCAACCGAACTTGCTGGCATCGCGACGGAAAGCAATCGCCAGGCGCATGAAGCGGCGAGCGCGATTACCCAGTCGTCGGGCAACATCCGCACCGTCGCCCGCGCTTCGGAGGAATTGTCGGCCTCGATCACCGAAATCGAGCGCCAAGTTGCGAGAACAAGGCGGGTTGTCGCCGATGCCGCCTCGACCACCGCCGAGACGCGCACCGCCGCCGACGGGCTCGCCGCCAAAGCAGAAGAGATCGGCGCCATCATCGCGCTCATTCAGGCGATCGCGGAACAGACGAACATGCTCGCGCTCAACGCGACGATCGAGGCCGTCAAGGCCGGCGAAGCCGGACGCGGTTTTGCCGTTGTCGCGCAAGAGGTGAAGACGCTGGCGGCACAGACCACGCGCGCCGCGCAGGATATCGGCGATCATGCGCTCGCCATTCAGAGCGTCACCGACACTGTGATCGACGCCATTGCCTCGATCGCCGCGACCATGGAGGAAGCGCAACGCTCGACCGAGATCATCGCCGTCGCCGTCCAGCAGCAATCGAACGCAACGAGCGAAATTTCCGAAACCGTCATTGAGACGGCAGCCGGGACCGAACTCGCGGCCAACAATGTCGGCCTTATGGCCGAAAGCGCCGCGCTGACCGATGCCAGCGCGAAAAAAGTTCATCACGCCGCCGCGAATGTGGCAACGCAGGCGAGGCGCCTCAGCGAAGTCGTGGACGGCTTTCTGCGCAACGTCGCCGCAATCTGAATGCGCGCCTTAAGCGGCCTGGCGCATGGCGATCTGGTAGCGTTCCGCAACGTATTCCCAATTGACTAAGTGATCGAAGAAGGCTTCGAGATAGTCGCGGCGACGATTGCGGTAATCGATGTAATAGCTGTGCTCCCACACATCGACAGGCAGAATGGGCGTCGCCCCGTAGATCAGCGGGTTTTCGCCATTCGCCGTGGCCATCACAATAATTTGGCCATCTTTCAGGGCGAGCCATGCCCAACCTGAGCCGAACTGGCCAACGCCGGCGTTGATGAATTTGTCTCTGAATTCGGCCACGGAGCCGAAGGACTTAACGAGAGTTTTTTCGAGCGCGCCTGGAATGGCGCCGCCGCCCTTCGGCTTCATCGAGGGCCAGAATTCGCAGTGATTGAAATGCTGCGCGGCATTGTTGAAGAGCGCTGCATTCTTGCCGTGAGATTCCGTCACGATCGTCTCGAGCGGCTTGCCGGCGAGAGGACTGCCTTCCAGCAATTTATTGGCCGTATCGACATAGGCCTTGTGATGTTTGTCGTGATGATATTCGAGGGTCTCTTTGGACATAAACGGCTGGAGCGCGTCATAGGCATAAGGGAGTTTGGGAAGCTCGAGCGGCATGGTTGCTCCTTGCGCAAGAAGGGTTGGCTTGCAACAGTGGGGGATAAGTAACTTGGGGAGGTCCGAAGGCAAGGGCGCAAAGCGGCAGGAATGCCGAATTGAACGAAGCCCCGATGCTTTAGCCCAGCCGGCGACGCAAGACCAAGCTTATGCTCGGCTCTCGCCCAATTAACGTCGCCATCATCAAATTGGTTCATCATCCTGGCCGCTGGACCGAGTTGGGGTGGAATTGAAAGCGTCCGTCACAACGCCCGCGAAAAGGCGGGACGGACGAATGCGGGGTCACGGGGGACTTTAGGAACCGGGATTAAGACGATGAAATATGTTCTCTTCGCCCTTTCGATCCTGCTGCTCCTGACCGGCGGCTACTCCGTTTTCACGGGCCTGCCCATCATCGAGGTCGAACGCGGTTGGGCCAGCGTCATTGCCGGAACGACGGCCCTCGTTGGAGGCGCGCTGCTCTTTGGAATCGGTTGGGTGGTGCGGGCGCTTGAACAGCTCCGCGCCGCCGTGCTCGCGGCGGAGAAGAGCGGCCTTTCGGCGCCTCTTGCTGCGGCAGCCCGCGATTTCCGTCCCGACGAGATGCTGAACGAGGATCGCCGGCCGCTCCGCCCCGAGACCGCAGCGCCGGCCTGGCCGCCGCACACCTCTCCAGCGGGGCCCTCCGCCAATGAGCAGAAAGAGGCCCTGCTCGCGGCCTATGCGGCCCGGGGCGAACGCCGCCCAGAGGTTCGCCAAGAAGTCCGGCAAGACGCTCACCAAGACCTTCACGACGAAGTTCGCGATGAGATTTTCGAGGAAGACGAGGACTTTGCCGCCGAAGCCGAATCCATCCTGAGGACGCCGCTGACCGAGGGCGATCGTCCGGTCCGCGAAAAACCCGCCGCGAATATCCGCGATTTCTGGCGTCGCAATGCAAAAGCGGGCGACAAGAAAAACCCGCCGAGCCGTCCCTTCCAAAAGAGACCGCTGGGCGCGGTCGCCTCGGTCTTCGAGCCGCATCCCAAACCCATGGCCGCGGCGAATGCGCCGCTGCCCGAACCTCAAGACGACGACTTTGCGACGACGGACGGCAGCGAGCCCGCCGATTGGCTTCAATCGAATTTTTCGCAAGCCGGAACCGCATCGGAACCGCATCCAGTGCTTGATGAAATGCCTGCGGATTTCGAATCTTACGAAGCCATGGGAGAAAAGGATATTGCACCGCCCATGGCTGCGGACGCGACTGGGGCCGAGAATGAAGGCGAGGTCGAAGAGCCTGCCGTCATCGGGCACTACGAAGCGGAAGGCACCTCATATACAATGTTTTCCGATGGCTCGATCGAAGCACAATCGGAACGCGGTGTCGCGCGGTTCAATTCGATGGCAGAATTGAAGGCCTTTTTCGAGACCCAAGAGACGCCGCAGTAAGCGCACGCCATCATAATTGGGGAGAAGAAAGTCCTCGCGATCAAGACTTCCAAGCGCATGCGAAACTCGCTACACTCGCTTCGAGGCTGGGGATCATCCGGGGAAACGCAAATTGGAATTCGAGGTACTGGACACCTTAAGACCAAAGCGGCCTCTCTTGCTCAACACATTGGAGCCTTCGAAATGAAAATCGTTTTGATGACTTGTCTCGCCACGCTGGCCCTATCCACCACCGCCTTTGCGGATAACGCCAAAATGGACGTGAAGCCGGCGGCTGCCGCAGCCATGATGACCGACACCGGTTCCAGCATGCAGATGAAGCCGGCGACGGCAGGAAGCGCGAATGGGATCGCGACGTCTTCGCAGACAAGCGGCAGCATGATGTCGGCTTGGAAAACAGGCAGCGGCAATTACGGATTTGCGGGCAATACGGGCGGCTGCCATTTCGACGGCGAAGGCGGCGCCAAGGGCTTTAAAAACAACGGCGGTTGCTGACGCATTGCAAATAAAGCGCGCCTCAAGCCGTGAAAGCTGAGGCGCGCCGCTTGCTTACCCTCAATGGATGAACGGCCTATTGGGCCCCTGCGGTACAACCGCCTGCCGGCTGATTGCAGGTATATCCGCCCGCCTGACATTGATTGAGCGCATCCTGCGCGGTCGGCCCGACGCCCCATCTGACGCCACTGGCGTTCGAACCTGTCGTCACATAACCGCAACCGCCATTGCTGAATGTGCCGACGACGGTGCAATTCTGCCCGCCATAGCCCTGGCACTGGCTGATGGCGCCATTCGCCGCGAGATCGGGCGAACTGTAATTCCAGGCGACGCCTGAGGCGACATAGGCCGCGCCGCTGCTGTCATTCCATGTCGCTGTCGCAATCGCGCCATAGCAGGCACCGGGCGTGCAATCGGCGAAGGCCGGCGAGACCAAACCCATCAGGGCAATCGAGGCGCCGGCGATCATTGCGATTTTTGTCGCCGCACGCGAAAACGAATTCAACAACATGATACGCATCCTTTTCAAAGGTCCCAGCATTTCGCTAAAAGGAGCTTGCCGTACATTCTGCCTCCACTCCGTGTTCTCGGCAACCCTCAAGGCGAGCCGTTAATCGGGGTGGAGTTGGCGGGGCGAGGGAAAACACCATGAAGCTGATGACGGCCATCGTCGCAACTCTTGTCACAATCGCGGGTCTTTTGATCGTCGCCGCGCCCGCCATGGCGCATCCCTGCCTCGGCCCGGTGCATCATCTCGGCTGCCACCATGCAGGATTTGACCCTTACGATCATTATGGCCGGCATCGGCTGCATTGGCATGACGCGCCGGTGATCGTGGCGCTTCCCCCGCCCCAGCCCGAGCCCTCACTCCCCTATCAGGATTTTTATCCGCCGATGCCGGCGTCGCTGTTCGATCTTCCGCCGGACCACGACTTCCTCAACCATCTGCGTTGATTGGCGGATCGCGCGCTCATCCCTCGCATTTTGCAACGCACGCAAGCGCGAAGCCATATTGAAGCGCTGTCTCGGCGAGTTGTTCGAAGCGCCCAGACGCGCCGCCGTGACCCGCGCCCATATTCGTCTTCAACAAAATTGGGCCGCCGCCGGTCATCGTCGCCCGCAACCGCGCGACCCATTTCAGCGGCTCCCAATAGGTGACGCGCGGATCGGTCAAGCCGCCAAGCGCGAGAATGGGCGGATAGGATTGCGCGGCCACATTCTCATAAGGCGCGTAGGAGCGAATGGTCGCGAAAGCCGCGGCATCCTCAATCGGATTACCCCATTCGAGCCATTCGGGCGGCGTCAGCGGCAATTCCGCATCGAGCATGGTGTTCAGCACATCGACAAAGGGCACGTCGGCGATGATGCCGGCGAAAAGCGAAGGCTCGAGATTTGCAACGGCGCCCATCAACGTGCCTCCTGCACTGCCGCCCCGCGCCACGATCTGACCTGCCTGCGTCAATTTCTCGTCGATGAGACATTGTGCGGCGGCGATGAAATCTGAAAACGTATTCGGCTTATGGGCGAGCTTGCCCTCGAGATACCAGTGCCAGCCTTTCTCGGTGCCGCCGCGGATATGGGTGATCGCATAGACGAAGCCGCGATCGACGAGCGAAAAGCGATCTTCATCGAAGCCGGCCGGGATCGATAGCCCATAGGCGCCATAGCCATAGAGCAAGAGCGGCGCTTCGCCGTCGCGAACGAGGTCCTTCCGATGAAGAATGGAGACCGGCACCAATTCGCCGTCTTTGGCCTTGGCGAAGAGGCGGCGCGTCACATAGCGGGACGGATCATGGCCTGAGGGAATCTCCTGTCGCTTACGCAGAGTTCTCAGCCGCGTCGCAAGATCGTAATCGTAGATTTCCTCCGGCGTCGTCATGGAAGAATAAGCAAAGCGCAGGAGATCGCGCGCGAAGCCCAAATTCTCCTCGAAGCGCAGATGGTAGGCTTCCTCATCGAAGCCGATGGCGTGCTCTTCGCCGCTCGCCAAATCGTGGCAGACGATGCGCGGCAGGCCGGCTTCGCGTTCGAGCCAGACGAGATAATTGCGGAAGACCCGCATGGAGATGATCATCCGTCCGCGCTTATGGGGGACGACATCGACCCATTGGCCGCGCGCTGGATTAGCGAGGGGGGCAACGACGATT
The DNA here is from genome assembly GCA_049522395.1 of Methylovirgula sp. Classification (GTDB taxonomy): domain Bacteria; phylum Pseudomonadota; class Alphaproteobacteria; order Rhizobiales; family Beijerinckiaceae; genus Methylovirgula. The sequence goes on from JBEKNV010000011.1 coordinate 56,037, forward strand.
TTGAAATCCTCGGCGCCGTCCGCATTGGTGCGGAAAAAGAGCGTGTTGCCCCAGATCTCGACGCTGTAACGCAGATCAGGCTCGCGCGGCGCGACGAGGCGCGGTTTTGCGAGAGGCTCCTTCAAATCGATGAGATAGCATTCGGAGGCGACATGGTCTTCGATCGTGACGACGGCATGGGTGCGCGATGAGCTTTCATGCAGATGGACGAACCAGGCGGGATCAAGCTCTTCGACCATCAGACGATCCTCTGCCAGATCGTCGCCGAGCCGGCGGAGAAACACCTGGGCCGTGCGGTGATTGGCATCGACCCGCACATACAAGAAAGCAGAGGAGTCGGCCGTCCAAACGATGGTGCCGTCAGAATCGGCAACGGTTTCGGCGCGATCCTTGCCGCTTTCGAGATCGCGCAGCTTGATGGCGTAGAGTTCGGATCCTTTGTCATCGGCGCTCCAGGCGAGTGTTCGATGATCGGGCGCGGCACGCACGCCGCCGAGATCGAAATAGGCCCTGCCCTTCGCCTCGCGATCGCCGTCAAGCAGAATCTGCTCATCGCCGCCGGAAACCGGCTTGCGACAGACGATTGGATATTCACCGCCGGCGCGATGGCGGTCGTAATAGAGGAATGGCTCGTCTTCGACGGGAACGCCTGAATCCTCTTCCTTGATCCTGGCCCGCATTTCCGCGACCAGCTTTTTTTGCATCGCGGCCGTCGGCGCCAGTACCTGCTCGGCATAGGCATTCTCGGCGTCGAGCAAGGCTCTGATCGCCGGATCCAGGCGCGAAGGATCGCGCAGAACCTCTTGCCAGTTCGGCGCCTTGAGCCATGCATAGTTATCGACGAGCGCGACGGCGTGAAACGTGCGCGTCTGCCTGCGTTTTTCGACGGGGGGTGGAAGCGCCGCATCAGGCGCGAAACCAGGACGATCCCGCTGCACCATTGAGAACCGTTCTCAAGCGAAGTTTGCCGGTCGGATAAGCCACGCATTGTTGCTTCGCAAGCACGGCAACAATAATTTGGCACGAAGCCGGGCCCGAGCCAAGGAAACCGGCTGATTTATGCTTGAACGGCATATGTGATTGTACTTAGGTAGCCGGCGGTTGCTTCGTTTTCGACTTAACCATGGCGAGTTGTTTAAGTCGACCAGCGTAAAACCACGGAAAAAGCGGGGGCTTACCGCTTTCGGGGTAGACGCTGAGCAGCGTGAGAGATCGCGTCGAATGAAGGCCACGACAAGCAGCAGTAAGAAATTTTGAGCCTTTAAATCCAAAAGCCGATTGCGCCGTTTGAGCTACCCTTTTCTGTCGGAGCGCCGACACAGTTCAGTTTTGCGGGACGAAGTAACGCGATGAGTGAAGCAATGGGTTCCAACAATTACATCGAGTTGGCCGCGGATATCGTGTCCGCTTATGTGAGCAACAATTCGGTCCCCGCGAGTGACCTGCCATCATTGATCAATGAAGTGCATTCGGCGCTTGTGCGTGTCACGGCAGGACAGCCGGTGATCGCGGCGGAGGCGCCAAAGCCCGCCGTTCCGCCAAAAAAATCCATCACCAACGAATTTATCGTCTGCCTCGAAGACGGCCGCAAATTCAAATCGCTGAAGCGGCATCTTCGGACGCAATACAATATGTCGCCCGACGAATACCGGGAGAAGTGGGGTCTGCCGCCGGATTATCCGATGGTGGCGCCCAATTACGCCAAAGCCCGCTCCACACTCGCCAAGCAGATGGGCCTTGGCCAGCAGCGCCGGCGTGTCGCCAAGCGCTGACGGACATCGTTCCGCCGTCAATCCGTCCAATCAGGCAATCGCCGCCTCGGCGCGGCGGGCATCGCTCTTCATCCGCTCGACCATGGCGCGGACGCCGTTGCTGCGCTGCGCGGTCAAATGGGCGGAAAGCCCGAGCTGATCGAAGAGTTCCTGCGCATCGGTTGCGAGGATCTGAGAGGCCATCTTGCCCGAATAGATCGCGAAGAGAAGCGCGATCAGGCCGCGCACGATGTGGGCGTCGCTGTCACCCTTGAAGGTGAGAAAGGGATCGGCCGATTTGGGATTATCGACGCTTGTGGCAAGCCAGACCTGGCTGGCGCAGCCGCGGACTTTGTTGACGTCGTTATGCGCCGCATCGTCGAGCGGCTCCAAAGTGCGGCCAAGCTCGATCAGATAACGGTAACGGTCGTCCCACTCATCGAGCAGGGAAAAATTTTCGAGGATGGTTGCAAGGTCCATGGGTGATCTATGCGCCGCGCGCCGTCGAGTCCGTGACCTTATATAGTGCGCGCGAGAGGGCCTCTACCAGCCAAAAGCGCCGTCTCAGCTACGTGCGGCGCGCTCATGGGAAGCAAGCGGCCCCCTCGCCTGCCCGCTTGAACTCGTCTCGTCTGCCTGAGAGAGCCGATCGGACCGGCCGAAATGATGCGGCCGCGCGGGCGGCAGCGGAACATCGGCCGGCACGGCCGAAGCGGTCTCGCGCGCGGAGGTCTCGACAGGCGCCATCTGGAGTGCGGCGGCGAGCTTGGCCTCAGCAAACGGGTGCTGCTTTGCAAATTCTTCGAGGCGGCCGGCCAAGGCCGCGCAGTCGGCGGCCGTGCCGCAGGCGCCGCCAGTCGCCTTGGTCCAAACCTTTTCGAGCGCGGCCGAGACCCAGGCGCGAGCGAAGCGGCTCAATGTATCGGCTTCGACAGCGTCGGAATGCGGTTCCTGCCGCAACGCTTGCGTCTGCGACGCGCTGTTCTCTGCCCGCGGCGAAGGCGCGGTTGGGTTGTTGGGGCTGAAAATGGTGCAAAACACCACCGACAGCCAAAACACGCATCGGATGAGAAAGAACATGACCCGCCTCGCATCACTGTTCAGCTCGGAGCCTTTGGCCCCCCACAACACGAGCATAGAAGAGCCCGATAAGATTCATCCCAATTTCGGCAGGCGAATCTGAGGCATCGGATTTACCCTTTGCTCACCCTATCAACGCGACAAGAGGTTCTAAACCATAGTGCGAGCTTTCCGCCGGCAAACGACGATGCCCGCGATGCCTCTGCATTTCGCGCGTGTTTTGAAGCCGCTGCTTAGGGTTCACTTAAGACGCAAGTGCCAATCTGCGATCGACGTGAATGCAGCCTCGGCGAGGGCCTGGTCGCAATTCCCTGCGGAAAGCAAGCAAACTTTCGCAAGCGATTGCTAACCATAGAACGAGGTCGTCATTCAAGCGGCGGTGTGTGGCGTGGAGTTCATGTTTGAGTTTCGCAATGATACTCGAAAGGCGCGTTAGCGCCTTCGTTCATCCCGATATCATGGCCCGTCCGGCCGAGCGTTTGCGCCACCAGACTTTCATTCTGCGGCGCCTCGTGAGCTCGCTTGCCGTGTTGTGCCTGATGCCGCCCTTTCTCGCCGTCTTCGGCACGCCCGCGGCCTGGCAGGCCGTGGTCTTCGTTCTCTTTCTTTTGCCGGTCGGCGCCGTCGTTCTGGTGTCGCGCACCGGCCGCCTCATGCTGGCCCAGGCGATCTGCGTCGCGAGTTTTGTCGCCGCGGCATTGACAATCGCGGCCGCCGGCGGACCGTGGCAGGCAGCCCTCATCTGTCTCGCCTTTGCTCCTTTCGAAGGCGTGTTCTCGCAAAGCCGCCATCTCGTGCTGGCAGGCGGCATGCTTGCCGCTCTCGGCGCCGCGGGTCTTGCTTTCGCCTCCGATGCCCACCTGATCGCGCCAGGCCTTTCGAGCGGCCATTCATCTCTCTTTCTCCTCGCCGCGATCTTCTATGCGACCGTGCTCGCCTATGGCCTCGTCGTCTTTCAGGAGCGGCTCATCCGGTCGGACTCGCTGCGTGCCGAAGGCTATCGCGCGGCCTATGAGGCATCGGGCGATCTCGTGATCCATCATGACCGCAGCGGCGCGGTCGAATTCGTCAGTCCGAATTGTTCGGACCTCTTCGGCATGCCGGGCCATGACCTGAAGGGACGCGGCCTTTTCGAGCACATCCATGTTGGCGACCGGCCGGCCTTTCTCAAAGCGATCGCCGACGCGGCGACGGGGTCAAATGTCGCGACGGTGACTTTGCGCCTGCGCACCGCCACGCCCGCGGGTCATTCTGGCAAGCGCAGTGAGGCGACGTTCCGCACCATCGAAATGCGCTCGCGCCGCTATGCCAACGAGCAGAGCGCGAACGCCGAAGCGGCGCCGCGCGAGCGCGTCGTTTCGATTTTGCGCGACATTACCGTTGCCAAGCAGCGCGAAGAAGAACTGGAATCGATCCGCTTCGCCACCGAAGAGACCAATGTCTGGAAAGATCAGCTTCTGGCCAATGTGAGCCATGAATTGCGCACGCCGCTCAATGCCATCATCGGCTTTGCCGAAATGCTCGCCAATGTGCAGCTGATCCCACAGGACCCGGAGAAGCGGCGCGAATATGCGTCGATCATTCAGCAGTCGGGCGTGCATCTGCTCGCGGTGGTGAACTCGATCCTCGACATGTCGAAGATTCAGTCCGGCACGTTCGATATCAGGCCCGAGCGCTTCTGCGTCGCGCCCCTCATCGATCTCTGCTGCGACATGGTCAAGCTGAAGGCGCAGAACAGCGGCGTCGAGCTGATCCGCGCCTATCCGAAGGATCTGGCCGATGTGATTGGCGACAAGCGCGCCTGCAAGCAGATCTTGATCAATCTGATCTCAAATGCGGTCAAATTCACGCCACGCGACGGACACGTCACCGTCAAGGCGCGCCACGAGGGCAATTCGCTCGTCCTCAGCGTGCATGACACCGGAATCGGCATGTCCGCGCGCGACCTTACGCACCTTGGCGATCCCTTCTTTCAGGCGGGAGCCTCCTATGACCGGGCTTATGAGGGCACGGGCCTCGGCCTTTCCGTCGTGCGCGGCCTCGTCGGCCTGCACGGCGGCTCGATCTGCGTCGAAAGCGAACCGGGCAAGGGAACCTGCGTCAGCGTCCGGCTGCCGCTGGATTGTCGCCAATTGGCGCCAGCCATGAACCGCACGGCGAAAATCGAGACAGTCGCGCGCCGCTCGGGCGTTGATGACAATAAGTTCGGCAACGAAATGACGGTGAAGAAAATTGCGTGAAGCTCTCGCTCATAGCGATCATGATTTCGTCGTCGCCGAGCCGCGCAGACGCAAGCCGCAGCCCAAGGCGCAGCAGCGGCGCGGCTTCGTCTGGTTCGCCGCCGCCATCGTCCGCATGATGTTTCGACTCGCGGCCTATCCGAACCGGATTCTCGGCGGCCTCGTTTTTGCGGTGGTGATCGCGATCGCCGTCAACGCGCTGCTGTTGCAGCATAGCCGCCATCCGGCGCCGCTCTTCCATCGGCCTGTCGCGGATGATCTGCACGTGCCCGCGACGCAAACCGCGCAAACGATTGTCCGCACGCCTCTCGCCCCTTTGAATCCCGTTCCGGTGGACGCTCCTAAGCCCGCGCCCCAGCCCACCAACAGCGACCAGATCGGGCAACTTCTCACGACGGACGGCCCGTCTCAGTCTTCGGGCAATGACGCCGGCGCCCCGCAGACGGCGCCCGTGCCGCTGACCGCGCCCGCTCCGCAACCGACGAAGCATGACGCGATCGCCCATTTGCTGGCGGTGCCTGCGGCCCATGAAGCCTCACGTGAATCCGTCACAAAGGACGCGACTGCGCATGATGTTCCGGCGGACGAGCAGCCAAAAACAATCCTCGCCGTCCAGCGCGCGCTCGTAAAACTCGGATATGTCGTCAGGCCCGACGGCGAGATGGGCGCCGTCACGCGCCACGCGCTGGCCCAATATGAACGCGATCACGGCCTTCCCGCCGATCCGCATCTCACCGCGAAACTGTTGCATCGGCTTTCGACTGAGACCGGAATGGCGATGGAGTGAGCCTTGAGCCGCGCTTCGCCCGCAAGCATTGCGGAGCGCCTTCCTGCCCGATAAGATCGATGCGTTCGTTTTTTCGGGCGTTTTTTGGAGCGAAGGCGGTCAATCCATGTCCACCGTGCGCGAACCCCGCGTAAATCCCATCCCGCTTGCGGATTTGCGGCCGACCCAGATGACGGTCGGCATGCGCGAAGTGCGCGAAAAGCAAAAGCGTTGGAAGGCAATCGCCGACGAGAAGGGCGCCGATTTCCTCGGCAAACACATGATCCCGGTCATCCTGGGGCCGAAGGAACGCCACTACGTCATCGACCACCATCATCTGGGCCTTGCCCTCATTGAAGAGGGTGTCAAAGACATCCTCGTGACCGTCGTGGCGAACCTATCCAAACTGGAAAAGGACGCCTTCTGGATCTTTCTCGACAATCGCGCCTGGACCCACCCCTATGACGATGAGGGTCAGCGGCGGACCTATGCCGACATCCCCAAAACCCTGTCCGATCTCGTCGATGACCCGTTCCGTTCGCTTGCCGGGGAATTGCGCCGGGCTGGCGGCTACGCCAAGGACACGACCCCTTTCGCCGAGTTCCTGTGGGCCGATTTTCTGCGCCGGCGCATCAAGCGGCTGAGTGTTGATAAGGACTTTTCGGCGGCGCTGGAAAAGGCCGTTCAGCTCGCCAAGAGCGAGGACGCCAATTTCCTGCCCGGGTGGTGCGGGCCAATCCCCGAAGACTGAGACCCGCTGCGCGTCTCCCCCTGTGCCTTTCTCTTCGGATGCCCGCAAATTGCCCCGATTCTCGGCTCGAAACCTTGTCTGAGCCGCTTTTCGGCGGCAGAAAAAAGTGGTTCTGTCCGGCCGACTAACGTCTCATGCCTTCGGGAACATTGCCTATGAAGCGCGTTACTGTCTTTTCCATCCTCACGGCTGCCGCGGTATCGGCCTTTATGCTGTCCGGTGCACCACAAGCCGTCGCGCAGCTGCCGAGCAAACTCACCCATCCCGATCCGGGCGATCAGCCGCAACAACAGATCCCGCAAGAGTCACAGCAGGCGCGCGGCGTCGGTCCGACGAGATTCGATGGGACATACGGAATCGAGGTCGCCACTCAGGACGGCACCTGCGGGGGTTCGCACTGGACGGTCGACGTAGTGCACGGCCAAATCACCTCCATTTCGCCCAATACCTACAACGCATATGCCACAGGCCTGATCGAAGACGACGGCACCGTGTCGATGAGCTTACACGGCGGCAATGGCGACGTTGTCCACGTCGGCGGGACGGTGAAGACGGCAAGCGGTACAGGTGCGTGGTCATCGCCGACTCTGCTTTGCGGCGGCACCTGGCGCGCGGACAAACAGAAGTAATCAAAGAAAACGGCAGGGGCCCACGGGACGGCCCCTGCCGCAACGCCCTGCGTTCGATGAACGGGCGCTTGCTACTCGTGTTTGCGAACTCAGTCCTTACGAGAACTCAGTCCTTGTCCGAGGGCTGCTGCGCCGGGCCATTCTTGCCGCCCGGCTTGCCGGCGACGCCCGGAGCGCCGCTCTGCTGCTCGGATTTCTTCTCTTGGTTCTGGGCGCTCTCATCGCCCGTCGACACATTGTTGCCGGCCGCCGGACCAGACGTCGTTCCGATCGCCGGGCCTTGGTTGCCCTGCATGTCCGAAGACGAGGTCGCTGCGAAGGCGCCGCCCGTCATGGCGAGCAGGAAGGAAAGGCCGACCGCAGTCGCGGCCGCTTGATAAGCACGCATGACATCCTCCATTTTCATTGTCGCGTCGCGCCCTGCGCGATACCGCTCCGGTATCGCCGCAAGACACTGATGCGCAGGGCCCATGCCCCTTTGTGGAAAAGCGCTCCCCACGTTCAACACGGAGGTGCTGAAACGCTGGGCCTTGCCGCTTTTCTGATCAGGTAACGACGCGCGGTGGCCGCTGTTCTGAATGCAAAGCTATTTTTGAAGACGGCCACGCTCGCTCATTTGCGCGCATGCATGTGCACTGAGGCCGCGCATAACAAAGATTTCATGCGCGCATCGAATCAACCGCTCTGCTCATATTTGCTACGAGCGCTTCTGCACGATGGCGATGATCGGTCCGATCGGACGCAACCCGTCAATGGTACGGCCAAGCCCCGGCGCATAGAGGCTCGAGATCGAACCGTCGAGATAAAGCGCGTTGGGACAGGACAGCCGGTCGCGAAACAGGACCGCGAAGCGATAGAAGGTGACCGGATCTTCCGAGATGACGAAGTCAACGATATGGCCGTCGCGAACGCCGACGCCGTTGCGGATTTTCTCCGATGTGCCCGTCGCCTCGATCTTCGGATGGATCATGCCGTCGATGACGAGCATTGGCCCCGATTGCGTCGCATAATCCGGCCTCAATCCCGATGTGACAAAAGCCTGCGTCTCCATCACGTCGGCTGTGCGGGCGCCGAAATAGAAAACGCCATTCGGCTTCAGATGAAAATTGCCGGAGCCCGAGCGTTCATTGACAGGATGAATCTGATGCCCGGCTTCAATGAGGAGACCGACGGGCTTGAGATCGTCGCCATACATGCCGCCATTCATGCCGAAGAGCAGACTTTGGCCGCGCTGCTCGAGATCGGCTTCGAGCGCCGCAAAGCCGCCATAGGGCTGGCCCTTGGGATCGGCGAGATAGAGACGCAGCTCAGAGCCGCGCTTGTTCTGGCGCATATCGTAGCTGCACACCACATAATGGACCTCGTCGTCGGTGATGGCCCGGCAGCCGGCTGAGGCGGCCTGCGCCTCCAGTGCACCGGCAACCACCGATCCGAGAACAAGAAGGAGAATGCCGAGCCGGCCGAGCAACCGCCTCGTGCGCGGCTCTATCGAGCCTGCGACATCGGCGTTATAAGGACGTCCGCTGTTCGAATTCACCAGATTCACCGGCGAAATGCTCCTGGCCGCGCGATTGAGATTGAACGCCGCGCTTTTCTAGAAGGCGTCTCGGCGGGTGAAGTCAAGGAGATGCGTTGATGCCCCATTCGGTGCCCGAAGCAATCGAGGCGATTGCCCGCGGCGAGATGATTATCGTCACCGATGATGACGATCGCGAGAACGAGGGCGATCTCGTCTGTGCCGCCTCGCTCTGCACGGCAGAGAAAATGGCCTTCATCATCCGCCATTGCTCCGGAATCGTCTGCACCCCGATCACGGCGGAAGAGGCGAAGCGGCTCAACCTTCAGCCTATGGTGTCGAGCAATGATGCGCCGCTCGGCACGGCTTTCACCGTCTCGGTCGATGTGCGTCATGGCCTCACCACGGGAATCTCGGCCGAACAGCGGACAAATACGGTCCGCGCGCTGGCCAACGGCAATATGGGCGCCGCCGATTTCGTTCGGCCGGGCCATGTCTTTCCCTTGATCTCGCGCGAAGGCGGCGTTCTGATGCGCTCGGGCCATACGGAAGCAGCGGTCGATCTTTGCCGGCTCGCCAATCTGCCGCCCGTCGGCGTCATCTGTGAACTCGCCAATGACGATGGCAGCGTGATGACGGGCGCACAGATCGACGCTTTCGCCAAAAACCATGCGCTGAAGCGCATCTCCGTCGCCGATCTCATCGCCTATCGCCAATCGCGCGAAAAGCTCGTCGAGCGCGTCAATCAATTCTCGGTCCAGGGCCCGTGCGGGCCTTTGACGGGCTATGCCTATGTGACGCCCTTCGATCTCGTCCAGCATTTCGCTTTCGTCGAAGGCGAGATCGGCGACGGCCGCAACATGCCGGCGCGGCTGCATCGCATCGATATCATCGCCGATGTGATCTCGGGCGGCGATTCGATCCGTCGCACCTTCGCACAGTTCAAAAAGGATGGCCGCGGCGTCTTCGTCTTTCTGCGCGACGGCACCGCCGGCGTGCCGCTCAATGTCGCGGGCGACACCGCGCTCGATTCGGATGCGCAGCGCATCAAGAGCTGGCGCGAGATCGGCCTTGGCGCGCAAATCCTTCAGGACCTTGGGATTTCATCGATCAGGCTGAGGACCAAAAGCCCGTTCAAATATGTCGGGCTCTCGGGTTTCGGAATCGACATCGCCGCCGTCGAGGATATCGACTAGCCGGCCAACAAACGGTGACGGAAACGTTAGGTCAGCGTCTGGCCCATGAGCGTCAGCACATGCGCGGCGACGGATCGACTCAAGCCTTCGAGGTCATAGCCGCCTTCGAGAACCGAGACGATATGAGATTGGCAGGAACGCTCGGCCAATTCCATCAACTTGCCCGTGACCCAGGCAAAATCCGCTTCGGTCAAATTGAGGTTGGCGAGCGGGTCGCGCCAATGCGCATCAAAGCCGGCGGAAATCACGATGAGATCGGGATGGAAGGCGGCAACCCGCGGCAAAATGACGGCGGAGACGGCTTCGCGAAACAGCGTTCCATCGGATCCCGCACTCAAGGGCGCGTTGACGATCGTGTCGTAGTCGCCGCGTTCGCCGCGCGCGCCTGTGCCCGGGAAAAGCGGCATCTGATGCGTCGAACAATAAAGAACGCTCTGGTCCGACCAGAAAATATCCTGGGTGCCATTGCCGTGATGCACGTCGAAATCGACGATTGCGACACGCTCCGCGCCATGCACGGCTTGCGCGTGACGGGCCGCGATCGCCGCCGTATTGAAGAAGCAGAAGCCCATTGCCGTCGCGCGTTCGGCATGATGGCCAGGCGGACGTGCCGTGACGAAGGCATTGTCGGCTTGGCCCATCATCACCGCGTTGACGGCGGCGATGCCGCCTCCGACGGCATGGCGGACAGCTTCGAGCGTGCCGGGAGACATGATCGTATCGGCGTCGAGATGGACGAAGCCCTCTCTGGGCGCCGCCTTCTCGATGAGGGCGACATAGTCCGCCGGATGAACCCTGAGAATGGCCTCGGGCACTGCCGCAGGCGAAAGATCCCGCACGAGACCGTGAAAGGCCTCGTGACTCAAGACCTGTTCGATGGCCCGAATCCGGTCCGCCCGTTCGGGATGGCCAGCGCCTGTGTCATGCGCCAGGCTCGAAGGATGGCTGAGAAGGAGAGTCGGCAAAGACTGGCACTCGGGCGCTGCGGTCCCGCCGCTTAAGGCGCCCCCGGACATGGCGCAAGGGACCAATCCGGCACCTATCCGCGGCGAGCGCCGAGCTCAAGCCTTAGGGTGGATTTGCTGCCGAGAAACATGTCGGCTTTCGCCGACTTCGATTCGCTGGCCGGTCGCGAAAAGTTGCGGATTGGCAACCCGGCGCCAGATTTTGTGACTGAATCGGCGATGAAATCGGGCGTGATTGCGGCGATGCGGGGCGAAGCTGTTTCATTTGCGCCACAGCCCGTTTTCGAATGAGCTTGCACTTTACAAGACGATGGCAAGAAACCGGCCAATCAGCTAAGCGAAATATAAATATGGGGGCTGGGGAAATGCAGTTGATAGCGGTCAAATCTCTCAGGGCGATTTCTCGGTCTTTGCTGGTTCGGGCCATTCCCTTGTTGGCTTTGGCCTTGGCCGGTTGCGTTTCGCCCGGCATGGATGAGACGCCGGACCCGGCCATGTCATCCCGCGATCGGGAATATCTTGCGCTGGCTCCGCATGTCGACGTCGCCCAGGAGTTCGGTCGCTACCTCGTCGATGATCCGACGGGCCAGGCGCCCGGCACGATCATCGTCGATACCAAGGACCACTTCCTCTACTACGTCCTGCCGAAGAAGAAGGCGCTGCGTTATGGCATCGCGACCGGCGGCGAAGCCTATGGCTGGACCGGCAACGCCACGGTCGGCCGCAAGGAAGAATGGCCGCATTGGATGCCGCCGGCCGACATGTTGCAGCGCTGGCCGCATCTGCAGCCGACGGCTGCTGCGGGTGGTCTCCCCGGCGGTCCGGAAAATCCGCTGGGCGCGCGCGCCCTCTATCTCTTCCAGGGCGACAAGGACACGATGTATCGCATCCACGGCACGAACGAGCCGGACAAGATCGGCCAAAACGTTTCGTCCGGCTGCATCAGAATGCGCAACATCGACGTGATCGACCTCTATGATCGCGTCAAGCTGGGCACGAAAGTCGTGGTGGAATAAGCGGCCCAACGACTAATCGAGACCTTCCATCCCTACGGTGCCTAACCACCGTAGGGATTTTCTTTTCAGGCGACTGTCGCCGTCTCGGAATGGCCAATCGTCACCTGCACCAGTTCCGGCGGCCGCAGGAATCGAACCGGCAAAATGGACGTGCCGAGGCCGGCTGAAATAATCATGTGGCGGCCGTCTTCGACGATATGGCCATAGATGTAATCGGCGCCCCAACGGCGGCCGAGATAGGCCTCGGTGATGAAGGGCAGATTGACCTGCCCGCCATGCGTATGGCCGCAGAGCGTCAGCGCCACGCGATCCGGCACATGCTCGAAGATCATCGGCTCATGCGCCAAGAGAATAATCGGCGCGTCATCACTCACCTGCCGCAGCGTTCCGGGAAGATCGTCGAGTCCTTCGAACTCGTAGCGCCCAACGCGCCGGCCCATCTGATCGGCGAGCCCCGCCACCCAAAAGCCCGTGCCGTCCTTTTCAAGCCGCACGGACTGGTTTTCCAGGAGCTTGATGTCGGCATGAGCGAGCGCACGGCGGATTGCATGTGCATCGTCGCTGCGCATGCCCGGCAGTGCCCCATGCCACCAATCGTGATTGCCGAGGATGGCATAGATGCCGAGCGGCGCCTTCAATCCAGAGAGCGCTTCGCCCCATTGATGCGGGAACACTGGCGCGCTCACCATTCTTTGGCCGGCGTTGAAATCCCCCAAAATGAAGATGATGTCCGGCTCGAGCCGATTGGCGAGATCGGCGATGGCACGCACGCGCGAGGCCGGCATCAGCGGCTCGCAGGCGTGAATATCAGCGATGACGGCCGCTTTGAGCGTGAGCCCCTTCGGCCAGTTCGGGGGCGTGATGCGATAGGAGGTGACGTCGAGCCGAAAGCCCGGCTCGATCGCAAAGGCATAGGACCCGAAAGCGAAGGGAGAAAGGAGAACTGCGCCGCCGCCTTGGAGGAAGAGCCGACGCGTGAGTGAGTTCATGAGAGCGAGCCGCAATTCCGGCGCTGCCGGTGGCCGATTTGGTGCAGCGCAGGAGCGATATTAAGCGGGCTTCGCGCGCTTGGCCAGAGTCGAGGCCCGCGTCTTATGCTGCAGCGGGACTTTGCCGCGCCCTCACGCCTGTGAAAAAGCGGACTCAGGCCGCGAGATTCTCGTTGTCCAATTCGTTCAGAATGCCGCTCGTCGTCTCGACATGCGTCTCTTTCTGCGGCGCCTTTGCGGCGACATTGAGCGCACCAGCAACAGCCGAGATGCCGATCTCGCGATAATGACGCTCGAGGATGTCGTTGAGCTTCTCGTCCGGAATCTGCGGAGCGTTGCTGAAGTTCATCATGGCACTCATCCTAAATTTGGTTTGGCGCAGCGACCGGTTTCTTCCCGCGCGAAAGAGAAAGCATCGACGAACGCGGTAAACAGAATGTTTAAAGTCTATATCAACATTGTTTGATTCGTCGCAGAGAAATCGGCCTTACTGTTGCCGCACTGCATTCTTCGCACTTGCATAAAAGCCTTCGCAAAGGCAAAGTTTGCTGAGGTGCCGCGTTGCAGCGACATCTTGAAATTGGCCGGCATCCGGGGCTTTCATTGCAAAATGATTGCGAAGATTTGATCGAAGAGATGCTCTCAAACCGGGGGCCAATTGCCAATTCGGGCGTGCCGCAATGCGCCATCTGATCATTGAAGAGCCTTACACCGACAGCGCGCTCTGGTGCCGGCGCCTCGCCTTCTTTTCGACCGCGGTGATCATCACCGGCGTCGGGCTCGCGCGTCTCGGCTTGGACCCCAAGGCCGTTCTCGCGGTTCTGGGTTCCGCGATCATGATTGCCGGCCTTGCCATTCTCTGCGCGGGGGCGGCGGCGATCGCGATTTGGCGGACGGGGCGCAGAGGCGTCGGCCTGCTGCTGACCGGCGGATTGATCGCGGTCGCGGTTCTCGCCTATCCGAGCTACCTCGCCTTTCAGGCGGTTCGGCTGCCCGCGTTGCATGACATCTCGACAGACATCGACGATCCGCCGAGCTTCTCGCTCTCGCAACAGGCGCTCGCCGCACGCAAGGGCTTTGTCCCGCAGTCCGTTTCCAACGCGCTGCGCCAGCGGCAACTGCTTGCCTATCCCGACGTGCAGCCGATCATCCTCGATCTCGACGGCGACGATGCCTACCAAGTTGTCTTGAGCGCGGTGGCGGCGCGCCATTGGACGCTAGTCGAAGCGCATCCGCCGGGCGGCCGCTTCGGTCTCGGCCATGTCGATGCGATCGCGCGCGGTCTCGTCCTCGGCTTTGCCAACGACATCACGATCCGGATCAGACCGCTCGCCGGGCAGACCCGCATCGATGTGCGCTCGGTCTCGCGCATCGGCAATCATGATTTCGGCGCCAATGCGCGCCGCATCCTGGCCTTCGTCGAAGAGCTGAAGACCGAAGCCGATCAGCAGTGATCAGATCAGACGCCAGATCGTGGCATCGGAATGATCGGGCGGCCCCGTCGCTCCGACGCGGATGAGGCCGCGCTCGGCCAAATCCAAAAGATGCGCCAGCGCGGATTTTTGTGCGGCTTTTTCGATCGGCGGCGACAGCGGTCCATAAACCCGCGCCACGATCTCCTTCACCGTCACCGATCCTGATTTGAGCGCCGCGAGAATGGCAGCTTCGCGCTCGCGTCTATGTTGGATCAGCGCCGCGACATTGGCTTTTGGGTCGCGCACGGGGCCACCATGGCCAGGCCAATAGAGCGTATCGTCTCTGAACAGCAGCTTTTCGAGCGAGCGCCTGTAATCGGCCATCGCGCCATCCGGCGGAATAACGACGGATGTGGACCAGGCCATCACATGATCGCCCGTGAAAAGCGATGCCTCTTCCACAAGCGCGAAGCTCAGATGATTGCCGGTGTGGCCGGGCGTCGCGACGGCCTCAAGCGTGAGGCCGCGAAGCGTGAGAGTCTCGCCATCGGTAAGGACGGCATCGGGCGCATAAGAAAGATCATGCGCGGAATCGATCACCCCGTCTTCGCCCGCAATCGCGATGAGTTCTGGCGCGGGCGCGCAGCCGATGATTTGCGCGCCCGTCGCCTGTTTCATCGCCGTGGCCGAGGCGCAATGATCGTCATGGCTGTGGGTCACGAGAATGAAGCGCACCGTCTCGTTGCGCAGTGCTTGCAAAAGCGCATTGCGATGATCCGCAAGATCGGGCCCCGGATCGATGATCGCGACCTCGCCCTGCCCTACGACATAAGTGCAGGTGCCGGTAAAGGTCATCGGCCCAGGGTTATTCGCGACCATGCGCCGGACATTCGCCGTCACGGCGACGAGCTCTTGCGGGGGCGCCGAGAACGACCGATCGAATCGAAGCTCTGGCACTCCGCCGTTGTCATTCTCCGCCATCGCCGCCTTCGGCTTCGCTTATCGCACTATCAGAAGCTTGTGGTCGGATGGCGCGCGCGCGTCAACTCTGCATGACAATTTCTGCAAGTTTGGCGAAGGCTACGACATTTTCCGGCGCGGGATCGCGGCCGAGCATCACGATCGGGAGATCGGGATGAAAGCTGCGAAGACTGTCGGCTGTCTCTTGGGGTGAGGCGGCCGACTGTGGCGATTCGTTGAGAACCAGGGCAGACGGTCGGATGTCGTGATGGCGCATGACAGCGAGCGCCGTCAGCGTATGGCTTAAGCTGCCGACATAAGTGCCCGCGGCAAGAAGCGACCTGATGCGCAGGGCCGCGATGAGATCGAGCACGGTCGTATCAGGGGTGAGCGGCACCATGAGGCCGCCGATACCTTCGATCAGGAACATATCTTGCGCCTTCTCGGCTTCGCCCCGGCAGAAGGCGACGAGCGCGGTAAAATCAATGGACTTGCCTTCCCTCCGCGCCGCCATGTCGGGCGACAGCGGCGCCTGATAGCGCCAGGGCGCGATGGCTTCGATGCGTGCGAGGTTTGGTGTTTCGCCCGTGGCTTCAAGCAACAGCGCCGGGTCGCTTTTGGCCCAAGCCTTGGGATCAAAGCCGCTGACAACGGGCTTGATCACCGCGACTTTGCGTCCTTTCGCGCGCAGCGCGCGCGCGAGCCCGGCGGTGACAAAGGTCTTGCCGATGTCGGTTCCCGTCGCCGTTACGAAGACGGCAGGCATGCGACAATCTCATTGCGAAAGGGAACGCGTTCGGCGACGAGCGCCACGAGACGCGCGATGTCCTCATCCTTATGCGCGGCGGAGAACGCAAAGCGCAAGCGCGCTGTCCCTTCGGCTACGGTCGGCGGCCGAATGGCAACGACGAGGAAGCCTTCGTCTTCGAGCATCCGCGACGCGTCAAGCGCTGCTTCCGCAGTGCCGAGCACGAGCGGCACGATCGGGCTTTGCGCATCAGGCAGGTTGAGCGCGCGAGTAAAAGCGCGCGCTTTGGCGAGTGGCTTTGCGGTGAGTTCAGGTTCGCGTTCGATAATATCGAGTGCCGCGATCGCGGCAGCGGCGCTCGCCGGCGGCAGACCCGTCGCAAAGAGAAGGGTCCGCGCGCGAGTTTTCAGGAGCTCAATGACCGGCGCCGAGGCGCAGAGATAGCCGCCATAGCCGCCGATCGCTTTCGAGAGCGTGCCCATCTGCAAGGGCACATCGGCGCGCTTGCCGTCGAGAAAGCTCGAGCCGCGGCCTTCGGCCAACACGCCGAGCCCATGCGCATCGTCGCTCATCAGCCAGACATCGTGCTCCGCGCAGAGCGCCGCGAGATCGGCGATGGGCGCCAGATCGCCATCCATGGAAAAGACGCCATCGGTCACCAGCAGCACATGGCGAAAGCGCGCGCGATCAGCTTTGAGAATTTTACGCGCGTGATCGATGTTGTTATGTCGGAAGGTGCGCGTTTGAGCGGAACTCAGCCGCGCGCCGGCATGAAGACAGGCATGCGAGAGTTCATCAATGAGGATGAGATCGCCCTCGCCCGCCAGCGCCGGAATGATGCCGAGATTGGCGAGATAGCCGGAACCGAAAACAAGCGCGGCGTCCGTGCCCTTGAACTTCGCAAGCCGCGATTCCAATTCTGCGAAGAGCGAATGATTGCCGGTGACGAGCCGCGATGCGCCTGCTCCGGTGCCATAGGCCTCGATCGCCGCAACAGCGGCGGCCTTGACGGCGGGATGCTGCGACAAATTGAGATAGTCGTTGCAGGAGAAGGAAACGAGTTTTCGTCCATTGCGAAAAACAATCGGCCCCTCATCCGGCCATAGCTCGCGCCGCGTCTCGGTGATATGCCGACGCAGCGCGCCGCGCTCCAAGTCGCTAAGCTTGGCGTTGGCAAAGGCGTCGAGCGAGTTCAAGGGACGGCGTTTCCAGTGTGGGCGGCATGGTGTAGCGCTCAAGACTTCTTCTGGCAATTCCGAGGCGGGCGATGGCGGCAAGCGACGATTGGGTGAAGAGCGGCCTCGCACATCTCTGGCGACCCTATTGCCAGATGAAGACCGCCGATCTGCCTCT
>JBEKNV010000012.1:0-67909 GCA_049522395.1 Methylovirgula sp.
TGCCGATATTCGTGCGTGCTACGAACTTTGGCGAAAGCGGGGAGCCGAGTTTTCACGGAGCCAAAGCCCAAGTACGGCGAGACGCGCTGCTACATTCGCGATCCTGATGGCTATATTATAGAAGTTGGGCAAAGCAACCCGGGCGTCGCTTACGGCTAAACGGCACGACAGATGCAGCATCTCTGGTGACCGACACTCTGGCGACGTGAGAGTCCGGAGGAGCCTATGAAGTCCGATGGAGATGGTATTAACCCAGCGGCCAAGCCGAGCGGGACAGGGTGCGTCGAATGCTTGGCTCGGGGCACATGGTGGTTGCATCTTCGCAGATGCGCCGAATGCGGTCACATCGGCTGCTGTGATACTTCACCCAATCAACACGCATCGAAACATCACGCCGCGACTGGCCACCCGACCATCACGAGCTTCGAGCCGGACGAGCATTGGTTTTACAACTATCGTACTGACGAATTCTTCGAGGGCCCGAAGCTTCATCCTCCTCACGCGCATCCGTTGGATCAACCGACGCCGGGACCAGCCGGAGCGGTGCCTTCAAACTGGCAAACACTGCTTCACGAATAGGGGGCGGCTTGATCAACAGCATCAACGATGTGGTCATTCTCGCGGCGCGTCTTTTCCTCGCGACACTGTTTCTGATCTTCGGCTGGAGAAAAGTGAGGGACTATTCCGGCACGGTCAGTCAGATGGTGCGGGATGGCCTTCCGATGCCGGGACTGGCGACTGCCGTAGCGATCTTCATGGAGCTGCCAGTTGCGTTCGCGGTCGCTGTTGGCGCGTTCACACGTCCCTCGGCTCTACTCTTGGCTTTTTACACGCTGGGAACTTCGCTTATTGAGCATCGCTATTGGACTGTGAAAGGCGCGGATTATGTCGCCAGCATGGAAAACTTTTACAAAAACCTCAGCATTATGGGAGGCTTCTTGCTGTTGTTCGTGACCGGTGCGGGAAAATATTCGATCGATGCATTGTGTGGCATCGCCGCGCCATGACGACATCGAAGGAGACATCGAATGAGATGGACCCTGTTGAATTTGCCGTTCGTTGGTGTCGGGTGGACCGACATCGCAATGACCCTGAACCGGATCGCGGTTGGGGCTTTTTTTATGCATTCGGGATATCACAAGCTGTTCAATGCAGAGCGCCACCGTACTTTCGTTGATGAACTGAAGGCGCTCGGCGTTCCAGCAGTGGGCTTCAACCAATGGTGGGTGCCGTTGGTCGAGTTCAGCGCCGGCGCCGCCGTCCTGATCGGGCTCTTGGCGCCGCTCGCCGCGCTTGGGCTGCTTGTCATCATTCTCGTCGCGATCGTCACCTCCGGACCGCAGCGAATCGCACTTTACAAGCCGATCGATGAAGGGGATCGCATCGACGATTGGCTCTATTTACCGGAGACGCTTTATGCCTTCATGTTGATCTTGGTCATCTCGGCCGGTGCCGGGCCGTATAGCCTCGATGCCGTGATCCTGGGTCTGATGCATCAGCACGTCGCGTAACACAGCGGCACACGCAGTGTGGCTGGGGCGGGAGGATTCGAACCTCCGGATGGCGGAATCAAAATCCGCTGCCTTACCACTTGGCTACGCCCCAATGAGCCGCTTCGGCCCCGCTTTGAGAGAAGCGATCGGCGCGGCGGCGCGACCATAATGCGCCTATGATGGGGCCGCAACCCCTCCCTTGTTGACAAAGCCCGATGCGGCAGACGGCGGAGTCTCAAGCGGGTTTTATCAGCGACTACAACACTCTTTTGAGCGCGGTGATGTCTCCTGCGCCCTTGTCCAGAATGCGGCGGCGCGCCTCGGCAAGCGGTTCGCTCGCAACCAGCATGTGATGGGCATTGGCGTGCAGAAGCACGGCCTCGTCGCGCATGATTCCGACATGGCCTTTCCAAAAAACGAGATCGCCGCGCTTCAGATCTTTCTCCGCCATTTCGATTGAGAGCGGTTGGCCCCGTGCCTGCTGCTGCAAATCCGTGTCGCGCGGGAATGTGATTCCCGCCTGCGCTAAGGCAATCTGCACAAGGCCCGAACAATCGATGCCGAGGGCGGTCTTGCCGCCCCAGAGATAGGGTGCGCCGCTGAACCCTTCGGCGACGGCGACAAAGTCATCGGCCTTTTCGCCGATCGGCGCGAGATGCAAGGCGACAACATAGCCGCCATCGACTTCGGCGAAGGCGCCGTCGATGGCTTTGACATTCACGCCCGCGCCCATGGGCAAGGCCTTGAACGAAGGCGCCTTGATGTCGCGGCGCGGATAAATGAAACTGCGTTTGACCCAGACGCGATGCGTCGGCTCAATCTCGCCTTCGCCCAAAGCCGTCGAAGGGAGATAGCCGACATAATTGTCGGATTTGAGCTGCACCCAAGCCCATCCGTCGCGCGTGTCATAGAGAGTGGCGGTCTCGCCATAGAGAACCTGCGTATCGACACTGGCATCGAACGACGGCGTGCGGCGCAAGTCCACGCATTCGACCGTCAGATGCATGGGACAGCCTTCGATATAGCGCGGCGCCGCGATCGTGCCGGCAAGATGGGCGGCGGCGAGATCGGAACGGGTCGGCGTGGTCCGCGGGTCGAAACTGCTCATTTCCGCCTCACGGCATCAGATCGTCGAAAATTTTTGCGTCTTCGCGGATGCGCGCGCTTTTCTGCTCGGCCTTGGCGCCATAGCGCGCTTCCATGAGATCGAACAACAGGCGCGCCGTCTGCACGTCGCCGCCTTCGGGCCGCGCGGATTTTGGCGTCGGGTTCCAGGCATAAATGTCGAAATGCACCCAGCTCTTTGTCTTCTCGACAAAGCGGCGCAGGAACAGAGCCGCGGTGATCGATCCGGCGAAAGGTCCGCCCGAAATGTTGGAGAGATTGCCGGTCTTGCCGTCGAGCAGTTTGTCGTAAGGGTCCCACAAAGGCATGCGCCAGACGGGATCGCTAGCCCGCATCGCATGCGCGGCAATGTCATCCGCCAATGTCTCGTCCATCGTATAGAAGGGCGGCAGATCGGGGCCAAGCGCCACGCGCGCCGCGCCCGTCAGCGTCGCAAAATCGAGGAGGAGCTCCGGCGCCTCTTCATCGGCGAGCGCCAACGCATCGGCGAGAATGAGACGCCCTTCGGCATCCGTGTTGCCGATTTCGACCGTCAAGCCTTTGCGGCTCGGATAAATGTCGCCTGGCCGCATGGCATTGCCGGCAATCGCATTCTCCACGATCGGCAGAAGAACCCTGAGACGCACGGGGAGTTGCGCCTCCATGATCATCCGCGCGAGGGCGAGCGCAGTCGCGGCGCCGCCCATGTCTTTCTTCATCAACGCCATGCCGGCCTCGGGCTTAATGTCGAGACCGCCCGTATCGAAAGAGACGCCTTTGCCGACGAGAGTCACTTTCGGCTTATCGTTTGCGCCCCAAACAAAATCGACGAGACGCGGCGCTTTATCGGAGGCGCGGCCGACCGCGTGGATCAGCGGAAAATTCTTATCCAACAATTCTTGCCCGCGGATGGATGTTGCGTCGGCCTTAAATTCCTCGGCAAGGCCGAGCGCCGCCGCTTCGAGCGCATCGGGGCCCATATCATTCGCCGGCGTGTTGATGAGATCGCGGCCGAAGGCGACGGCCTTGGCGATGCGTGTGACGCGATCGAAATCAATCTCGTTCGGCGGGAGAAGCTCGGGGAGTTCGCCTTCTGCCTTTTTGTAACGCGTAAAACGATAAGAGCCGAGAAGAAACGCAAGCGCGGCGAGCGCCGTATCGTGCGGCGCATTGGCGAAGCGATATTTCCCGGCAGGAAGCATCGTCGCGAGTCGCCCGGGCAGAAAGAGATCGCGGTTGCGGGCGTCCGGCTTTTCGAGCCCGAAAAGTACGCCGCCGATCCGGCCATCCTCTGAGGGCCAAATGAGACTGCGGCCGGGCAGGGGCTCGAATTGCGAGGCCGAAGCAAATCGCGCGGCGGAGGCTGGAAGGCCGGCGCGGATCTGCGGCCAGCTTTCGCCGGTCACAAAATAGATCGGCACCGCCTCGCTCGCCGCCGCGCTCTTTTCCGCCATCAGACACTCCTTTTGCGCCGCTCGCGGGCTCCCGGTTGCGGTCCTTAACGCTTTATTAGGGTTAACTTTTTATTTCTATCAAGAGCAAGTTCCGAGATGGTGCCTTATGCGACATGTCCCGCCTGCAAGCGCAATGCACTCTATCAGCGTGCAGATGGCTGCGGCCGGCCGTGCGCGGCTCCTCGGAAGGACCGGATTGGCCGTTTGTCTTTGCGCGGCGGCGCTCCTGCTCACGGGCTGCCAGACCTTCAGCCCTCCCGATATCACGGGATCGATCGGCGCGCCCGCGACCGCGCCCGATTCGCCGCAAGCGCTCGCCGATTACACGGCGGAACTCGGCGGCCGTTACGACGCTAATCCGAACGATCGCAATGTGACGCTCGCATATGCCGAGGCTCTCCGCAAACAAGCGCGTTATGCCCAGGCTGTCGCTGTCTTGCAGCATTATGCGGCACAGCATCCAAAAGATATGGCCATGCTCGGCGCTTACGGCAAAGCGCTTGTTGACGCCGGCCGCCTGCAGGAAGCCGCCGATGTTCTGCCGCAGGCGCATACGCCGGAGAATCCCGATTGGACCATTCTCTCAGCGCAGGGAACGGTCGCCGATCAGCTCGGCGATCATGTCCAAGCGCAAGAATACTATCAGGCTGCCTTGAAGATCGTGCCGAACCAGCCGGACGTCCTCTCGAACCTCGGCTTATCTTATGCGCTCTCGCAACAATTGCCTTTGGCGCAGACCACAATCGAACTCGCGGCGGCGCAACCGACTGCTGGTCCGCGCGTGCGGCAGAATCTCGCGCTCGTTCTCGCGCTTGAAGGCAAATTCGATGAGGCGCAACGTGTCGCGGAGCGCGACCTGCAGCCGCTTCAGGCGGCGGAAAATGTGGCCTCGATCCGGCAAATGATCGCACAATCGGATACTTGGAATCAGATCCGCGCGGTCGATGGCAAGCCGCAGCACAGGGTAGCCTCGCGGCGGACGAACCGGCACTTTGCGACGCGCAATCAGTCGCAGCAGCCCGCGACGATTGAGCCTGCGCCCGCAGCCATCAACCACGCGACTGCCGCCGCATCGGCCGACTAGCCTTCGTCTCGGCTTTTCTTCTCTTGGCGCTTAATGTCCGCTCATCGTCTTGGCGACTTGAATGGCCGCCGGCGTGACAATGACCGCGAAAAGCACCGGCAGAAAGAAAATGATCATCGGCACGGTCAATTTTGGCGGGAGGGAAGCGGCCTTTTTCTCCGCCAGATTCATGCGTCGGTCGCGGCCTTCCTGAGCGACGACGCGCAACGCCGTGCCAAGCGGCGTTCCGTAACGCTCGGCCTGGATCAGCACTGTCGCGATCTGCTTGAGCGCTTCGACGCCAGTCCGCTTCGCCAGATTTTCATAAGCCGTGCGACGATCCGGCAGATAGGACAATTCCGCCGTGGTCAAGGTCAGCTCCTCGGCAAGCGGAATCGACTGGGCCCCGATTTCCTGCGAGACGCGGCGAAAGGCGAGTTCGATCGACATGCCGGATTCGGCACAGATCAGCAGCAGGTCCATCGCGTCCGGCGCGGCGCGCGACATGGATTTCTGCCGCTTCGAGATCTGGTTCCGCAGATAAAATTCCGGCGCCTTGATGCCAAGATAGACGCTGCCAAGCACGCCGCCGACATTGAGAATGAAGGGCCATCCGGGTGCATCCAGCACGAAGAAGTAGATTGACGACAAAACGAGCATGATCGCCGGGGTCACGAGCCGAAAGAAGAGGAAGGCGACATCCGCCTGCGGGCCTCGAAAGCCAGCCATTGTCATTTGCGATTTGGCCTGATCGGTGCCAAGCCAACTCGACAAATTGAACCGCTCGACGATGTCCTTCATAAAAGCTTTTGGTTCGCGCCGGAGGCTGACCTTCTTGCTGGCTTCAAAAAGCTTTTCGCGCTCGCGGTTGCGGATGCGCTCGCGTTCCGTCGCCGCGGCTTTCATCCGCTTCGCAAGCGTGTCCGTCTGGAGAAGCGGCATCGCCAATGTCAAGATCGTGGCCACGGTCGCAATCGCGACCAAGAGGCCAAGAAGGAATTGGCGATCAAGAAGAATACTCGGGTCCATCATCAAGTCCGCTTAGTTCCGGCAAAGCACATTGGCATACCGGGTCAAATGTCGAAGCTCACCATTTTCTTCATCACGAAAATGCCCAGCGCCATCCAGATGGCGCATGCCGCTAACACGAGCTTGCCGATCACGGTCGTCCAAAGCAGCATGATGTAGCTCGGGCTTGTGAGATAAACGAGACCCGCGACCACGAATGGCAACGCGCCGATGATATAGGCGGAGGCCTTGGCTTCCGACGATAGCGCCTGAATCTTGCCCTTCATTTTCTTGCGGTCGCGTAAAACGCCGGAGAGATTAGCGAGCGCCTCGGCAAGATTGCCGCCGGCCCTTTGCTGAATACTGATGACGATCGCGAAAAAGCTTGTCTCCGCAGTGGGCAGCCTCGCCACCAGCCGCTCGACCGCTTCGCCGACCGACAGGCCCATCGCTTGTGACTCGACGACGAGCCGGAACTCCGTTTTGATGGGGTCGCGCATCTCATTGGCGATGATGCGAAGGCAATCGCCAAGCGGCAAACCGGCTTTCACGCCGCGAACGATAATGTCGATGGCCTCCGGAAACTCATCGGTGAATTTGCGGAGGCGGCGCTTGCCGGCGAAGTCGAGAAACCAACGCGGCAGGCCAAGGCCGCCGACCAAGGCGGCGCCGAGCGCGATGCCCCAGTGTTTGCTCATCAAGAAAATGATGAAGGCTGTGGCGAAACCGGCAATGACCGAGTAAATGGCAAACTGCTTCTTCGTCCAGCTAAGGCCCGCTTGCGTGATCCTTGCTTCAAGCGTGATCTTCTTCTTCTTGTTCCTGGTCTCGATTTCCTTGAGGCTGTCGACGATCTGCTTGCGTCGCGCATTCACGTCGATTTGCTTATCGCCGGCTTTGCGCGTCGATACCGCACCGACAAAAGCGGCCTTGCGCTTCTCGGCCTTCGCCTCGCCGGAAAGGAGCGGATAGACGAACACATAAAGCACGCCGCCCGTGGCAGTCGCCGCCAAGGCGATCAGGATCAGGCTGTTCAGGTCAAAATCGAACATCACGCGCTCTTGTTTGCTGCTTTAGGCAGGTTCTTTGACCTCTGCGGCATCGAGAGCGCGCGCGAGCCTCTGCTCTTCGCCGAAGTAACGCGCGCGTTCCCAAAACCGCGGCTTGCCGATGCCGGTCGAGCGATGCCGCCCTTTCAGCCGGCCGGCGGCGTCTTCTCCCTGCACCTCGTAAAGCATCAGATCCTGCATGATGATCACATCGCCTTCGAGGCCCATGACCTCGGTGATATGGGTGATGCGGCGTGAACCGTCGCGCAGACGCGCCGTCTGAATGATGACGTCGATCGAAGAGATGATCATTTCGCGGATCGTGCGGGGCGGCAATGCAAAGCCACCCATGGTGATCATCGATTCGAGACGGCTCAGCGCCTCGCGCGGCGAATTGGCGTGCAAGGTTCCCATCGATCCGTCGTGGCCCGTGTTCATCGCCTGCAAGAGGTCGAAGGCTTCGGGGCCACGGACCTCGCCCACGATGATGCGTTCGGGACGCATACGCAGACAGTTCCTCACGAGATCGCGCATGGTGACGGCACCCGTGCCTTCGAGGTTCGGCGGGCGTGTCTCAAGCCGCACGACATGCGGCTGCTGAAGCTGCAATTCGGCCGCGTCTTCGCAGGTGATGACGCGCTCGTCGGCGTCAATATAATGCGTGATACAGTTGAGAAGGGTCGTTTTGCCGGAACCCGTGCCGCCGGAAATCAGGATGTTGCAGCGAACGCGGCCGATGATCTTCAGAATTTCGCCGCCTTCGGGCGAGATCGCGGCGTAGCGTATGAGCTGGTCGAGGGTCAGTTTGTCCTTGCGGAATTTTCGAATCGTGAGCACCGGTCCGTCGATCGCAAGCGGCGGCGCGATGACATTGACGCGCGAGCCGTCGGCGAGGCGGGCATCGCAGATCGGAGATGTCTCATCGACGCGACGGCCGACTTGGCTGACGATGCGCTGGCAAATGTTCATCAGCTGCGAATTGTCGCGGAAACGAATGTTGGTGAGCTGGATCTTGCCGCCGACTTCGATATAGGTCTGCAGCGCGCCATTGACCATGATGTCGGCGATTTCGTCGCGCGCAAGCAGCGGCTCGAGCGGGCCGTAGCCCAGAACGTCGTTGCAGATGTCTTCGAGCAGGCTTTCCTGCTCGGAAATCGACATCACGATGTTCTTGATGGCGATGATCTCGTTGACGATGTCGCGGATTTCTTCGCGCGCGCTTTCGGCATCGAGGCGAGCCAATTGGGTGAGATCGATGGCTTCGATCAGCGCGCCAAAGATCATGCTCTTGGTGACGTAATATTCGTCGGAGCGCGGCAGTTCAGGTGAGGATGGCGCGGCCGCCTCGATGACGGGGACGGTTTTCTTCGGCTGCGCAGCAGGAAGACCGCGGAAGGCCGGGACAGCGGCAGGGTCGGGCCCCGGCGTAGGCGTCGGGCTTTCCTCAATACGCGCGCGCTTACCGAACATAGGTCCTGTCTCCTCGTCCGGAGCCGCGGAGGCTGCCGTGGACGGTCTGGCAATGATCGAGGCCGATGCGGCTTTGCCCTTGTCTGGGGCTCGCTTGGCTAACAGATGAAATTGCTAAAATGGCCGCACCCGACCCACCGATCGTGGGCGGCCAAGAATGTCGCGGAAAGGTTGATAATCTTTTCTCAACCGTGCAGAACTTCCGCCCCATTGGGCCGAGCGAGCTCTGCTGAGAGCCCCTCAAGACGCCTTGTTGAGGCCGAGGGCGCTCATGACGGGATCGAGAAGCGTCCGCTTCGATTTGCGGACCTCGGCGCGGCCGGTCACGATGCGGCCGAGTTCAGCTAAGATTTCGTTAACCTTGCTTGCCGGCTCGACCTCCGCGATCATCTGCCCATTGTTGGCGGCAGTGCCGAAGAGTTTGGGCTCGAAGTCGATCACGGCCGTTGGCTCAAGGTCGACAGCTTTGGCGAAGTCATAGACGGCGATTTCAGGCCGCTTCGGCACGCCCACCATGTTGAGCACAAGGCGAGGCTTGCCGTCGTTTTGTCGGGTCGTGCGCATCGTGTCGAGCAGGCTCTTGGCGTTACGCAGATTGGCGAGATCGGGTGCGGCCACAAGGATGATCTCGTCGGCGCTGAGCAGCATGCGCCGCGACCAGGCCGTCCAAACATGCGGCACATCGAGCACGACATAAGGCGTCGAGGCGCGCAGAATATCCATGATTGCGTCGAAAGCGGTTTCCGGAAAATCATAGGCTCGATCGAGCGTCGCGGGCGCGGCGAGAAGGCTGAGTTTGTCGCTGCAGCGGGAGAGAAGCCGATCAACAAGATTGGCGTCGACCCGGTCGGGGGCGAACAGCGCTTCGGCAATGCCTTGCGGCGGGTCCTGATTGAAATCGAGGCCCGCCGTGCCGAAGCCGAGATCCAAATCGGCGAGCACGGTCTGAACCTCAAGATCGCGCGCGATCGACCAGGCGATGTTATGTGCCAGCGCCGATGCGCCGACGCCGCCTTTGGCGCCCGTGCAGGCGATGATCTTGCCGACGGGCTCCGACCCCGTGCCCGTATAGAGATGCGAAATGGTGCGGACGAAATCGAGAACTGCAAAGGGTGCGACCAGATATTCGCTGACGCCGCGGCTCATCAATTCCCGATAGAGGATGATGTCATTGGTGCGGCCGGCGATGACGACCTTGGTCCCGGCGTCGCAAAATTCGGCAAGCGCGTCGAGATATTCGATCAGCGCCTGGCGCGGCGCAGTCGTTTCGAGAAAGATGACGTTGGGGGTCGAGGCCGAGCGATAGGCCTCAATCGCTGCCGCCGCCCCGCCCATATGCACTTTGACATGGGCGCGCTCCATGCGCCTGTCCGTCATCGCGTCGCGGACGGTCTGGGCGACCTCCGGCGTTTCGCAAAACGCCTGCAACGAGATACGCGGAACGGGAGCGATTTGTTCGGTCTGACTCGCGGAATTATTCATCATTCTGACCCGACGCTGCTGATCGATGTGTTCTTTGTCTTCCAATCCGTGGTCGGATCGGCTCCCTTGCGCAGGCTCTCGATGGGCCTGGAACGCATCTGCGTATCCGCCGGATCTTCCGCCCGCGGCGAAACGAGGTCGCGCGGGTCGGCGACTTGTTCGGCAAGCATGCTCTGGTAAGAGCAGCCCATGTTCCAATAGGGCTTGTTCTCCCACCCGGACGTGTTGCTGCCCGAGGCAAGGTCGCTCGGCCATTGGCCGCAGGGATCGGCGACGCGCGCTTTGAGTCCGGTGAAGCTCAATCGCACCGGCGAGGCGAGCCCGGCATTCGTCACCGGATAATGCATGACAAGGATCTGAGGCCTGACGCCGTTTTGGTCGAGCACAGCGCGAATGGCCGAGACCGTCGCGCGCGAGACCGTCGCGCGCCCGCCGGTCGGCAGGAAGATCGTGATCGGGCCTTCGCCGCCAGCGCGATAGAGCTGCGCGAATTCGGCGACTTGTCCGGCCGAACGGCTATCCAATCCTCGCAGCTCGGGAGCGGGGAAGAGGTCCACCTTCTGCGCCGTTTCCGACAATATGATCGGGTGGCGTTTGCGATAATCGTCCATCGGGATCGACGAGGTCTTCATGCGGTCGACCGTGGCGCAGCCTGTCAGCGCGAGCAGGCTCAACGGCAGCAGCACCGGCTTTAGCGTGCGGATGGAAAGCATCTTAGGCATGGGTTTGGCTCTCGATCTGCAAGGGGCGCTCAGTCCTGAATGAAACCGACGTGCGCGTTGAAATTTTTGAGGGCTTCGGGATTGTTAGG
The DNA here is from genome assembly GCA_049522395.1 of Methylovirgula sp. GTDB lineage: Bacteria > Pseudomonadota > Alphaproteobacteria > Rhizobiales > Beijerinckiaceae > Methylovirgula. The sequence continues at coordinate 10,935 of JBEKNV010000012.1, forward strand.
GGACGCATAGAGGCGATTGATGCGGCCAAGCAGCCACGCCTGCGGATCGCTCGAATCGGCAAATCCGTCGTCAGGCTTCGGCAGAGCATTCGCCTCGGTCGCCTTCATGAGATAAGGCGTGACGATGATCATCAGCTCGGTCTCGTTGCGCTGGTAATCGCGAGAACGGAAGAGAGCGCCAAGGATCGGCAGATCCATCGCGCCAGGTAGGCCGTTGATGACCTGATTGGACGTTGTCTGCAGGAAACCGGCGGAAGCGATCGAACCGCCGGACGGCACTTCGACCGTCGTTTCGTTCTTGCGCGTGCGCAGACCAGGGACGGTGACGCCCTGGATCGTGACAGCGGATTGATAATCGAGCTCTGTGACTTCCGTTGCGATGTGCAGCAGAATCCGCCCTGCCGAGAGGACAACCGGCGCGAAGTTCAGCGTCACACCAAAGGGCTGATAGGTAACGCCGCCGGGGCTGCAATTGGTGACCGTACCATTCGTCGTGCAGACCGGGGCGCTGGGGATCGGCACTTGTCCGCCGACGGTGAACTTGGCGCTCTCGCCGGAAATGGCGGTCACGGTCGGCTCAGCCAGAATACGGGAGACGCCATAGCGTTCGAAGGCTTGGAGCGTCGCGCTGACGGTGTTGGCCGGATTATGCACGGTGAGCGACGTCGGCAGGCCGGTCGAGGGATTGGCCGCGATGTCACCTTGGATGCCGAAAGGATTGTATTGCGTGAAGGAGCCCCAGATGCTCGATGTGACGCCGAGCTGCTTGGCGATATCGCGCCTGATTTCCGCAACGCTCACCTTCAGCATGACCTGATCGCGGCCACGAATGATCAGCGAGTTGACGACAAGGCTTTGGGTCGCGCCTGCTTGGCCCGCCTGTTTGACGAAGCCTTCCGCGATATCAGTAGCGCGCTGCGCCTCTTCCGGGGAATCGACCGTCCCGTTCAGAATAATCGTGTCGTTGATCGTGCGCGTGATGATCTGCGAATCCGGCAGGGCGGCATTCAAGATCTGTTGAAGCTCGCCGACATCGCGGCCGATGCTGATTTCAAGCGAGGCGATCTGCCGGCCTTGGGAATCGAGAGCGAAGACCGTAGTCTGGCCGTCGGCAATGCCGATGATATAGAGCTTGCGGGCCGAGCGAACGACGGCATTGGCGACTTTCGGATTGCCGACGAAGATTTCGGCGGCATCCTCCGGCAGATCGATGATCACGGATTTGCCGATGCCCATCGAAATCCGGCGGGCGGCGCCGGGATCCGGCGTTTCAATTTGCGGCTGCATTTGCGAGAAGCTTTGCGCCGGTGGCATGACAACGCCAAGCGCGGCTAAAAATCCGCAGACAACAGGGCTAACGCGACCCTTCGCGGGCTTCAGCTTTGCGACATTGGGTTTCATGCGGATATTCCTGCGACGTAACCAGCGACGCGAGCCTCAATTGAGGTTCGACGGGGGACTCGGCACAAAACTCAACGCGTGAACTCAATGCGACTGCGCTTGAATGGGAACGCCATAACGTACGATCGTTACTCCCGAGGGCTTCTGCGTCTCATCATGATTGCCCTCGATCGCCTTGCTGTCTGCAAGACTTCGCAGCGAAAGAGAAAGCTGGCCGATGCGCTGCGCAAGCACGATCGTCTCGACCTGCTGCGGCGTCAGTTCGAGGGTCGCATTCGATCCCACGACGACGCGCTCGTGGTTCTGTTCCTGAATGTTCTGGCCGATCGCAAGAACCGTGATGTTGTGCAGAATGGTCTCACTCACCATCGGATTGGGAACGCCGGCCTTGGCGGCATCTTCATCCCTGTAGGTATGGATCACATCGACATGATCGCTGGGGAGAATGAAGCCGCCGGCCGACTGCGACCCTTGCTGATCGATGTTGATCGCGACGGCGCGCATCCCGGAGGGCAAGATCGCCGCCATGAAGCTCGTATCCCCGGCTCTGATGAGCCTGTCAGGAAATATGGGTTCTCCCGCGGCGAGCGGATTGCGCACGAGCGCGCCCGTGTAATCGGCAAGCGCCGTCGGCGCCAAGCTTTTACGAATGGCGTTCGGCGGTACATCGCTCCTAGGCCAGCCTTGCCAATGGAGATCGTCTTTTCCGATCACGGTTCCGAGCAACAGGTCCTTGGAAGCCACGAGAACGTCGTCCGTCGCCACCGGCGCGTGCACGATCGTCAGCCGCGGCGCTTCCGGCGGCCTGGGTGAGGCAACCATGATCGCCGCCCCGACGCCCGCCAGAAGCGCGGTTCCGAGGATGACAAGACGGATCGGTTTCATTTCTGGCTCTTGGGACGCGACGGTGAAGTCATTGGGAATTCGACCACGCAAAGGTCAAATTAAGGTTAACCGAATATGTCCAATTGGCTTGGCCTGGGCGATTCACGGCGCTCAAAAGCTCGCCGCCGACAACCAGATATGCGTATCGGGGTAGAGCATGAGACCGGCGATCGCGAGCGCGATGCCATAGGGTACGCCGGCGTCGTGATCGTGCAGCCTGGCGATCCAATTCTGGGTGATCAGGAGCGGCGGCAGCGGCCAACGCCGCAAAACCACGATGAATAGTGTCAGCGCGCCGCCCAGCAGCGCGGCGTAGATGCCGTAATTCCAGAGCTGGTCGAAGCCGAGCCACAGCGCGGTCGCGGAGGCGAGCTTCGCGTCGCCACCGCCCACCCAGTGGAGGGCAAAAAAGAGAAATGTGACGCCGAGTACGCACAAGGCGCAGGCGACATGCTGTCCGATATCGCGGATCGGCATATGCAGCGCCAAGGCGAGCAAGAAGAATCCCACTACGAGCGCAATCGAGATGCGATTGGAGATCGTCATCGTGAAGAGATCGGAAAAGGCCGCATAGATCATCAGCGCGGGAAAAAGCGCGAGGGTCACGACGACCAGAAAAACGGAATAATCCATTCGATCGAACTCACTTCGTGGCGATAGGCTCGCGAACCGTCCCGGCCACTTGAGCCTCGAGTCTGACGCTAATGAACAGGGGTTTACCTATTCTTAAGCCCTCGCAGGCGGCGATTGCGGCGATCGAAAGGCGCACAAAAAAGCTACGCCGGCCCTCACTGCGGCTTTGGCCCGCAGCGTGACCGCACGTAGCTTTTTGATAATCGGCTAAGAAATAAACTTAGCTGAGGTTGTTGGCGACGGCGTTGAACTTGTTGGCAATGTTCTTGCCGAGCGATTGCACGGCGCCGATGATGACGACGGCGATCAGGCCGGCGATCAGGCCGTATTCAATCGCGGTCGCGCCCGACTGATCGGCCGCGAAACGAGCGAAGATATTCTTCATGTGTGGCACTCCTGCTTCCCACTCATCCACATTTCCAGTTCCAACTCTCGTCGGTCACTTTTCTGGAATGGGGGCCACCGTACAAAGCACTCGTTGCGATCACGTTAACCCGATCGATGACTCGTTTAAGGACGTCGCGAAGCTTCGATTGCTGTCCTTTCTTATTGAATGATCGGTAAAAAAACGTGCTCGGTTCGCGAGGTGCGCGTGCGAAGGCCGGAAAAGCCGCGCGCTACCGGAGCGGTCAAACCGTTGCCCGCGCTCTAGGCGGTCGCAGATCGCGTCGTGTTCCTTGAGCAATCCTTAACCATTTCATGCGCTAATACGCGCAGTAGCGTCAGTGTGCTTGAAGGGCGTTTAATGAGCGTGCGGCTTCCGAATTTTCGATCGAAGCATCGAGCGATCTCTCGCTTTGTGCGTCATCTCGCCACAACGTCCGTCATTTCGGCTCTTGTCGCGGCTACGGTTGTCTCTGGCGCCTGCATCGTGCGGGCCGACGAGACCCTGACTGTTACGGTCGACGAAGCGCGCGTCGTCAAAGTTCCCGCTGGGACGAAGACGCTCGTAATCGGCAATCCGATGATCGCCGATGTGACGCTACTGAAGTCCGGCCAGACCATGATTGTCACCGGCAAAGGTTTCGGCGAGACGAATTTCATTGCACTCGACGGCGACGGCAAGCCGGTCGCGCAATCGCAAATCCGCGTCGTCTCCGGCAGCGATGCGCTGATTGTTCAACGTGGCATGGACCGCCAGTCCTACACATGCGCGCCGCGCTGCCAGCCGTCTGCGCGTCTTGGCGACGATCCCAGCTATTTCAACGACGTCGCTGGTCAGATTCAGGCGCACAACAACCAAGCGACGAAATAAGCCGGTGCGGGCAGGCCTTGGCCTTTCCTAGATCGTCTGATTGTAGGCGCCGACCTCGGGGTGTTGGCGCAATATGCCATCGATCGCGGCAAACATCTCGCGCATCCGCTCTTCCGACACCGGACTTTCGACCACGACGACAAGTTCCGGCTTATTCGAGGAGGCGCGCACCAAACCCCATGTGCCGTCGGCGACCGTGACGCGGACGCCATTGACGGTGATGACGTCGCGGATCGGCTGGCCGATCAGCGTCTCGCGCTTGTCCTGCATGGATTTGATTTTGGCTGTGACCGCATCGACGACCTGATATTTCCGCTCGTCCGCGCAATGCGGCGCCATGGTCGGCGAGCCCCAGGTCTTGGGCAATTCGCGGTAGAGATCGGCCATGGATTTCTCGGGATTGCGATCGAGCATGTCGAGCACATGGATCGCGGTTAAAAGCCCATCGTCATAACCGCGGCCGATCGGCGTATTGAAGAAGAAATGGCCGGATTTCTCGAATCCGGCGAGCGCCTTGAGGTCGGTGACGCGGCGCTTGATGTAGGAATGGCCGGTCTTCCAATAGTCGGCTTTTACCCCGTTTTTCAAAAGCACCGGATCGGTCATGAAAAGGCCGGTCGATTTGACATCGACGACGAAGGTCGCGCCGGGGTGGAGCTTGGAAAGATGGCGCGCCAGCATCACGCCGACTTTGTCGGCAAAGATTTCCTCGCCGCGATTGTCAACGACGCCGCAGCGGTCGCCATCGCCATCGAATCCCAGGGCGATATCGGCGCCAGTTTCGCGCACTTTGTCGGCCATGGCGTGCAGCATATGGAGATCTTCGGGATTAGGATTGTAGTGCGGAAAGGAGTAGTCGAGTTCGGTATCGAGCGGCACGACATCGCAGCCAAGTTTGGCAAGAACGGTCGGCGCGAAGGCGCCCGCCGTTCCATTGCCACAGGCGGCAACCACCTTCATCTTGCGCGCGAAGGGTTTGCGATTGGTGAGATCGGCGATATAGCGCGTCGGGAAATCTTCGACGAAGCGATAGCCGCCACCGTCACGAATGCGATAGCTGCCGGCGAGCACGATCTCTTTCAGCCGTCCCATCTCGTCCGGCCCGAACGTGACGGGCCTCTGTGCGCCCATTTTGACGCCGGTCCAGCCATTGTCGTTATGCGAGGCCGTGACCATCGCAACGGCCGGCACATCGAGATCGAATTGCGCGAAATAGGCCATCGGCGTGAGCGCGAGCCCGATGTCGTGCACTTTGACGCCGGCGGCCATCAGCCCGGTCATCAGCGCAAATTTGATCGAGGCGGAATAGCTTCGATAATCGTGACCCGTCACGATCTCCGGCTTGACGCCCATGTCGTGCAGCAGCGTGCCGAGGCCGAGGCCGAGCGCCTCGACGCCCATGAGGTTGATTTCTTTTTCGAAAAGCCAGCGCGCGTCATATTCGCGAAAGCCGGTCGCTTTCACCATCGGTATGCATTGGTAAGCGTAACTCTTGGGTGAGAGCTCGGGCTCTGGCTTCGGAAACATGCAAAGTCCTCTGTGAAGCTGGCGGTAGGGGAAGGTTAGGCGCGGGGCAAATTATGGAGGGGAAGGGCGATGGGCAAGCCGCTTTCGGCGCGGCCCCCCACTGCCTAATTATGAAATTATCTTGCCGGAACAGTAAGTTGGCTGCCAATAGCATGCGATCTGGTGGGACCCTCGAAGAATACGCTGCAAATCGGCCGTTTGAAACATTCGAAACAGGTGAATTGTTCCGGATCCAGGCGCCTGCCCTGCGCGTTCCTTCCACCCTGGTTGATGGAGGATGACATGAGCAAATTGAATGGCGTGATGGTCGGCGAGGCTCTCGTGGGCGAGGGCAAGGAAGTGGCGCATATCGATCTCATCATCGGTCCGCGTGGAAGCCCGGCGGAGACTGCCTTTTGTAATGCACTCACCAATCAGAAGCGCGGCGACAATGCGCTGCTCGCTCTCGTGGCCCCCAATCTGCCGTGCAAGCCGTACACCGTCATGTTCAACAAGGTCGAGATCAAGGACGCCAAACAGGCGATACAACTCTTTGGACCCGCGCAGCGCGGGATCGCCAAAGCCGTTATCGAGGTCGTGAAAGAAGGGCTCATTCAGCAGGCGGATGTGAACGACATCTTCATCTGCGTTGGCGTCTTCATTCAATGGGATGCCGACGACGACAATAAAATTCAGGATTGGAATTATCAGGCGACCAAACTCGCCCTCACGCGTGCGATCCAGGGCGAGCCGACGATAGCCGAAATCATCCAGAAAGCGGAAACGACGCTGCATCCGCTCGCCGCGCATAAGTAAGCTGCACTATTGCCGCAGAACCAGCCGGCCGCCGGAAATCTCGACCTTGGCGAGTTGGCTCAGCGCACTCATGCCGAGAAGGCTCGTTCCCAGCGCGCCTTCCGGCATGACAAAGGCATCGACATTATAAAATTCCATATCGCCTAGACGCAGCGTGCCGATGCGGACTTTGGCCGCGACGCCGACCCCGTTCGCTGTCATCGTCCGATAGCGGTAATCGACGGGGGCAGGCCGCAGGCCGATGGCGCTCGCGTCCTCATTGGTCAAAGACACATAGGTCGCGCCGGTATCGACCATCATGCGGATCGGATGGCCTTCGATTTCCGTATCGACCAGATAATTCCCGGAGGCATCCGGCGGAATTTGCATCTCGCCGAAGCCGTGCGACGCCGGAGCAGGTGGCATTGGGGCGACCGGCTGCGGAGGCGGCGAGGCCGTGTCGAGGCTCGTCTGTTGCGGGGCGTTGAAATGACCGGCGAGATAGGTGCTCGCGGCATAACTTGCGATGGCCAGAGCGGCGACAGAAAAGAAGACGGAACGGAACATAATCGGGCCGAGGTTGCCAAAATCGGCCCGATCTTGCCTGATAAGATTTACTTTGCGTTTAAAGCCACCCCCACCATTCAAGCGAAGCGCAATACGCTCTATGAGGAATTGGCCCTAGGCCGCCTGCGATTTGAGACGCGGATCGACGGTAAAGACCGCCCCCGTCTGGCGGGTGATTTCGTCGATTGTGACATCAGGCGCGAGTTCGATCAGCGTCATGCCGTCCTCGCCATGCTTGTCGATCGTAAAGACGCCGAGATCGGTAATCACCATATCGACCACATGGGCGCCGGTGAGCGGCAGAGTACAATGGCGCAGCAGTTTTGGTTCGCCCTTGGCGCTATGCTCCATAACGACGACGACGCGTTTCACGCCGGCGACGAGATCCATCGCGCCGCCCATGCCCTTGATCATTTTGCCGGGGATCATCCAATTGGCGAGATCGCCATTCTCCGCCACTTCCATCGCGCCCAGAATGGCGATGTCGATATGGCCGCCGCGGATCATGGCGAAACTGTCGGCTGAGGAAAAATAGCTCGTGGTCGGCAATTCCGTGACGGTCTGCTTGCCGGCGTTGATGAGATCGGGATCTTCCTCGCCTTCATAAGGGAAGGGCCCTGTGCCGAGCATCCCGTTCTCGCTTTGAAGCTGCACATGCATGCCGGGCGGAATGTAATTCGAGACCAGCGTCGGGATTCCGATGCCGAGGTTCACATAAAAGCCGTCGCGCAATTCTTTCGCGGCGCGGGCGGCCATCTGCTCCCTGGTCCAAGCCATTCCAATCTCCTCAGGCAGCTTCTCTTTAAGCAACTTCTCTTGGGCGTGTCGTTCTTTTTTCGATTGGCTTCGACGCATCCGGAACGTGCACGATGCGATTCACATAAATGCCGGGCGTGTGGATCGCGTCGGGATCGATCACGCCGGGCTCGATCAGATGTTCGACTTCCGCGACCGTCACTTTCGCAGCCGTCGCCATGATCGGATTGAAATTGCGCGCCGTCTTTCGATAGACGAGATTGCCTTCGGTATCGCCCATATAGGCATGGACGAAGGCGATATCGGCGAAGATGCCGCGCTCCATCACATAGGTTTCGCCGTCGAAGTCGCGCAGATCCTTGCCTTCCGCGACGACAGTGCCGACGCCGGTCTTGGTGAAAAATGCGGGAATGCCCGCGCCGCCGGCGCGGATGCGCTCGGCAAGCGTGCCTTGCGGATTGAATTCGAGTTCGAGTTCGCCCTTGAGAAATAGATCGGCAAAGAGCTTGTTCTCGCCGACATAGGACGAGATCATTTTCTTGATCTGCTTCGATTCGAGCAGAATGCCGAGCGCGACGCCGTCCACCCCCGCATTGTTGGAGACGACGGTGAGTCCCTTTGTGCCGAGCTCGCGCACCGCCTCGATCAATTTCTGAGGGGTGCCACAGAGGCCGAAGCCGCCCGACATTACCAACATATTGTCGTGCATGAGGTCGGCCAGCGCCGTCTTGGCGTCGGGATAGACTTTGTTCATGGCCGCGATCTGCCCCCGGAATTCAGGCCGCAATTCCTAGGACTTGTCCGTTTTTTTGGCAAGACAAGGCCGTTTGTGCCCGAAGCAAGAGGCGGTCCAGTTCCGGTCCCGTCATGTCCACGTCTCTTGGGAACGGCCGCGCCGATCCCCGGGTCCGTGGTTTGAGCTCGATCAGCCTGCCAGCCGCTGGCTGTCGTAGCCTGCCTCCGTCAGCGCGGCGGCGATATGTTCTGGTGCGATCGCGCTCTCGACCGTCACCTCTTTGCGAGCGAGATCGCAGGAAACTTGGGCTTTGGGATCGAGCGATTTGATGGCCGTCTCGATCGATTTCACGCAATGGCCGCAGCTCATGTCGGGAACTTTAAACTTCAGCATTGTGATGCCGCATCCTCTGCAAATAGATGTCGCGTGACTATATAGGCATTGCAACTCCTCAGAGAAAGACGCCGCTTCATGCAGTCTTCCCCGCTTTCTTATTCCGCCCCCCGCGACGCGAAAGTCCCACTCGGCGAGACCACGACCGCGATCAGCTTCGCGATCGAGGGGATGAGCTGCGCCTCCTGCGTGTCGCGCATCGAGAAAGCGATCCGCTCCGTTCCAGGCGTCGCGCATGCCTCGGTCAATCTCGCGACGAACCGCGCCGATGTGCATTTCGCGCGGCCTGCGACCACCGACGCCATCGCCGCGGCCATTCGCAAGGCGGGCTATACCCCGACTGTCGATTCCGCCGAAGCCTCCCATTCCGGCCATATGCACCATGACGAGGCAATCGGGAGCCTGACGAAAGGCCTCATCCAGGCAGCAATTCTGACGGTGCCGCTCGTCGTGATGGCGATGGGGCCGGATCTCTTTCCGCGCTTCGGCACCTTTGTTGACGAGCGCATCGGTTTCACTCTTTGGCACATTCTCGAGTGGGTGCTGGGGACTCTCGTGCTCTTCGGCCCCGGCATGCGCTTCTTCACCTCGGGCGTTCCGGCGCTGCTGCGCGGTGCGCCGGAGATGAATGCGTTGGTCGCGCTCGGCACATTCGCGGCGTGGGCCTATTCCTCCGTCGCGACCTTTGCGCCGCAGCTTTTTCCCGCCGGCACCGCGAATGTCTATTTCGAATCGGCCGGCGTCATCGTCACTTTGATCTTGCTCGGCCGGCTGCTGGAGGCGCGCGCCAAAGGTGCCGCTGGAGATGCGATCAAACATCTTCTGGGTCTCAGACCCGAGACCGCGCAGGTGATGCGCAACGGCGGGCCGGTCGAGGTGAAGCTCGCAGCCATAGTGCCGGGCGATCTCGTGCTGATCCGTCCCGGCGAGCGCGTGCCGCTCGATGGCGTCGTCACGGAGGGCGCCTCTTTCGTCGATCAATCCATGCTAACGGGCGAGCCCGAGCCGGTGCGCAAAAGCATCAATGAAGAAGTCGTCGGCGGCACGATCAACACTTCCGGAAGCCTCACCGTCAAAGTCACGAAGGTCGGCGCCGACACGGTGCTCTCGCGCATCATCAAAATGGTCGAGCAGGCGCAAGGCGCGAAACTGCCGATCCAGGCGCTTGTCGATCGCGTGACGGGCTGGTTCGTGCCGGCGGTGATCGCGATCGCTGCGCTGACTTTTATTGTGTGGCTCGTCTTCGGGCCGCAGCCGGCGCTCGGCTTGGCGCTCGTCACGATGGTGGCCGTGCTCATCATCGCCTGTCCTTGCGCGATGGGCCTTGCGACGCCTGTCTCAATCATGGTCGCGACGGGCCGCGCCGCGCAGCTCGGTATTCTGCTCCGTCAGGGCGCGGCGCTGGAAGCTCTCCGTGACGTCGGCGTCATTGCCTTCGACAAGACCGGCACATTGACCAAAGGCCATCCCGAACTGACTGATTTTTTCGTCGCGCCGGGGTTCGAAGAGGCCGGCGTTCTGGCGCTCGCGGCATCGGTCGAGATCAATTCGGAACATCCGATCAGCCGCGCGATTATCGCCGCCGCCAAGGCGCGCGGGCTGCCGCTTCAAAAGGCTGAGGCGTTCGAAGCCGTTCCCGGTTATGGTGTCACGGCGCGGATTGGCGCAAAAAAAATCGCGCTCGGCGCCGACCGCTTCATGGCGAAGCTCGGCATCGCCATTGATATCTTTGCCGCCGACGCGGGGCGTTTGGCGAACGAAGGCAAATCGCCGCTCTTTATCGCCGTCGATGGCCGCCTCGCTGGCATTCTCGCGGTCGCCGATCCGATCAAGCCGTCCGCGCAACGCGCGATCGCCGCTTTGAAAGCGCAAGGTCTCACCTGCGCCATGGTGAGCGGCGACAAGCAGGCGACAGCCGAAGCGATCGCGCGCCAACTCGGCATCGATCAGGTTGTCGCGGAGGTTTTGCCCGAGGGCAAGCTCACGGCCGTCGAAAGTCTGCGCAAGGGCGGCAAGAAACTCGCCTTCGTGGGCGACGGCATCAATGATGCGCCCGCGCTCGCCGCCGCCGATGTCGGCATCGCCGTTGGCACGGGAACCGATATCGCCATCGAATCGGCCGATGTCGTCTTGATGAGCGGCGAACTCGATGCCGTCGTTGCCGCCGTAGCGCTCTCGCGCGCGACGCTGCGCAACATCGGCCAGAATCTCTTCTGGGCCTTCGGTTATAATGTCGTGCTGATCCCGGTCGCGGCGGGCGTGCTCTATCCGGCCTTCCACATTCTTCTGTCGCCGATGCTGGCCGCGGGCGCGATGGCCTTCTCATCGGTCTTTGTGGTGACGAACGCGCTGCGGCTGAAGCGGTTCAAGCCAGCGGCGTAAGCGCGGTGGCTTCCCTTGACGCAGCCCTCTATGAGGGCCTATCTAAGTCTTTCACCAAGGGGATCCCCGACAGGGGGCTGAGAGGCTGGCAGCGCCACAGGATGGCGGCCCGGCGACCCTTAGAACCTGATCCAGTTCGCACTGGCGTAGGGATGGTCATGACCGAGTTTCCTCACCTCCTTTCCGCATTCGCCCACAACGCACTCGCGTCGAGCGTTCGCGCGCGAAATCCCTCCCCTTTCAGGGGAGGGTGGCTTGCGAAGCAAGCCGGGTGGGGACCCCATCCGCCAGCGTCGCTTCGTGCCGCTGCCACCTTCCCCTTGCAGGGGAAGGATAAGCCGCTAGGAGGTACGGCATGACGATCCGTGTCCTCGGCGCGGGCGTTGCCGGCCTCACCTGCGCCTATGAATTGGCTCAAGCGGGCGCAACGGTCGAAATCGTCGAGCGCGCGTCAGGTCCTGGCCTTGGCTGCTCCTTCCATGCGGGCGGAATGATCGCGCCGTGGTGCGAAGAAGAAAGCGCTGAGCCGCTTGTTGTCACATTGGGCCGCGAAGCGCTTGAGTATTGGACAACAACCGCTCCTGCCGCCGCTGTTCGCGGCACGCTCGTCATCGCGCCGCCGCGCGACCGGCCCGATCTCCTGCGCTTTGCGCGGCTGACCTCGCATCACGAAAAGCTCGGCGCCGAAGAAATTGCGACGCTGGAGCCCGATCTCGCCGGCCGTTTCGATGAAGCACTGTTCTTCTCGGAGGAAGCGCATCTCGATCCGCGCCAAGCGATGGCGATGCTTGCCGCGCGCCTGCGCGAATTTCAGAATGTTGTCTTTCGCTTCAATACGGACGCGGAGACGATCGGCGAACCCGCCGATTGGACAATCGATTGCCGCGGCTTTGCCGCGCGCGATGCGCTTAGCGATCTGCGCGGCGTCAAAGGCGAAATGCTTGTCTTGGAAACGCGCGATGTTTCCTTCGCGCGGCCTATCCGCATGCTGCATCCGCGCCATCCAGTCTATATCGTGCCGCGCGGCGACGGGCGCTTCATGATCGGCGCGACCATGATCGAAAGCGAAGAGCGGAGCCGTGTCACCGCGCGCTCCGTGCTCGAATTGTTGAGCGCGGTCTATGCGATTCACCCAGCCTTCGGCGAGGCGGAGATCGTCGAGACGGGCTCGGATGTGCGACCCGCCTTTCCCGACAATCTGCCGAGGCTCAGGCGCATCGGCCGAACGCTCTATGTAAATGGTCTTTATCGCCACGGTTTCCTGCTCGCGCCCGCTTTGGCGCGCCGCGCTGCGGCCTTCGTTCTGCGCGGCGAGATTTTTCCGGAGGTCATGGATGCAGATCCGTGTGAACGGCAAAGAGCTTGAGGTCGCTTCGACCACGCTCGCGAGCCTGCTCGACGAACTCGAGTATCAGGATCGGGTGGTCGCGACCGCGCTCAACCAAAATTTCGTCCGCGCTGTCGATCGACGCGAGACGTCATTGAAGCCCGGCGATGCGGTCGAAATCCTCACGCCCAAGCAAGGAGGTTGAGATGCAACAGAGGCTCACTCTCTATGGCACCGAGCTTTCTTCGCGGCTTCTCGTCGGCACGTCGCAATATCCTTCGCCGGCGATTTTGGCCGATGCAATCAAGGCTGCGGGCACCGAGGTCGTCACCGTGTCGTTGCGGCGCGAGGCAGGCGGCACCCGCGCGGGCGAAAGTTTTTGGACCTTCATTCGCGAGCTTGGCGTGAAGATTCTTCCCAATACCGCCGGCTGCCGCACGGCGAAGGAAGCGGTAACGACGGCGCAGATGGCGCGCGAAGTCTTCGGCACGTCCTGGATCAAGCTCGAAGTGATCGGCGAGGACGATACGCTGCAGCCGGATGTCTTCGGCCTTGTCGAAGCGGCCGGGATTCTTTCGCGCGACGGCTTTCAGGTCTTTCCCTACACGACCGAAGATCTCGTCGTCGCGGAGCGGCTGCTCGGCGCCGGCTGCGAAGTGCTGATGCCTTGGGGCGCGCCCATTGGTTCTGGCCGTGGGCTCAACAATCGCTTCGGGCTCCAAGCGTTGCGCAAACATTTTCCGAATGTGCCGCTGATCGTCGATGCGGGAATCGGCACGCCGTCGCACGCCGCGGCGGCGATGGAACTCGGATACGATGCGCTTTTGATCAACACGGCGATTGCCAAAGCGGGCGATCCCGTTGCCATGGCACGCGCTTTTGCGCTGGCCATCGAGGCCGGCCGTCTCGCGTATAAAGCCGATCCGATTCCGCCGCGCGACATGGCCGAGCCCTCGACACCGCAAATCGGCCGCGCCTTCGCGGACCTTTCGCGTGCTTGATCCTTTCTACCCGATTCTTGACAGCGCAGACTGGATTGCGCGGCTTCTGCCTTGCGGCGTCCGTCTTGTGCAGCTTCGAATGAAAGATCGGTCGCGCGAAGAGATCGGGCGCGAAATCGCGACGGCGAAAGCGCTGTGCGACAAGGCCGGCGCACAATTGATCGTCAATGATTATTGGGAAGTGGCGATTGCGCTCTGTTGCGATTTCATCCATCTCGGACAAGAGGATTTGGCGACAGCCGATTTGAAAGCGATCCGTCGCGCCGGAATGAAACTCGGCATCTCGACGCATGACGAGGCCGAACTTGACCGGGCTCTCGAAGCGGAACCCGATTACATCGCGCTCGGCCCGATCTATCCGACAAAACTGAAAGCAATGAAATTCGCCCCGCAGGGCCTTCCCCGCATCGGCGAATGGAGAGAGAAAATCGGCAAAATTCCGCTTGTCGCGATTGGCGGGGTTACATTGGAACGCGTCGAAGGCGTGCTGGCCGCTGGCGCCGACAGCGCTGCGGTTGTTACCGACATCACCTTGAACGCCGATCCCGAGGCAAGAACGCGCGACTGGGTGCGAGCGACCGCGTGCCGGCTTCATAAGCCTAGTCCTGCAACGCCAGTTCTTTGACGGCGGCACGCTCTTGAAGGCCGACTTGCTCGTCGAAATGGCGCAGACACCAGGCAATCCTCTCCTTCTGCTCCGTGTCGCTATAGATGACGAGTTGATCGCAAGGGCTCGGCCCATGCCACGTCGCAAAGGAGATGCTTTCCTCGATGGCGATCGGCACATCCGCCGTTTTGAAAATCCAACGACGTCCGTCGGGCAGAACGAGCAAGACGCTGTGCTTGTCGACTCCTTCGAGCCGCGCATCGGGGTGGATGTGAAAGCGGATGGCGTAGGGCCGCGACTTCGGCGCGGCCAGGCCAGCCGCGGGGCGCACGCGATCCTCGCCGTCGAGTCTCAGCCCATCGTTGGAAAGCGCAAGGCGCCGTTCATGAACGAAGCCAAAGCGGTCGACATAGCCGTCATGCGCGAGGCGGATGCGCACGCGCTTCGGCATCGGCTGTCGTTCGATGGCGACGCGCACCGGGCCGCTGAGAATCTCATCCTTGAAAGACGCTTCGAGACCTTTGCTTCCGGCGAAGTGACATGACGATGTATCATCGATGGTCAGCGTGGAATGCGCAGCCGTGACCCGCGCCGGCCCTCGCGCAATGGGATGACGCGGGCTTGGCGTTCCGCAGTTCGCGATGATTTTTTGGTTCAAGACGGAAAATTCGATACTGAGACAGCCGGCATGAGCGCAGGTCGCGAAGTCCGCCGGCGGCACACGGCCCGCGTCGATGATAAGCGTGCTGCCGTTGCATTCGATCCGCTGATAGCCGGAATGCGGCGCGTTGACGAGTGCCTGGGCCTTCACATCGTCATAAGCGAGCAGAGCCGCGAGCCGATCCGGCGCAATGAATCCCATCCCATTGAAGAGAGCCAGCGTGCCGTCGCCATGCCGCAACAGGCGCAGCATCGGCAGCATTCGGTCAATCGCATTGACGAGCGGATCGGGCACGGGCACGGCCTGCGCGACATAGGCTTGGCGCAGCGGCAAAAGATCGAGCAGAAGCCGTATGAGTGTGTCGGGGTTTCGGCTGATGTGGCCGCCATCGGGAAGAATTTGGCGGTCGAGTTCGCGGACGAGCCGAGCCGTGCTTTTCCGCTGAGCGCCGGGCTTAGCGCGCGTGCAAACATCATATTCGGCGAGGGCGATGGCGGCAAAGAGACGATCTTCGCCGGCAAGACCAAAGGCGATCTCATGTTCGAGCAGGATTTTCGTCTGTGCCAGTTCGCGCATAAAGCGGCGGGAAAAGGTCTCGTCCGCGCCCTCGAGGATCATCGGCGCATGCGAGAGAAAGGCGAGTAGCCTTCGAGTTACGACGCGCGCTTCGAAGGACGGCTCACTTTTGGCGGCATGAAGCAGAAAATCATTCGCGATCGCGCGGGCGTTGGCATTGGCGAGCGCGCTGTTGGCGGCGCGAAGATGTCCGAGCCAGCCGAAGCTTGTGAATTCCCGCTCCCAATTCTGATCCCGCGGCGCGATTTCGAAAGGGAGATGGCCATGCGTATTGATGACCTTGCCCGCAAAAGCGAAATATCCGGCATAGATCTGCGTCGCGATTTCGGGATCGGCGTGGTGGATGTCTTGCGGCGCGACCGCGAGCCGACCAGGCGCTTTGGCGGTCATCAGCCTGAGGCGAGTGAATGGCCAGCTCAGAATTCGAAAAAAACCAAAAGTGCCGCGGCCGGCAAGCCGGCCGACGAGCCGAAGCCTATCCTTCCAGCGCGCGCTCAGGTCATTCCCCTATCGATAGTGACGCCCGCAAGCGACTCGTACTAACGACCGCGCATTTCGTGACGGACGAGTCTCGCGATGAAGAAACCGTCGAGGCCAGAAAGCCGCGGCTCCGGGTTAGCAAGATGGAACGGCAGGGTGCGGACCTCGCCATTGGCATTGACGAGGTCTTCGAGACCGCCAACCTCTTCTTTCGCAATGGGCGATCGCACGACATCCGGATTGCGCCGAAGCAAAGCGGCAATCTGCTGCTCGCCTTCTTCCGGCTCCAAAGAACAGGTGCAATAGACAATCATACCACCCGGCCGCACAAGCTCGAGGGCCTTATCGAGCATGCGCGACTGCATGGCGGCGAGTTTGACGAGATCGCCGGGTTTCTTGGTCCAAGCGACATCCGGGTGACGCCGGATCGTGCCTGTCGCCGAGCACGGTGCATCGAGGAGCACGGCATCGAAAATAGGGCCGTTCAACGCGACGACGTCGGCGACAATAATTTCGGCTTCGAGATGCAGCCGCTCGAAATTGTTGCTCAGAAGTTTCAGCCGCTCGGCCGAGCGATCGATCGCCGTGACGGAGGCACCGCGCGCGGCAAGCTGGGCTGTTTTACCGCCCGGCGCCGAACAGAGATCGGCGATCCGCATTCCGGGTTGGATATCGAAGAGACGCGCGGGGAGGGCCGCGGCGGCGTCCTGCACCCACCACGCGCCTTCCTCGAATCCGGGAAGCTCGGGAATCGGCATGTGGGTCGCGAGACGCAGCGATCCCGTCGGCAAAGGCGTGGCGCCGAGTTTCTCGGCCCAGATTGCTGGATCGGATTTAACGGTGATATCGAGCGTCGGCTCCTGGCGATGCGCGGCGGCGATCGCCTGCGCGGCTTCTTCGCCGTAGGTTTTGCGCCAACGGGCCGCAAGCCAGGGCGGCGTATCGTGATCGAGCGGGGAAGCCGCAGCAAGATAGGTTTCGCGGTTTCTCGCGAGATTGCGCAACACGCCGTTGACGAGCGCGGCATAGGGCGCTGTCTTGGAATCAAGCCGCGTCATGCGAACCGCAAGATCGACGGTTGCATGGTCCGGCACATCGAGGAAGAGAATTTGCGCGGCCGCCGCCGTCAGGCACCATTCGATCTGCGCGGCTGAGCGCGGCACGCCGCGATCGAGCAGTTCTGCCAAGGCAAAGCGGATCGTGCCGAGGCGGCGCAGCGCCGCGGTGACAATCGAGCGCGTTAATCCAAGATCGCGCGGGCTCAAGCCGCCGATGCGCGAAAGACCCGTGGCGGGTGCAAAAAGTTCGTCGAGCGTGTGGCCATTGGCGATCACATCACGCAGAATCGCGGCGGCGGCGACCCTGGCCGCGAGGCCGGGCACCGTCATTGTTTCTTGTCGGGCGATTTCAGCAGCAGCGGCGCGCGGCGGCCTCATGGTCGAATAGCTCCGCGCTGTGCGGCCATTTTTTTGTCTCGGTCCGGCCGATGCGGCTTGGATGGGCAGGCTGTTCACTTTGATTCGGCAAAAGTTTATCACTATTTTTGCGATACGGCAGAAATGCGCCGGCGAGGCCTGTGTTCAAATGAAATCGGATTCGAATTGCGACGAAAACACAGCGCGGACGGACCCTAAAGGCTCGCCGCGACCCGGCACGGCGGCTTCGCGCGCCCTTGCCGAAGCGGCAGAACGCCGCGCCGCGGCTGAAAAGGCACAGCAGGCTGCGGAAATTGGCGGCCGCGAGGGACCTGACCCTGCCCGCTACGGGGATTGGGAAGTCAAAGGAATCGCCAGCGATTTCTAGCTTGGCTGTGCGCAGGCCCGCGCCTTTACGCGCTCAGCCCGGCGAAGAGAGTCGGCAGATCGAGCGGCCGAAAGCCGTAATGGGTGAGCCAGCGCACGTCCGCTTCGAAGAAAGCGCGAAGATCCGGCATCCCATATTTCAGCATCGCAATTCGATCGATGCCGATGCCCCAGGCAAAGCCCTGATAGGTTTCAGGATCGATGCCGCAATTGCGCAGCACATTCGGGTGCACCATGCCGCATCCCAAAATCTCCAGCCAATCTTCGCCCTCGCCAAACCGAACCTCGCCGCCCTTCCGCGAACATTGAATGTCGACTTCCATCGACGGTTCGGTGAAAGGGAAGAAGCTCGGACGAAAGCGCATCTTGACCTGCGGCACTTCAAAGAAGGCTTTGCAGAATTCTTCGAGCACCCATTTGAGATGGCCGAGATGCGCCTTTTTGTCGATGACGAGGCCTTCGACCTGATGGAACATCGGCGTATGGGTCTGGTCTGAATCGCAACGATAGGTGCGGCCGGGACAGATCACGCGGATCGGCGGCTTCTGCGCTAGCATGGTGCGGACCTGCACGGGACTCGTATGCGTGCGCAGCACGCGCCTCTCGCCTGTGGCATCCGGCGGCAGAAAAAACGTATCATGCATGTCGCGCGCGGGATGATCCGGCGGGAAGTTCAGTTTGGTGAAATTATAGTCGTCGGTCTCGATGTCGGGACCTTCGGCAATAGAAAAGCCCATGTCGGAGAAAATCGCGGCGAGTTCATCCATGACCTGGCTGATCGGATGCACGCGCCCGAGTTCGAGCGGGCTCACGCGCGCGGGCAGGGTGACATCGAGCGTCTCAGTCGCAAGCCGCATTTCAAGCGCCGCGGACTTTAACGCCGCGCGGCGATTGGCAAGCGCTTCGGTGACGCGATCCTTGACGAGATTGATCGCCGCGCCCTGGTCTTTGCGCTCCTCCGGTGGCAGCTTGCCGAGGCCGGACAACAACGCCGAGAGCGTTCCCTTCTTTCCGAGCGCCGCGACGCGGACGGATTCGAGCGCAGCCTCGTCTTTGGCGGCGTCAATGGCGGCGAGCGTTTCACGCTCAAGTGTGGCAAGATCGGACATTATATCGGACTGGGCTTCTCGTAAGGACGGCCGTGCTTTTGCCATGCGGGCCTGCCGATGTCGAGGGCAAGCCCAGCGCCTTGAACGGGAACGGAAAGTGCCGAAATAAGAGCTATGAGCAAAGCGTTCACCAAGGAAACCGAAGCCGAAGAGACCGACCTTGAAGACGAAAACCCGGCGCTGCCGCCCGGGACCAAGAACTACATCACGCCTGAAGGTCTGCAGCGCCTGCGCGACCAGTTTCGCCAGCTGCATCAGGCCGAGCGCCCGAAGATCGTCGAGATCGTGTCATGGGCGGCCGGCAATGGCGACCGTTCCGAAAACGGCGATTATCTCTATGGCAAGAAGCGGCTGCGCGAGATCGATCGGCGCATGCGCTTTTTGATGAAGCGCATCGAAATCGCCGAAGTGGTGGATCCGCGGATGCAGAAGGATAAGGATCGCGTCTTCTTCGGCGCGCGCGTCACTTTTCTCAACAGCCGCGGCGAAGAGAAAGCGGTGCGCATAGTCGGCGTCGACGAAACGCGGTCGGACGAGGGCGAGATCAGTTGGATCTCGCCGATTGCACGCGCGCTCATGAAAGCCGAAGTCGGCGATGTGGTCGAGGTGCGCACGCCCAAAGGCGTCGAACCGATCGAGGTTTTGGAGATTGCCTACTAAATGAGAGAGCCCGAAGCCTTTCAGCTTCGGGTCCGCATTAATATGGGTCAGTGGTGGTGATGGTCGCCATGGTCGTGATGGTCGCCGTGAGGGGTACCATGAGGATGAGGGTGAGGGTGAGGACCACCGTGCGGGGCGCCGCCGCCGTGAGGACCGCCGTGGCCACCGTGGTTCCAGCCATGCCAGCCTTCGCCGCCGCCCCAGCCATAGCCTTGGCGTTCGGCGTAGCCGCACCAATACCAACCGGGCCCCTGCCAGCCGTCGGGATACCAGCAATAATTATGTCCGCCGAAGAAGAAAGCGCCCGCCGCTATATCGGCGGCAACACCCAGCGGGTCTTGCGCTTGCGCCATCGGCACGACGCTCAACGCTCCGAAGAGAGCCAAACCGCCAATAACCAATGATTTCTTGAATCCATTCATTCGATCTACCTCCTTAAGGCAAAGGGCGAACGTTTCGCCGGCCGCAGAGTTGCATTACCCCACCTGCTGTTTCTGCTGGATCGGGCCCGCATCACCTTGATTGAGATCAATTGAGACAATCGAGTGCGCAACTGCGCGTTGCGGGGCTTACCCCAATTCGAGTTCTTTGAAAAAATCGTTGCCCTTGTCGTCGATGACGATGAAGGCCGGGAAATTTTCCACTTCGATTTTCCAGATCGCTTCCATGCCGAGTTCGGGATAGGCGAGCACTTCCACCTTTTTGATGCAATCTTGCGCAAGGCGCGCCGCAGGGCCGCCGACGGAGCCGAGATAAAAGCCGCCGTGTTCGGCGCAGGCGCGCCGCACTTGCGCCGAGCGATTGCCTTTCGCGATCATGACGAGCGAACCGCCATGCGCTTGAAACTGATCGACAAAAGAATCCATCCGGCCTGCGGTCGTCGGACCGAAGGAGCCCGACGCATAGCCCACCGGTGTTTTTGCAGGGCCCGCATAATAGATCGGATGATTCTTGAAATAGTCGGGCATGGGTTCGCCACGCTCCAGCAATTCGCGGATCTTGGCATGAGCCATGTCGCGCGCGACAACCATGGTGCCAGAGAGCGAAAGCCGCGTCTTGATCGGATATTTCGTTAAGGTCGCAAGAATTTCCGGCATGGGCTTCGAAAGATCGATCTTCACGACCGTGCCTTCGAGCGCATGTTCATCGATCGGGGGCAGATATTTCGCCGGATCGTGCTCCAGCTCTTCGACGAAGAGGCCTTCACGCGTGATCTTGCCCAACGCCTGGCGATCGGCGGAACAGGAGACGCCGAGCCCGATCGGCAAGGACGCGCCATGACGTGGAAGGCGGATGACGCGCACGTCGTGACAGAAATATTTGCCGCCGAATTGCGCGCCGACCCCCATGTCCTGCGTCAGCTTCCAGATTTCAGCTTCCATCGCAAGGTCGCGGAAGGCATGTGCATCGCTGCCGCCGACCGTCGGCAAATTGTCGTAATAGCGCGTCGAAGCGAGCTTCACGGTCTTGAGCGTCTGTTCGGCCGAGGTGCCGCCGATCACGATGGCGAGATGATAGGGCGGACAGGCGGCCGTGCCGAGCGTCAGGATTTTTTCTTTCAGAAAATCGATGAGCCGATCGTGCGTGAGAATGGAAGGCGTCGCCTGATAGAAGAACGTCTTATTCGCCGAGCCACCGCCTTTGGCGATGAACAGAAACTTATAGGCGTCCTCGCCCTCGCTGTAGATTTCGATCTGCGCCGGCAGATTGTTTTTCGTGTTGACCTCTTCGAACATTGAGAGAGGAGCCAACTGCGAATAGCGCAGATTCTTTTTCTCATAGGCATCCTTGATGCCTTGCGCGAGCGCTGATTCGTCACCGCCTTCGGTAAAGACAAGACGGCCTTTCTTGGCGACGACAATCGCCGTGCCCGTGTCCTGACACATGGGCAACACGCCGCCGGCCGAAATATTGGCGTTCTTCAAGAGATCATAGGCGACGAATTTGTCGTTCTCGGTCGCTTCCGGGTCTTTGAGGATCGCGGCAAGCTGCGCGAGATGGCCCGGGCGCAGGAGATGATTGATGTCGATCATCGCCGTTTCGGCGAGGAGACGCAGCGCTTCCGGCTCGACGACCAGCATTTCGCGCGCGCCGAATTTTTCGATGCGCACGCCATCGGACGTCAGCTTGCGATAGGGCGTCGTATCGGGCCCGAGCGGGAAGAGCGAGGCGAAATGATAGGTCATCGATCAGCTCGTCAAAGGCGGCGCGGGCAAAGGCCGGCACTGCCTGGAGCTTAGATAAGCGCTCTCGAACGGGGAAGGAAGGCCAGATCTTGAGCTGGGCCTCACGCCGCGTGCGATGTGGGCTCCTGGGTCAGCACGGCATAGAGCGCCGCGGAGTCATGGATGGCGCGCAGTTTCGCGGTCATCGCCGGATCGCGCAACACGCGGGCGATGCGCGCCAGAGCCTTCAAATGGTCGGCGCCCGCCGATTCCGGCGCCAGCAAGAGAAACACGAGATCGACCGGCGCGGCATCGACCGCTTCGAAATCGACTGGTTTCTCGAGCCGCGCGAAAATGCCGATGATCGAAGGGCATTTCGCGAGCTTCGCATGCGGGATGGCAATGCCATTGCCGATGCCGGTCGAGCCGAGCCGCTCGCGCTGAAGAATCGCGTCAAAGATGTGCCGCGGGGGCAGATGCGCGATCGGCCCCGCGCGATCGGCCAATTCCTGGAGCAGCTGCTTTTTGGAACTGGCGCGAAGCGAGGCAAAGACCGCCTCGGGTTTGAGAAGATCAGTGAGCCGCATTGAGGGGAAGACGTCCAGTTTTCGAACGTTCGGGGAATAGGTCATGGGGCGCCATGTTCAGAGCCGGGACAGCGAGGCATGGACGCTCTCTTCCGGCTGTTGATCGGGTTTGGCTGCTATGGGGCTAAGGTTCTGGCTGGGAGTTGCGGTGTCGATCCAGCCGATGTTTCCATCAGGGCGACGATAGACGATGCTTGTATGGCCATCTCCGGCATGCCGAAAGATGACAACGGGGGCTTTGCTGACATCGAGTTCCCTCACCGCGTCGGAGACCGACATTTCTTTGAGACTAGCAGAGCGTTCGGCAACGACGACGGGGATTGCTTCGCCAGCATCTCTTATAACAATCGATTCGGGCCGAAGGTTCTCGCCTCCGAGCGCGTATGGGGGAGAAACGCCGTTGCCGTGATCTCGTTGCCGCTCTTTTAGCCTCTGGAGCTTTTTTTCTACACGATCAGCCGCTTTGTTGAAGCTCGCATAGGCCTCCTGCGCGTCGCCTTCGACCTGCAGAACGGTGCCGGATGGAATGTGCAGGATGCAATCGGTTCCGAATCCGGTTCCTTCCCGTTCGACGATCACGTGCCCGGATGCAGGCTCACACAAATGCTTCGACAGGATGTTTCCCAATCGGGCGCCGATGTAGGATCGAAGCGATTGGCCAATATCGAGATTCTTGCCAGAGACGCGCAAGGTCATGGACTATCTCCACTCGGTCGACGTCGCGCTCAAAATTTTTGCAACTCTCCTCAGTGCACGGAATGAAGCGGGCATTCGCTTTAAGCGTTAGGAGCCTCTCGCGTGCGAGTCAACGCTATTGTGATTGCCTTACACCGCATTCCGACAAACGCGTGCTCTGCGGCAATTCCCACAACTCTTCTGCGATTTCTCAAACACACGATAATGCAATTCATTTTGCAGTTTTATGGAAGAATTAAAATTTGCGCTTCCGTCGCTCGCGCTCGCGCTGACACAAACAGAACGACACAATTATTAATGCACGGCCTTGAGCCGACGCCGTTCAACCGAAGAGGGAATTCGCAAACTCTCGCGATACTTTGCAACCGTGCGCCGTGCGATATCGATGTTGCATGCCTTGAGTCGTGCCACAATCGCATCGTCCGAGAGAATTTCGCTCGGATCTTCCTGATCGATCATTTGCTTGATGCGGAAACGCACAGCTTCAGCTGAATGTGCATCGCCGCCATTGTGCGACGAGATCGATGCCGTGAAGAAATATTTCAATTCAAAAAGACCGCGCGGCGTCGTCATATATTTGTTCGAGGTGACGCGGGAGACGGTGGATTCGTGCATACCAATCGCATCGGCGATCGTCTTGAGGTTGAGCGGGCGCAGATATTCGACGCCGCGCTCAAAGAAGGCATCTTGCTGCCGAACGATCTCGCTTGATACTTTCAGGATTGTCCGCGCCCGCTGTTCGAGGCTTTTTGTCAGCCAATTGGCGGTCTGCAGGCAATTCGAGAGAAAGCTCTTGTCGACATCATTGCTCTTCGCACGCGCGACTCTTGTCGAATAAGTCTGATTGACAAGAAGGCGGGGCAGAACATCGGAGTTCAATTCGACATGCCAGCTGCCATCGGGCAGCGGACGAACGATCACATCGGGAATGACAGGCTGAACCGGCGCGCCGCCGAAGGCGCGGCCCGGTTTCGGATCGAGCCGTTTGATCTCGCCGATCATATCGACGATATCGTCGTCATCAACGCCGCAAATTTTTCGCAAGGACGAGAAATCGCGCCTGGCGACGAGTTCGAGATGGCCGACGAGCGCCTGCATCGCCGGATCGAATCGATCTCTTTCGCGGAGTTGAATGGCGACGCATTCCGCCAGATTGCGGGCGCCGACGCCGCTCGGATCGAATGTCTGAAGGAGGGCAAGGCTTTTTTCGACCCGTTCGATGGGCGCCACGAGGCGGCTTGCGATTTCCGCGAGATTTTCGCCGAGATAGCCTGCTTCGTCGATCGCATCGATGAGGGCTTGGCCGATGATGCGGTCGATGGGGTCGGACGTCGCGAGCATCAACTGCGCGAGCAAATGGTCCTTGAGGCCGATTTGGGCGGCGACATAGGCTTCGAGATTGGTGGCTTCGCCATCGCCGGAGGTCGACGCCGAGCCCGACCAGGAATTGGCCGAAAGTCCCACCCCTTCCAGAAAATCGGTCCGCTCGCCGGGGGTGGGCGCGCGGTCGTCCTCGAAGGCGTTGGTGAGTTCCGTTCCGAGGCTTGCTTCGAGCGCACCGCGGTCGGTCGCGAGACTGTCCATGCTCCAATTGGCTTCGCTGGCGTCGTTGAAATCGGCGCCGTTCGAAAGCGCCATTTCCGGGGCGAAGTCGCCGGAGATCGGCTCGGGGATGGGCTCAGAATGGTCGGCAATCTCATCGGCCCGCTCGAGCAAGGGGTTGCGCTCGAGTTCTTCCTCGACGAAGGCGGCGAGTTCGAGATTGGAAAATTGAAGAAGCTTGATCGCCTGCAGAAGCTGCGGTGTCATTACCAGGGCCTGGCCCTGGCGCATGAGAAGCTTGGTCGTGAGCGCCATTTACAAATACACTGTCTTCGACCGGCGATTGTTGGCCGCGAATGCGGCCCGTTTTTTGCTTATAACACCGTCGCTGCTTTGTCCCTGCGATAAAAGGCGTCAGGCTAAAGTTTTAGAGTAAATGCGCCCCGGCATCCACAGCCGGTGCTTTTACTATCCCGCTTCAGGGACTTCCTGGCCATAATCGACTTCTACAAAAAAGAGACCTTCGGCCGGGGCGACCATGCCGCAGCGGCTGCGATCGTGCGCCTCAAGAGCGGCCCGCAGGTCCGCCGGCCCCCATTTCCCGGCCCCGACCAGCTCCAGCGAGCCGGCCATGGAGCGGACCTGATGATGGAGGAAGGAACGGGCGCTGGCGCGGATTTCGATCACGTCTCCCGTCTTGCCGACATTGAGTACGTCGAGGGTCCGTATGGGGCTCGTCGCCTGGCACTCCGCCGCCCGGAAGGTCGAAAAATCATGCCGGCCAATGAGGACCTGGGCCGCTTCATGCATGGCGCCGGCATCGAGCGGCCGCTTTACCAGCCAGGCGCGGCCGGTTTCTAGAGTGAGCGGCGCCCGGCGGTTGATGATCCGATAGAGATAATGCCGCTTGAGGGCCGAGAATCGCGCGTCGAACGAATCGGCCACGGGTTCGGCGCTGAGGATGGCGATCGGCTGCGGCCGAAGATGCGCGTTGAGCGCCTCCCGCAGGACATAAGGCTCCCAGACTCGGGCGAGATCGGCATGGGCCACTTGGCCTAGAGCATGGACGCCGGCATCCGTCCGCCCGGCGCCACGAATCGTCACTGCATGGCCGCAAAACCCCGCGAAGGCAGTCTCGATCGCCTCCTGCACCGAGAGACCATTGGCCTGTCTCTGCCAGCCGACGAAGGGGCGGCCGTCATATTCGATGGTGAGCTTATAGCGGGGCATGGCGCTTTGCTTTTCGGCGCTCTTGCGTGCGCTGGCAACCGGCGGCCGGCGCTCAGATCTTCGCGCCAGCGAGCCCCGTGCCGACGGCGATCTTGGTCCCGCGCAAAAAATCTGCGGCCGGCATCGGCGCCTTTCCGGTTCTCTGCACGATGAGAAGGCGAAGCCCGCCCTTGCCGCACGCGATGCCGAGCGTGTCGTCGAGAACGGTGCCCGGTTTGCCAGCGCTGTCGAAGGGCGTGCTGCGCAGAACCTTGATGCGCTCCGGCCCTTTGCCGAGGTCGATTTCGAAATAGGCGCCGGGAAAGGGCGATAAGCCGCGCACCAGATTGTGCAGCTCTTGCGCCGGCCGCGCCCAGTCGATCCGCGCTTCCGCCTTGTCGATTTTATGCGCGTAAGTGACTCCCTCATGCGATTGCGGGGTGAAGGTGAGGCTGCCCTCGCCGAGTTTGGCAAGAGCTTCGCCCATCAGCATCGCGCCGATGACCGAGAGATCGTCATGCAATTCGCCGGCGGTCATCTCCGCGCCGATCGGGATTTTTTCGGCGAGCGCCACAGGGCCTGTGTCGAGCCCTTCCTCCATTCGCATCACCATGACGCCGGTTTCCGTGTCGCCCGCCATGATCGCCCGTTGAATCGGCGCCGCGCCGCGCCAGCGGGGCAAGAGCGAAGCATGCAGGTTGAGGCAGCCGAAGGACGGGACCGCGAGAGACGTCTTCGGCAAAATCAGGCCGTAGGCGACGACGATGGCAACTTCGGGCGAAAGGCTCGCAAAGAAAGCTCCGTGCTCCTCCGCCTTCAGACTCTTCGGCGTGAAGACGGGAAGCTTCAAGCGCTCTGCGGTGGATTGGACGGGCGAGGGAAGGGTTTCGAGCCCACGCCGGCCCGCAGGCTTTGGCGCGCGCGTATAGACGCCCACGATCTCATGGCCCCGCTCGACGAGCTTTTCGAGAACTGGGACGGAGAATTCGGGCGTGCCCATAAAGACGATGCGCAAGAAAGGCCGTCTCTTTTTTGAGAAGCTTCGAGAAGCGGCAGGAGCGCCGGTTTCAATCCCTTGACGCTAATCGCCAGTCGCCGCCGCGGCTTCGTCGCGTTTGGCTTTGGTCAATTTCTTCAAATAGCGCTCGCGCTTGAGCCGCGAAATATGATCGATGAAGAGAACGCCGTTTGTATGATCGATTTCGTGCTGCAGGCAGGTGGCGAGCAATCCGTCGGCGTCGATTTCCTGCCTTTTGCCCTTCCGGTCGAGATAAGCGACCTTGATTTGCGCCGGGCGCAAAATCTCTTCCCGATAATCGGGAATGGAGAGACAGCCCTCCTCGAACGGCGACAGTTCTTCGGAGCTCCAGAGGATTTCCGGATTGGCGAGAAAGAGCGGATCGGGTTGTGCCTCTTCGTCCTGACGGCGCGCGATATCAAGGACGACGACGCGTTTCGGCACGGCAATCTGGATCGCCGCGAGGCCGATGCCCGGCGCGTCGTACATCGTCTCGAGCATATCGTCCATCAGAGCGAGGACGTCCTTATCGACGGACGCGACGGGCTCGCTTTTCAGCCGCAGCCGGCGGTCGGGCAACGTGATGATGGGTTTTATGGCCATGGCGGCGCCGGGAAAATCTGCCGATTTCGGATTGGTCTAAGAGATAAGCATCACCCGCGACGAGGTCAATTGCGCTGCGCGTGACCGGCTGCGGCCTCTTCGTCCGGCTCAGGCGGCACGGACTTTTCGCAGAAACTCTTCGACTTTCTTGGAGAGGACGCCGGCTTGGCCCGTCAGTTCAGTCGCCGATTTCAGCAGGGCTTTGGCGGCGAGGCTCGAATCGCCGGCGGAGTGCGTGGCGCCAACGATATTGGTCGTCACCGCATTCGTGCCGAAAGAGGCTCCCTCGATCCGGCGGGCGATCTCTTGCGTGACCTGGGCCTGTTCGGCGACGGCCTCTTCCACCGCGACGGCGATGCCGCTCACCTGGCGCGTCGTGGCGGCGATCGAGCCGATGAACGACGAGACGCTGAGCGTCGCGTCTTGAATGCCGGCCACTTGCGCGCTGATCTCGGCGGTTGCTCGTGCGGTCGCATCGGCGAGGCTTTTCACTTCCTGCGCGACGATGGCGAAACCGCGCCCCGCTTCGCCGGCACGTGCCGCCTCGATCGTCGCATTGAGCGCCAGCATATTGGTCTGGCCGGCGATATTGTGAATGAGTTCGACGATCCCGCCGATGCGTTCCGCGACCTCGGCAAGGCCGCGCACCTCGGCTTGCGTCCGATCCGCTTCGCCCGCGGCCTGGCCTGCGATGCGATTCGACTGATGCACCTGCGAGCTGATCTCGCTGATCGCCTCCGAGAGATGATGCGTGGCGGACGAAATCGCCTCGACGCTCATCGCCGCTTGTTTCGAGGCCGTCGCGGCAGCCATGGATTGGAGATTGGTGGCGTCCGCGGATTGGGTGAGGTTTGTTGCAGTCGTGCGCAAATGTTCCGCGGTCGAAAGAACATTGCCTGCGATTCCGCCAACGGCTTGTTCGAAGACGAGCGCGAGATTGTTGAACGTCTGCTGCCGCTCCTGCTGTCCTGCTTCGAGATAGATCTCGATGGCATAGGCCAGATCGAGCATGATGGCTCTCAGCACGGCGCGGCGCAGCTTCATCATCTTCTGATGGTGACGCCGCGAGAAAAAGAGGACGCCTTCGCTGATGAGTTTCAGCGTGATCTTTTCGAGTATTCGAGTCGCGGCGACGCTGTAGCAGCCACTATACCATTGCGGATCGAGGCCGAATTGACGGCGCATTTCAAAGATCGATCGTGCCGACGCTTGATATTCCTCGTCGAATCGCGCCTCAAACACGAGACCCCAATGCCGGAGCTGTCTTTCCTTCGACGTGACGACGGTCTCGTCTTTTTGATAGGACGAGGCGCCATCGCTGAATTGCCGAATATGGCGATAGACGGCATCGAGCGCCTCGCCGAAATTCGCGAGCAGATACGGCTTATACTCGCGAAGCAACGCGACGGACTCGTCGTCGAGTTCGTAGAAGATGCGAAGATCTTGGAATTGAACCTTGGGGACCATGATCGGCTGACCTGTACCGCTCTCCGCAGAATTCTAAGTCACCGAGGTTAGCGCTTAGTAACGGTTTCACTGCGGGACCCTGGCCCGCGCCGCCTGGGCGCGAATTGCGGCGCCGATTGAGCCGAACGAGACAAAAGCAACAGATTGTGAAGTCCTTGAGCCGCCGGCGAGGGCGCGGCCCGCGGCTCCGTTCTTAATTCGTTCCTAATCCTCGTCGAATCGGCTAAAAGGCTTGGATGGAGACCACTCTTCGTCACATCCTGGCCGACCCGATGGGTAGCCGCGAGACTGTTTTGCTTCTCGCCGCTGTCGGCGTGGGCCTGTTGCTCATCCTGCTTCTCGCGATCAGCTTGATGGCGCGCGGGCGCCGGCGCGATGCCGCGGCGGCAGCCGAACGCCAGGCCGAATTGACCGAAAATCTCGCTGCCATGATGCAGGCGCAGGCGGAGCTCACCGGCCGCATGCGCGGCATGGGCGAATATCTCGGCGCGCGCCATTCCGATCTCGCGCGCCTCGTCTCTGAACGTCTTGATGCTGTTGGCGCACGCGTCGGCCGCGGCCTCGAGGATCAGACCCGCACCTCCAATGAGAGCCTCAATAAGCTCAACGAACGCCTCGCCGTGATCGACGCGGCGCAGTCGCGCCTCACCGGATTGACCGAAGAGGTCATCGGCCTAAAGGACATTCTGGCGAATAAACAAGCGAGAGGCGCCTTCGGCCAGGGCCGGATGGAGGCCATCATCCGCGATGCGCTGCCGCGCGGGTCTTACGAATTTCAGCCGACGCTCTCCAATCGGAACCGGCCCGATTGCGGCCTTCGCCTGCCGGGCGACGATCGCTGGCTGATCGTCGATGCGAAATTTCCGCTGGAGTCCTTCACGGCGCTCAAGGACGCCGATTCGGAAGAGGCTTTAAAACAGGCGCAATCGCGCGTGCGGTCCGACGTCGGCAAGCATATTCGCGACATTTCAGAGCGCTATTTCATCCCCGGCGAGACCCAGGATCTCGCTATTCTCTTCGTGCCCTCCGAGTCCCTCTACGCCGATCTCTCCGAATATTTCGAAGATGTGATCCAAAAAGCCCATAAGAATCGCATCATCATCGTTTCGCCATCTCTGCTCGTCATGGCAGTGCAGGTTATGCAGGCGATTGTGCGCGACGCCAGGGTCCGCGAGCAGGTCCATGCCATTCAGATCGAGGTGAGTCGGCTCGTCGAGGATGTCATGCGCCTGCGGGAGCGTGCTGCTAAAGTGGGGGTTCATTTCCGTCAAGCGCAGGACGATGTTGCCGCCATTGGCATTTCGGCCGAGAAGATCGCGAAACGCGGCGAACGGATCGATCAGATGGATTTTGTCGAACCGGACCGCGTCCGGGACGACGAGGGCATTCTCAACCCGCTGCTCGTCAAGGCGGCGCAGGAGTAAGGGCACGGTTCTTTTCTTCTGTGCACGCCGTTTGGCTTGGGGCATAGGTCCTCCCGCGCAACGCGGCCGGGGACGAACGGGGCAAAACAATGAAATTCGTGACGGCTATCATTAAGCCATTCAAATTCGACGACGTCCGCGAAGCGCTCAACACCGCCGGCATTCATGGAATGACCGTCAGCGAAGTGAAGGGCTATGGTCGGCAAAAGGGCCATATGGAAATCTATCGCGGCGCCGAATATGCGATCCAGTTCCTGCCGAAATTGAAGATCGAAGTCGCCGTGCCGACGGAGCTTGTCGATCGCATCGTCGAAGCGGTAGCAGCGGCTGCGCGCACCGGCGAGATCGGCGACGGCAAAGTTTTCGTCACGCCGCTCGAACAGGCTTTTCGCATTCGCACAGGCGAGCGCGACGGCGACGCGATTTGAATTGTGAGACAGTGCTCAACTGGTGTCGATGTGCCACACTCGTACCTAGATGCGGCGCAGAGTGCTATTTGCGCGCATGCCGGAGGGCGTGTCGCCAAACTGGCGGCGAAACGCGCGGTTGAAATGCGAGAGGTCAGTGAACCCGACTTCAAGAGCGATGTCGGCGATCTTTCGATCGCGGTTTTGCGGATCGCGTAGGAGCGCGACAGCCTTTCCCAGTCTCTGATGCAGCAAGTGATGGGTGAAGCTCTTGCCGGTCTCTTCAAGCAGAAGATGCACGTAGCGCGGCGTCACACCGAGCAAGAGCGCGATCGTGATCGCGCTCAGGCCCGGATCGCCGCTGCGGCGCTCGATCTCGCGCAGAATGGCGGCAAGGCGCGCGGCGCGAGCTCCACGCTGTTGCGCCAAATGGCGCGAGTCACCTTTCGCGCCGAGGATCAAGGCAACGAGATCGTAGACATGCGAGACGACGAGATCGCAAAACGCCGGGTCCGTCGTTTCGGTAAGACAAAATGCGTCGACATAGCTGGTCAACAGGGGCAGACCCTCGATATTGCTCGGGATCCGCCGTGCATTGCAGGCATCGAGGTCGACGATCCTTGCTTCAAGAATGACGCGGGGCAGCCGCAAGGCGATGTGCCGGGAGTTAGTCCCGATGACCACGTCGATAGGATGCGCGGCGCTCGTCAGCACAGCATCTCCGAGCCCGATCACCGCTTCACGGCCACGTTGGTGGAGGACACATCCGCCGCGCAGCGAAACACCAAATAGGAGATCATCGCTGTCAATGTGCCCGGTCGCGTGCCAGCGATGACACGGCGAATAGAAAGATGACGCCAGGCCAAGTCCCGGCAAGCTGCGCAAATCAGCCTCGAAACGGAACGGCTGGTCTCCAAGCGGCTCGACATCGTGTTTTACTATGGTGCGACTGTAGACTTCTCGATACGCGTCAAGGCGCTTGTCTTCCGAAAAGTCGTCCGTCGAAAATCGCAACGTTTTGATTGGCATTGGACGTACCGTAGAAAAGCGGTCGCGCTCGGGTAATACGTCGTTGTTCAAATTAATGCGTTTAACCTGCTGCCCATGGCTTGTTGGGGCGGATCGACAAGACAATTGATTTAAATTCGGCCCCAATTCACTTTAGACGCGATCGATTTCACTCTAAATAGGATTAATCCTTAGCGCCCGCGCTTCGCCGGCCACATAACGGGTGGCGCATTCGTATCGAAAAATATCCGATTAGAATTGGTGTTGCTCATAATATTTAGTCCGGTATGTCTTACCCCGGCACGAGCACTTACATTCAGCTATTCAAAAACCGTACATTGTTTGCGCCGCGCGAACAATTCGCTATGGGCACATTTATTTCGCTCCATGCATAGTGCCAATTATGCGCTACGCATCGGAAAAATATCGTCGCTTCGCTCTAGGCAAATCGATTTCGCTTTGATCCAAGACTGGCGCCCCTCGCTGGGTAGGGTTGCCGGCGAACATCGGCATCAAAGGGGTCGAAGATGAATTTGTTTTGGCTGCGCGCCGCGATCGTTGGCGCCATCGCGCTCACTACCGTGCCCGCCGCGTTCGGCGCCGCTGGCGCCGGCCTACAGCTGGACGGGCTGTTACGTCGGCGGGAATGGCGGTTATGGCTGGAACAACGCCAATCATACGTACAATGATCCCAACACTAATAATCAAGACCCAATTAACGGCCTTGGTGGATTGGCTACTATACCGACGCCGGCAAGCGGCAACGGTGGTGGTGGACTCGGAGGCATTGACGCCGGATGTAATTGGGAGAGCCCACAGCGTCTCGTTTACGGAATCGAGGGAGATTTTGATTTCGCGCACATCAGTCTAAATCAGACAACTTCGGGGCCGAACGGCGTCGTCTATCAATCGGGCACAGGACAAACCATTTTTACCAATTCCAATTTTCTAAACGAGCAGATCACGCAACAGTGGTTGAGCACGATTCGCGGCCGCATCGGATATGCGGTGCAGGATCGACTGTTGGTATTTGCAACCGGCGGCTTAGCTGTTGGTCAAGTTCGTAGCCAAGGAACAGTCGAACTTGCAAATGGTGGCGGAACCGACATTTGGACGGGATCCAGCTCCACGGTCAAAACCGGCTACGCAATCGGCGGCGGCGCGGAATGGGCGCTTGTCGAGCACTGGACCGCTAAAGCTGAATATCTTTGGTACGATCTCGGCAACGTAAGTCACTCCTTGAGCTGCGTTGCGAATGCCGTGGCTGCGGAGGCAATAGGGGATACCCGACATTAGGTAATGTCGTTTCTTCTGTGCGAGGCAGCATTGTACGCGTGGGTCTCAACTACCATTTCTAGTCAACATTGCTCACGACGAAACGCAAAAAACTTCCAGCATCATCGCGGGTCCAACGCTTTAAAGGGAACATCGCTGCTCACGAAATATTTGGGGCGCCGAGCCGATAGACACCGCGGAAATCATCCGGATCGACCGGTGTGCCCTTCCGATAGATCACGATCTTGCCGGCGCGCGCGAGCGCCACAGCCGTATCGCGGACGCCCTGCAGATAGGATTGCCAGGCGACTTCCGCTTTCTCGTCTTCGGCAAATCGGCGCGCCACCTCGCAAGGATCGATGGTCTTCGTCGGGCCGACTTCGCGGCAAAGCGCGATCATTACTTCGGCGAGCCTCGGCCCCAAACTCATCCTCATCTCCTTCGACTCAACCGCGTCAGCGCGGCTTCAGCCGATATAATGCGCGCCTTCGTGACTCAAGAGCCAACGCTTGCGATCGAGCCCGCCGCCGAAACCGGTGAGCGAACAATCCGCGCCGATAACGCGATGGCACGGCACGACAATGCCGATCGGGTTGGCGCTATTGGCAAGGCCCACGGCGCGCATGGCTTTTGGCCGGCCGATCTTGGCCGCAAGTCCGCCATAGCTCATCGTTTGCCCGACGGGAATGACGCGCAGCGCCGCCCAGACGTCGCGCTGAAACTCCGTCCCTGCCGACGCGACGGCGATGCTTTCCGTCGCATGGAGATCGCCGTCGAAATAGGCAGCAAGCGCTTGCCGCGCCTTGGACGGCGAGTCGTTCTCGCGCTTCAAGGTGCAGGTGCTTCCATAGCGCCGCTGCAGCTTTTCTTCGAGAGCGTCTGCGTCTTCACCCCATTGCAGCGCGCGCAGCCGCGCCTCGTCATCGGTGACGATCGAGAGGGTTCCGATCGGGCTTTTCATGGTTTCGAGCCTAAAGTGGAGCGCTGTTTCCATTCTGACCTCCGCACATTCTGCGCGACTCTGATTGTTCAATTTGCCCTGCTCCGAGGCCGAAACGCAAGAACGCCAGTTTCTTTCCTTTGATCGCCGCCCAGGCTATTGCGGATGCGCCATAAGACGTCCTCGAAGAGCGCGAAACCGGCAGGAATGCTGGCCTATCGGGCAGGAGATGTGGGCAGATCGCCGCCCTATAGTGACCTCAGGCGCCCTCCATGAGATAAGGCGGCATGGCGAATCGCTTTCCACCTGCGACGGATCCGGGCTTCGGCGTCTACGTCCATTGGCCGTTTTGCCTGTCGAAATGCCCTTATTGTGATTTCAACAGCCATGTTCGTGCCGAGCCAATCGATGAGAAGCGATTCGTCGGCGCCTTCAAGGCCGAGCTTGCCCATCGCGCCGCGCTGACCAAGGGTCGGAAGGTCCGCTCGGTCTTCTTTGGCGGCGGCACGCCGTCGTTGATGAAGCCGGAAACGGTCGGCGTGATTCTCGACGCGATCGGCAAGCATTGGGCGATCGAGCCCGATCTCGAAGTCACGCTTGAAGCCAATCCGTCGAGCGTCGAAGCGAGCCGCTTTCGCGGCTATCGCGATGCGGGCGTCAATCGCGTGTCGATCGGCGTTCAGGCGCTGAACGATGCGGATCTGAAGCAGCTCGGTCGTCTTCACAGCGTCGCGGATGCGCTTGCCGCGATCGAGGTCGCGTCGAAGATTTTTTCGCGCTACTCGTTCGACATGATCTATGGCCGGCCGAAGCAGAGCGTCGCGGCCTGGCGGATGGAATTGCGCACCGCGCTGCCGCGTGTCGGGGAACATCTCTCGCTCTATCAGCTGACGCTCGAACCCGATACGATGTTCGAGCGGCTCGAACGCGCGGGCAAACTTGTGTTGCCGAATTCCGATCAGAGCCG
The DNA here is from genome assembly GCA_049522395.1 of Methylovirgula sp. Lineage (GTDB taxonomy): Bacteria > Pseudomonadota > Alphaproteobacteria > Rhizobiales > Beijerinckiaceae > Methylovirgula. The sequence continues at coordinate 45,775 of JBEKNV010000012.1, forward strand.
CGATTTTTGGGACGCGACGCAGGAAATTATGAATGCCGCGGGCCTCCCTGCTTATGAGATTTCAAATCACGCGCGGGTGGGCGCTGAGAGCCGGCACAATCTGATCTATTGGCATTACGGCGAATATATCGGGGTCGGGCCTGGCGCACATGGCCGCGTCATGACGCCGAAAGGCCGACGCGCGCAGGCAACCGAACGCCACCCCGAAATGTGGCTCACCGTCGTCGAGGCCGACGGCCACGGCCTCATTGAAGACGAGCTTCTTTCCGAGGAAGAACAGGGCGACGAATTTCTGCTCATGGGGCTTCGCCTCAGCGAAGGCATCGAGCCGGCGCGTTTCGAAGCGGTGACGGGCCGCAGCCTCGATCCGGCCCGCGTCAAATCGCTCATCGAAGAGGGCATGGTCGAAATGACGCCGGCGGGGCGGCTGCGCGTCAGCCCCGAAGGTTTCCCCGTTCTCGACGCCGTGGTTGCCGATCTCGCGGCATAAGACTATGACGGCATCCGAATGAATTTCGGAATCTGGCCGCATGGCAAAATATAAAAAATTGGCATTCTACGTCGCAATCCTCGCCGGCATGATTCTTCTGCCGACGTGGTTCTATCTCGAATATGCGCAGCATTCTTATCTGAGCCGGCCGCACACGCCGCAGCCGGAGGCGGGCTGGACGACGCCGCTTCCGACGAAAGGCGGCACGGTCTATGTCACCGCGGGAGAAAAGGCGACTTTGACCTGGCTGCTGCGGATCGATCTCGCTCTCTTCGCAGTCGTCGCGGGCTGCATGTTTTTCGCCTCCGGCCCGCTCAATCGGCCCAAATCCTGATCCGTCTTCGAGTTCATCCCGCTCATCATGGCAAGCCTCGACATTTTAGGACTCGGCAATGCGATCGTCGATGTGATCGCGCCGGCCGACGACGATTTTCTTACCGTGCATCGCCTGCGCAAAGGCACGATGCAGCTCATTGACGAGGCGCAAGCCGAAAAGCTCTATGCGGCGATGGGGCAGACGACGGTGGTCTCGGGGGGCTCGGCTGCCAACACGATCATCGGCGCGGCGCATCTTGGCTGCCGCGCGGGTTTCATCGGCAAGGTGAAGACCGATCCGCTGGGCGCGATCTTCACCCATGACATTCGCTCGGCCGGCGTGACGTTCAAATCGGCGCCGGCAAAAGATGGCGCGGCGAGCGCGCGTTGCCTCGTGTTCGTCACGCCCGATGGGCAGCGCACGATGAACACTTTTCTTGGTGCCTGCCAGAATTTGACGCCTGAAGATGTCGACCCCCATCTCGTCATGAAATCGCAGATCGTCTATCTCGAAGGCTATCTTTGGGACCCACCGGAAGCGAAGCGCGCTTTTCTGAAAGCCTCTGAGATCGCCCATGCGTCGGGGAGCCGCGTCGCCTTGAGCCTGTCGGATGCCTTTTGCGTCGATCGCTATCGCGAAGAATTTCTAGGGCTCATTCGCGACAAGCTCGTCGATATCGTCTTCGCCAATGAGAGCGAATTGCATTCGCTTTATCAGACGGCCGATTTCGACACCGCGCTCGGCCTGCTGCGCAACGAAGGCATTCTCGCCGTCGTGACGCGATCGGAGGCGGGCTCGATCGTCGTGACGCGCGAAGAGACCCATGCGGTTCATGCGTTTCCAGTTGAAAAGGTTATCGATACGACTGGCGCCGGCGATCTTTTCGCCGCAGGCTTTTTGACGGGGCTTGTGAGAGACATGGCGCTGCCGGAGTGCGCGCGGCTCGGCGCTTTGGCCGCCGCCGAGATCATCCAGCATTATGGCGCACGGCCGCATCAGGATTTGAAAGCGCTCGCGGCGGAAAATGGGTTCGAGCTTTAGAGGCTTGCCGTCATGGGCGAGCTTGACCCGGCCATCCACGCGTTCCCACCTCAGAGCTTCCGCAGTTCCACTTCCTCGATCGAATGGCTCGTGCCCTTGGTGAGGACGAGATTGGCACGGGCGCGCGTCGGCAAAATGTTTTCATTGAGATTGCGCAGATTGATCCTCGTCCAGATGTCGCGCGCGACACCTTCCGCGGCGGCATCGTCGAGATCGGCATATTTGCGGAAATAAGAACGCGGATCGCGGAAGGCGGTTTGCCGCAGCCGCATGAAGCGCGCCACATACCAATGCTCAAGATCTGCGACCGTCGCATCGAGATAGATCGAGAAATCGAAAAAGTCGGAGACGAAGGGCGTCGCCCGCCCGTCCTTCGGCGCGCGGCCCGGCAGAAGCACGTTGAGACCTTCGACAATCAAAATATCCGGGCGATCGACTTTGACGAATTCGCCGGGGATCACGTCATAGGTCAGATGCGAATAGACGGGCGCCGGAACATTGCGCGTACCGGCCTTCACGTCGGAGAGAAAGCGCAAGAGGCTCGCGCCATCATAGCTCTCCGGAAAGCCTTTCTTGTCCATCAGCCCTTCGACTTGAAGAACGGAATTGGGATAGAGAAAACCGTCGGTCGTCACGAGTTCGACCTTGGGCGTGTTCGGCCAGCGCGAGAGCAGCGCGCGCATGACACGCGATAATGTCGATTTGCCTGCCGCGACCGAGCCAGCAACGCCGATGATATAGGGCATCTTGCCGTCTTCAGCGCCGAGGAAGCGTTGCGTGGCTTTGAAGAGGCCTTGCGTCGCCGCGACATAAAGCGAGAGCAGGCGCGACAGCGGCAGATAGATCGCGATGACTTCTTCGAGCGAGATCGGATCGTCGAGCGACCTGAGCTTGCTCAAATCCTCCAGCGTCAAGGTCAAAGGCGTATCGGCGCGCAAAGCCGCCCATTCGCTTCGCGTGAAGTGATGGTAAGGCGAAAGCACTGCCGGAGCTTTCACGCGTTCGTCCATTCAATCCTCGGATTTTTCGAGCGCAGAGCCCGCTTCCCAATTCTGCGGCAATTGCAGGCGTTTGCCAAATGAAAGTCGCAAGCCGGTCCGGTAGTGTCTTAATTTGTCAGCGCCTCGTGTAGGAAGCCGTCAAGCCGCGCGAAAGTAAGGTCTTTAGCTTTCGTGGCAAGCTCATCAGCGACGGCTTCTAATTCCGAAACGGTCGGGATCGGCCCGAACTCAATGCCACTATCCCGGATCACAGGAACGCCATCGAGCTCGTGCGCCCATAACCCATGCAACAAAGTATTTCGCCTTTCGGTTGCTCGTCGCGCTCTCTCCAGGATTGCATCCAAGCGCACCATTGCGGCGCTTTCTCCGATGCGCTTCCGAGCTAAATGTCGAACTCTTTCCCTAAGAGTGCGGGAGCCTTGCTTTTGAGTTCCGTCAATTGCCTCAGCGATCGGTAAGTCAGCTAAGGTTTTTATGGTCATCTTCATGCTGTAATCGAGCTGCCCATGGCGCAGAGCAATTTTCCCAATTGCAGCTAGCACTTGTGGATCTTGGGGTAACCCCATCGTGATCATTTGGCTGCCTCGTCAGCTTTTGCGCGCGCTTTTTTCCTCATGGCCCGATTGGGTCGTCCGGCGCTGAAGCTCGTTCAAAACATCCTCGAGCGGCACGCCGCAGGCCTGCAGCACGACGAGGAGATGATAGAGGAGATCGGCGCTTTCGCTGACGAGCGTTTTACGGTCGCCTTCGATGGCGGCGATGACGGTCTCGACCGCTTCTTCGCCCATCTTCTTGGCTGCGCGGGCAGGGCCAGCGTCGAGGAGCGATTTCGTATAGGAGGCATCCGCCGTCGATTGCGCCCGCTTGGCGATGATCGCGGCGAGATCCTTGAGACTGAAGTCACTCATGGTCTGTCCATTCAAGCCGCGGCTGCGGCGGAGGTCCGGTCGAGCCTCATGGCGAGGCCGCAGCGGGCCATATATTGCTTTGCCTCAGTGATGCTGAACTCGCCGAAGTGAAAGATCGAGGCGGCAAGTACGGCATTGGCGCCGCCCTCGCGCAAGCCTTCGACAAGATGATCGAGCGTGCCGACGCCGCCAGAGGCGATCACGGGCACGGAGACCGCATCGACCACGGCGCGCGTGAGCTTGAGATCGAAGCCCTTTTTGGTCCCGTCGCGGTCCATCGAGGTGAGAAGGATTTCCCCCGCGCCGAGCGCGGTGACTTCGCGTGCATAGGCGACGGCATCCACACCCGTCGGTTTCCGTCCGCCATGGGTGAAGATTTCCCATTTGCCGGGCGAAGTCTGCTTCGCGTCGATCGCAACGACGATGCATTGATTGCCGAATTTTTCCGCAGCGACGCGGACGAAGTCGCGGTTCTGCACGGCCGCCGTCATGATCGAGACTTTGTCGGCGCCGGCAAGCAGAAGATTGCGAATGTCTTCGATCGTGCGGACGCCGCCGCCGACCGTCAGCGGCATGAAACAGGCCTCCGCCGTGCGGCGCACGACATCGAGCAGAATGCCGCGGTCTTCATGGCTCGCGGTGATATCGAGAAAGCAGAGTTCGTCCGCGCCCGCCGCGTCGTAAGCGCTCGCGCAAGCGACCGGATCGCCGGCATCGCGTAGATCGACGAAATTGACGCCTTTGACGACGCGGCCGTCTTTGACATCAAGACAGGGAATGAGGCGCGACTTAAGCAAGCGATTTCTCCTCGGCCGCGCGCAACAGCGCCAGCGCCGCGGCGGGATCGAGCCGTCCATCATAAAGCGCCCGGCCGGCAACGGCGCCCGCGAGCTTCTTGCAATCCGGCATCAGCAGTCTTTCAATATCGGCGAGCGAAGCGAGGCCGCCCGAGGCAATGACCGGAATGGCGACGGCATTTGCCAATGCCAAAGTGGCCTCGATATTCAGCCCCCGCAAGGCGCCGTCGCGGGCAATATCCGTATAGATGAGAGCGGCGACGCCTGCATCCTCAAACTTCTTGCCCAACTCGACGGCCGTCATCTCCGAGGTTTTCGCCCAGCCTTCGACCGCGACCTTGCCGCCCTTCGCATCAATGCCGACCGCAATCTTTCCCGGATAGCGGCGCGCGGCATCGCGGACGAAAGCGGGATCGCGCACGGCGGCCGTGCCGATGATGACACGGGCGACGCCCTTGCCGAGCCAGGCTTCGATCGTCTTGAGATCGCGAATGCCGCCGCCGAGCTGCACGCGCAGTTTGACGCGCGACAAAATCCGATCGACCGCCTCGGCATTCATCGGCTTGCCGGCGAAGGCGCCGTCGAGATCGACGACATGGAGATGCGTGAAACCCTGGCGCGCGAAAGCTTCCGCCTGCGCCGCGGGGTCTTTGTTGAAGACGGTCGCCTTCTCCATGTCGCCGTGGAGCAATCGGACGCATTCGCCTGATTTGAGATCGATCGCGGGATAGAGGATCACGGCCGCCACCGTAAAAAATTGGCGATCAAGGCGAGCCCCATGGATTGGCTCTTTTCCGGGTGGAATTGCGTGCCGACCATATTGTCGCGTCCGACAATCGCAATGATCGGTCCGCCGTAATCCGTGGAGGCTACGACTTCATTCGGCGCGACGCCGCTGAAGGCATAAGAGTGGACGAAATAGGCGTGCAAGCCCCGCGCGCCCGTCGGAATGCCGGCGAGCAGCGCATGCGGCTTCGAAACGTCGAGCGTGTTCCAGCCCATATGCGGGATCTTCAGGCTCTTGTCTTGCGGCGCAATCGCCGCGACATCGCCGCCGATCCAGCCGAACCCTTTTGTCACCTCATGTTCGAGACCGCGTGTCGCCATCAGCTGCATGCCGACGCAAATGCCGAGAAAGGGCTTGCCTTTCACCTGCACGGCTTCGGTGAGCGCATCGATCATGCCGGGGACGTCGGCGAGGCCGCGTTTGCAATCGGCAAAGGCGCCAACACCCGGCAGCACGATGCGCTCGGCGTGACGCACCGCCTCGGGATCGCCGCTCACGCTGATCGCCATCGACAAACCCGCCTCGCGTGCAGCGCGCTCGAAAGCTTTGTGCGCGGAATGCAGATTGCCCGAGCCATAATCGACGATGACCGTGCTCACCTGCGCGTCTCCGGCTCGGGAAAGACGCCGATGACATCGCCATGCTGCACGGGAACGGGCGGCGTCGGCGGCGGCGGATTATCGTTCGGCAGAGGCGATGCACTCGTCTGCGGCTGCGTGACCCGCGCGAAAAACTGACGCTCGGCAGGCTCAAGCCCCGTGGCACTCACGACGCCGACGAGACGATAGCGGCGTTGCGCCAATCGCCATCGGAGCAGGCTGTTGCCCTCAAGCCCCAAGAGCAAATGCAACAGAAAACTGATGAGCAGAGTGCTGCCGGAGGAAAGGCCTTTCAAAAAAAGCGAGGTCAACACGCTTTCGGCCACCAGCCAAACCACCGCGACGAGCCACAGCCTTTGCCACAGCAGCCAAAAGAACGAGAAGATGAAAGCGCCCCAGGAAAATCCTTCGCGCAAAAAGACGGCGCGCTCGAAATCGGGTTTGCCGAGCGAGCCGATGGGCGCCTGAACGGTGTAGATGGACATTGAATGGCTCATCCGCTGAACTGAACACACGAAGGTTCAGGCGAAAGCGTGCTGGTTCAAAGCGCGCCTTTGGTCGAAGGAATCTCGCCCGCCTGCCGCGGATCGACGGCGACGGCGGCGCGCAGCGCCCGCGCCAGACCTTTGAAACTCGATTCCGCGATATGGTGGCAATTGTCGCCATAAAGCGTCTCGATATGAAGAGTCATGCCGAGATTGCCGGCGAAGGCCTGAAAGAATTCGCGCACGAGTTCGGTATCGAAGTCGCCGATCTTCTGCCACGGAAACTGCGTCCGGAAAACCAGGAACGGCCGGCCGGAGAGATCGATCGCGACGCGCGTCAGCGTCTCGTCCATGGGCAGCGTCACATCCGCGAAACGGCTGATGCCGCGCATATCGCCGAGCGCTTGGCGCAGCGCTTGGCCGAGCGCGATGCCCGTGTCTTCGACTGTGTGATGCGCATCGATGTGGAGGTCGCCTTTGGTCGCAATCTCCATGTCGATCAGCGAATGCCGCGCGAGCTGTTCGAGCATGTGATCGAAAAAACCGATCCCGGTCGAAATTTGCGCACGGCCGGACCCATCGAGGTCCACGCGGACTTCGATTTTCGTCTCTTTCGTTTGGCGGGAAATAAACCCTTTGCGCATCGCTCGCTCGAATTGTCCCGTTAATCCGCCCGGTACTAGAGCATTTCCCCTGTTAGGGGAACTTTTTGACAGGTCGAAAGGCCTTTTTCAGCCTGTGGGACTTTGCTTTATGGTTCACGAAGGCCAATCCTGGGCCGGAAACCACACTTCCTAAGCCGCCCTTGCATCGCGCCACGCTGCCTCATAGATGGGACGGCAACCCTGCGGAAGCCAGAGTTGCGCCGCGCCTTTCCTTCGAGCCCGCGATTTCCCGATGAACCCCACACCAGATGACCCGCCAAACCGCGCGCAGAGCGGCGCGCTTTGGCACGGGACCACGATTGTGATGGTCCGCAAGGGCGGCAAGACCGTCATCGGCGGCGATGGCCAGGTGACCATTGGCCAGACCATCGTCAAAGCCAACGCCCGAAAAGTCCGTAGGCTCGGCCGAGGCGACGTGATCGGCGGCTTTGCCGGCGCGACCGCCGATGCTTTCACACTGTTCGAACGGTTAGAAGCCAAACTCGAACAATATCCCGGCCAGCTCGTCCGCGCCTGCGTGGAACTCGCCAAGGACTGGCGCACGGACCGTTATTTGCGTCGGCTCGAAGCGATGATGCTCGTCGCCGACAAGGAGGCGGGGCTTGTGCTTACCGGAAATGGCGACGTCCTGGAGCCTGAGACGACGGCGGATGGCAGCGTGATGGGCATCGGCTCCGGCGGTAATTATGCGCTGGCTGCGGCCCGCGCGCTTCTTTCGACCGATCTCGATGCGGAAGCCATCGCGCGTCGGTCGCTCGATATCGCAGCCGATATTTGTGTTTATACCAATCGCAATATCGTCATCGAAAGCCTGCCATGATTTCCGATGAGGCGTTGGCCCTCGCCGTCGAACGCGGCGTCATCAGCGCCGAACAGGCGCTGGCGCTGCGCGAAATGGCGGCGGACGCCGTTCCTCCGGCGCCGCCCGCGCCACCCCCTCCGCCTCCGCCGCCCGAGACGCAGAGGATGGCGATTGAGGCGCAGAACGAACATGTTGATGACGAGGCACTGCGATTCGTCACCGGCTTTGCCGATATTTTCGTCAGCATCGGCCTCGCTCTTTTCTTCAGCTCGTCCGCCTATCTGATCTCCGCTAATTTCGGCGCCACCGCCATGTGGGCGGGGCTTGTCGTGCTGTCCTGGCTTGTCGCGGAATTCTTCAGCCGCAAACGCCGCCAGGCGCTGCCGAGCATTCTTCTGCTCGCGCTCTTTGCGGGCAGCGTCTTCATGATGACGACGCAGATCATCGCGGACCTTAATCCGACAGCGCCGATCAACTGGTGGCATCCAACGACGGAACAAGGCTGGATCCTGACGCATGCGTCGAGCATGGTGCCGGCCGGTCTTGCAACCGTGGCGGCGACCGCGCTTCACTATTGGCGGTTCCGCGTGCCGATCACCATCGCCGCCATGGCTGCTGCCTTCATCGCCAGCACCATCGGCCTCATCTTCTGGCTCTTCCCGGATTTTGCCGAGCGCGCCTTGAGCGGTCTATTCCTGGTCTCGGGTTTGCTCGTGTTTCTGCTCGCCATGGTCTTCGACATGTCGGACCTCAATCGAGTCACAAGGCGCACGGACATTGCTTTCTGGCTGCATCTTTTGGCGGCGCCGCTGATCGTCCATTCGCTGATCGCGACGATTGCGCAGCAGCACGGCACTCAGCTCGATACCAACGCCGCTCTGGAAATTCTCGCCATCTTTCTCGGTTTCGGGGTCGTCTCGCTGATTATCGACCGGCGCGCTCTGCTCGTCTCAGGCTTAACCTATGCGGGTCTCGCCTTCGGCACACTGCTGCAACGAAGTGGCTTCAGCGACACGCCGGCCGCGACTTTACTTGCGCTCGGCTCCTTCATTCTCATATTGAGCGCGCTCTGGCATCCGCTGCGGGAAGCTGTTCTCAAACTCCTGCCGAGTGCCCTGGTCGATCGCCTTCCCCATGCCCATGTTCTGCGATCATGACTGATTTCTCTCCCCGCGAAATTGTCTCCGAACTCGACCGCTTCATCGTAGGCCAGAAACAGGCCAAGCGCGCCGTCGCCATCGCGTTGCGCAACCGCTGGCGCCGCCTGCGTCTCGAAGGCGCCATGCGCGATGAAGTCATGCCGAAAAACATTCTGATGATCGGGCCGACCGGCTGCGGCAAGACGGAAATCTCCCGCCGTCTCGCCAAACTCGCCAATGCGCCCTTCCTCAAGGTCGAAGCGACGAAGTTCACCGAAGTCGGCTATGTCGGCCGCGATGTCGAGCAGATCGTTCGCGACCTCGTCGAAATCGCGATCAGCATGGTGAAACTCGATAAGCGCAAGGGGCTGCGCGCGCGGGCGATCTTGGCGGCGGAAGAGCGGCTGCTCGATGCGCTCGTCGGCGCCAATGCCTCGCCCGCGACGCGTGATTCCTTCCGCAAGAAATTGCGCGATGGCGAACTTGCCGAGAAAGAAGTCGAACTCGAACTTGCGCAGCCCTCGAGCGGCCTGCCGATGTTCGAACTGCCGAATTTCCCCGGCGCTTCGGTCGGCGCCATTTCAATCGGCGACATCTTCGGCAAATCCATGGGCAAGCAGACCAAGGTGCGGCGCACGCTGGTCAAAGATGCCTATGAGCCGCTGATCGCCGAGGAGAGCGACAAGCTGATCGATCAGGACCAGATCATTCAGCAGGCGCTACACGAAGTCGAGAACAACGGCATCGTGTTTCTCGATGAGATCGACAAGATTTGCGGCCGCGAGGGTCGCAGCGGCGCGGATGTCTCGCGCGAGGGCGTGCAGCGCGATCTTCTGCCTCTGATCGAAGGCACGACCGTTTCGACCAAGCACGGCGCGGTGAAGACGGACCATATTCTCTTCATCGCCTCGGGCGCGTTCCATGTCGCCAAGCCTTCCGACCTTTTGCCTGAGCTGCAAGGCCGGCTGCCCATTCGCGTCGAACTCGCCTCGCTCAACGAAGACGATTTCCGCCGCATTCTCGTCGAGACGGAAGCAAGCCTCATCAAGCAATATGAGGCGCTGATGCTGACCGAAGGCGTCAATCTCACCTTCACCCAGGATGCGGTGAGCGCGATCGCCAAGATCGCCGTGCAGGTCAATGCGAGCGTCGAGAACATCGGCGCCCGCCGCTTGCAGACAGTGATGGAGCGGGTGCTGGACGAAATCAGCTTTACAGCGCCGGATCGTTCCGGCGAGGCGATTACCATCGATGGGGCATTCGTCGAGAAGAATGTCGGCGATCTGGCGCGCAACACCGATTTGAGCCGCTTCATTCTCTGATCGCGATCTCAACGCGTGAGCCCCCGGGTCCGCGCTTGCCTTGTGGGCGCTGCGGCGCCATAAGGCATGCCGTTTGCTGATCCCGGAGTCCGATGGCTATGGCCGAATTCACACCCCGCGTTTTTTCAGGCGTGCAGCCGACCGGGAATCTGCACCTTGGCAATTATTTGGGCGCCATCACGCGCTTCGTCGAATTGCAGCGGACGCATGATTGTCTCTATTGCGTCGTCGATCTTCATGCGATCACCGTTCCGCAAGACCCGAAGCAGCTCAAATCGAGCATCAGAGAAGTAACGGCGGCCTTTCTCGCCGCCGGGATCGACGCCACGCAGCATATCGTCTTCAACCAAAGTCAGGTTGCCGAACATGCGGAACTGGCTTGGGTCTTCAATTGCGTCGCGCGCATGGGCTGGCTCAGCCGCATGACGCAATTCAAGGAGAAGGCGGGCAAGGATCGCGAAAACGCCTCCGTCGGCCTCTTCGCCTATCCGGCGCTGATGGCGGCCGACATTTTGCTTTATCGCGCGACCCAAGTGCCGGTCGGCGAAGATCAGAAGCAGCATCTCGAACTGTCGCGCGACATTGCGCAGAAATTCAATCTCGACTTTGCCGAGTCGATCGCGGCCAATGGTCATGGCGACGTGTTCTTTCCGCTGCCCGAGCCTTTGATTCAAGGGCCCGCGACGCGCGTGATGAGTCTCCGCGACGGCACCAAAAAAATGTCGAAGTCCGATCCCTCCGACCTTTCGCGGATCAATCTGTCGGACGATGCCGATACGATTGCGCAGAAAATCCGCAAGGCGAAGACCGACCCCGATGCTCTGCCGAGCGAACTCTCAGGGTTGGAAAAGCGGCCCGAGGCCGATAATCTCGTTGGCATCTTTGCCGCCCTCAATGGGCAGACAAAGGCCGAGGTGCTGAAGACGTTTGGCGGCGCCAATTTTTCGACCTTCAAATCCGCTCTTGTCGATCTGACAGTCGCGAAGATCGTGCCGATCGGGGAGGAAATGAAACGGCTGACGAAGGATGCGAGCCATATCGACGGTATTTTAAGGCATGGAGCGGGGCGGGCGCGTCATCTTGCTGAGGCGACGATGACTGCCGTGAAGGACATTGTCGGTTTTGTGCGTTGAAGTCCGCCATTCGCGAATGGGCAGTTTCCTGATCCGCCGATGAAGAAAAGGACCGTGCCGCTCGTCTGATTTTGAGGTTTTGCGTTGTTGGCTTCATGGCTTCTGATTCTCCTCCATTGACAGCGCCGGAGCTGCGCATCGATCCGGAAGAGCGGATCAGGGGATCGAATGCGGCCTGGCGCCGATATAACCGATTGCCGAAACTCCTCGTCCTTAGTCTTGCGCTGCATGTGGGTGCGCTCTTCGGCCTGAATCTTCTTGAACCCGAGCCGCCGACGAAGATCGAGACGGCGACTGAAATCCCGATTGAGTTTGTCACCGAGCCGGACGCAAAGCCCCCGCCAAAACCGAAACCGGATCTCAAGGAGAAACCCGAGTCGAAGAAGAAAGAGACGGCCGAGAAACCCAAACCAGAAATCGAGAAGCCAAAACCGGCGCCGCTAGTCGAGAAGGCGGAGGCCAAACCCGTTCCGCCGCCGCAGCCGAAACCCATCACGGAGGCGAAGACGGAGTCAAAGCCGCAAGAAAAAGCTGAGTCCAAACCTGAGCCCAAGCCCGAACCAAAGCCGCAACAGGTCGCGGCGAAATCCGAGGCCGAAAAATCCTCCGGCGCAAAGCCACCCCCGCCGCTGCCATTGCCCAAGTCCGACGTCAAACCCGACGCGACGCCGAAAGTCGCGGATGCCAAGCCGCCGGCGCCTGCGCCCAAATCTCCGCCGCCGCCCGCGGCAAAACTGCAGATCGCCGCCGCGCAGCCGAAACCAATCGCGCCGAAGCCGATTGAGCCGAAACCGCTTGAGCCAAAGCCGCTCGCGCCGGCGCCAAAACCGCAAGAGGTGCAGGCGAAGCCACCGCAGCCCGTCGAAAAGGCGCAACCCCCACCGCCAAAGCCGCAACTTGCAGCGGTTCAACCGCCGGCGCCCGCGCCAAATCCGCAGGCCTCGCAGGACGCTGAGCGGAAGCCACTATCGCCATTGGCGCGTGAGGTAAGGTCACAGGAGGATCTTTTGCAGCAGGCGCTCGGCGGCACGCCGCCAAACGGCAGTGGATTCACGCAATCGACGCTCGATCCCATGGCGCAGCCGCAAGGTCCGCAGCCTGTGCCAGGTGGAATGTCGCCGCTCCCCGGATCGGACGATCCGATGCGCGCCGTTGCCGTGCCGTCGCCGACACAGGACGGCGAACTCACCGTCGCCTACAAGACTCTCGTCTTCAGTAAGCTCGAACTCGCCAAGCGATTTCCGGACGAGGCGCGCAAACGCCATGCGCATGGGTCCGCGGTGATCGATTTCGTCTTGGACGACAAGGGCCAGGTTCAGAGCGTGACGCTCGTACAATCGAGCGGCGATCCGGCGCTCGACGCCGAAAGCCAAGCGGTCGTCGCCCGCGCCGCGCCATTTCCGCCGCCGCCGCCCGGCGCGCAGAAGGAATACGGCGCGGTCATCGAATTCAATTCGAGCAAATGATCATCATGACGCTTCCGAAATCGCGCGCTGCGTCATCCCTTCGACGATCTGCTGCAAGCGCGCGAGATCTTCGGGACGCGACAGACGATGATCGCCGTCCTTGATCAGGCTCAGCGTGACGGGATCGCCCGCAAGATGTTCGACGAGTGTCATGGCATGTTGCCAAGGCACATCCTCGTCCAGCATGCCTTGTAGAATATGAACGGGGCAATGCGATCGGATCGTACCGCCGAAGAGCAGATGCTGGCGGCCTTCTTCGATCAGCGTCTTTGTGATGGGATAGGGATTTGCGGAGTAGGCGGATGGGCGCAGCCAGACCCCTGCGGTCTCGATCTGCCGGCGCGCCTCCGCTGACAGACGTTCGAAAATAAGCCGCTCGGTGAAATCGACGGCGGGCGCGATTAGGATCAAGGCGTGCAGTCGATCCGTCTCACCCGCTTCCGCCAAAGCGCGCGCGCAGAGGAGAGCGATCCATCCGCCCATGGATGAGCCGACGAGAATTTGCGGGCCCTCGCTTTCGGCGCGGAGGACGGTGAGCGCCTCCGCAAACCAGCAGCCGATCGTGCCGTCTTCAAAACGGCCCCCCGATTGGCCATGCCCTGAATAATCGAAGCGCAGACAGGCACGGCCTTCTTTCTCGGCATATTCATCGAGGAAACGGGCTTTTGTGGATTGCATGTCCGACATGAAGCCGCCGAGCCAGATCAGGCCCGGCAGCTTCGCGCCAGCGCCTCGTCCATGCCTGCGCAGAAAGGCGGTGCGCCGCTCGCCGACGGCAAGGAATTGTGGATGAGGCGCCGGGCGCTCGCTGTCGATTTGATCCGCTTCAGGCTTCACCCTTATCCTCACAGAATGGCTGACTTCGGATCCCATCCGCCGGCACGCGCCCCTTGGCGCAGCTCAGGCAGCGCAGTGACCGACCTCAGCGCCCAAAGCAAGCACGCTTTGGCTGGCCGCACCATTCTCCAGATCGTCCCCGAATTGAAAAGTGGCGGCGCGGAGCGGGCCACAATCGAGATCGCCGCTGCCCTTGCCGCCATTGGCGCAAGGCCATTGGTCGCGAGTTTCGGCGGCAGATTGGTCAGCGAACTTCAGGCGAAAGGCGGGATTTGGTATCCCTTTCCGGCGGAGACGAAAAATCCGTTCGCCATGCTCGCCAATCGCGGCCGCCTTATCGATTTGATCCATGCTGAAGATGTGGCGCTCGTCCATGCGCGCTCGCGGGCGCCGGCCTGGGTTGCCTATTGGGCGACGCGGAAGACAGGGACGCCTTTCGTAACGACGTTTCACGGCGCCTATTCGGGCACCTCTAGCCTGAAAAAGAGCTACAATTCGATTATGGCGAAAGGCGATATCGTCATCGCCAATTCGAGTTTTACGGCGGAGCGGATTGCGCGACTTTATCCGCCAAGCCGCGCGAAAATCCGCGTCATCCATCGCGGCGTCGATTTGCGCGCCTTCAGCCCCGATGCAGTTATTCCGGAACGGGTCCAGGCGTTGCGCCAAGCCTGGGGCATTTCGGCGGGCGAGCGCGTCGTTCTGCTCGCCGCGCGGCTCAGCCCTTGGAAAGGGCATAAAATCCTGATCGAAGCCGCCCGCCAGCTTGTGAGCGCCGGCCTCGCCGATATAAAACTCATCCTGGCCGGCGATGAAAAGACCCGCGGCGCCTATGTTAAGGAAGTGGATGCGGCGATCGCCAGCGCCGGCCTCATCGGCCTTGTCCGGCGCACAGGTTATTGTGCCGACATGCCCGCGGCGCTTTTGGCGGCCTCGGTCGTCGTCGTTCCTTCGACCCAGCCCGAGGCCTTCGGCAGGGTCGCCGCGGAGGCGGAGGCCATGGGAACCCCTGTTGTGGTCAGCGACCTCGGCGCTTTGCCGGAAGTGGTGCTGGCGCCGCCCGATGTCGAAGCCGCCGCGCGGACCGGTTGGAGGGTCAAGCCAGGCGATGCGCGCGCCTTGGCGGCGGCGGTGATTGAGGCCCTCGCGCTCGGCGCAACGGCGCGTGACGATTTGTCGGGCCGCGCGCGTTCCCACATTCTCGATCGGTTTTCGGTGACAAGGATGCAGGCGGAAACTCTTGAGGCTTACGCCGCGTTACTGGCTTAGGCTATGAGCCGAGGGAAGTCCTCTCAGCCAGAACGATTTAGCCCGAATTTTGCTCCGCTGCGGCTGAGTCCCGCGACCACAAAGCTGTTGCCGATGAAGGTTTTGCCGATTTTGAGGGCAATGCGGCGCGAAGTCATCAGCGGCCGGCGCAACGCGAAAGTCCGACACGCTGCGATTGACTTCGCCCGCCATTGCCACAATGCTCGCTTTGGGTTTAGCCCGTCCGCCATGGCGAAAGCTTAGTTTTATTCTGGACGGCCGAATTCGATCATTTGCTAGAGGAGACCCCACCATTCGCCGCCCAATGAAAAGCAGTCAGGCCCCGCAGAAGGACGGGCCCCGAATTAACCGAGATATCCGCGCCCGCGAAGTTCAGCTCATCGATGCCGAAGGTCATAACCGCGGCGTCGTTCCGATGGAGGAAGCTCAGCAGGCAGCCGATGACGCAGGGCTCGATTTGGTCGAGATTGTTCCGACCGCTGAGCCACCCGTCTGCAAAATCCTCGATTACGGCAAATTCCGCTTCCTGGAACAGAAGAAGGCGGCCGAGGCGCGCAAAAAGCAGAAGGTCGTCGAGATCAAGGAAATCAAGCTTCGTCCGGGCATCGACGACCATGACTATGGCGTCAAAATGAAAGCCGTCCGGCGCTTCTTTGAGGAGGGCGACAAGGTGAAAGTCACTCTGCGCTTCCGTGGCCGCGAAATGGCCCACCAGGAGATCGGCTACAAGCTCCTAGAGCGGGTGCGGGCGGAGACCGGCAATTACGCCAAGGTCGAGATCGAGCCCTCGATGGAAGGCCGGCAGATGGTCATGATCCTGGCACCGAAATAAGCCGTTCGGGCCCCGGCCCTCGCTTGCCTTGGCAGAGGCTTTGCGCTTATAAACCCACCCTTCGAACCGCCCGGCCGATAAGGGCTGCCGCGGCGGTTCTTTAGCTCGTTCGGCAACGAACGGCAGGGGCTCCCCAGGGCGCCCCTTTCACAGAACAAGCGCAGCTTCCGACGCTGAGCCGCCACAAGCGGATTGGTACGGTCGCCGCGCCAATGGAGACGAGCAAATGCCCAAGTTGAAAACCAAGTCGGGCGCCAAAAAGCGGTTCAAGCTGACGGCGACCGGCAAAGTGGTCTATGCCCAGCGCGGCAAGCGCCATGGCATGATCAAGCGCACGAATAAGCAGATCCGCAATCTGCGCGGCACCAACATCCTGTTCAAGACCGACGGCGACAATGTGAAGAAGTATTTCCTGCCCAATGCCTAAGGGCACTTCCATTCGCCTCGTCTGATGTCGTCACATTCGGAGATCTGCCATGGCTCGCGTCAAGCGCGGTGTCACATCGCATGCCAAACATAAGAAGACCCTGAAGGCCGCCAAAGGCTTCTACGGTCGCCGCAAGAACACGATCCGTGCCGCGAAGGCCGCCGTCGATCGCTCGATGCAATTTGCGACGCGCGACCGCAAGGTTAAGAAGCGCGTCTTCCGCGCTCTGTGGATTCAGCGGCTGAATGCGGCCGTGCGCGAATTCGGCCTCACCTATTCGCGCTTCATTGATGGGCTCAACAAGGCCGGCGTCGAGATCGATCGCAAAGTTCTCTCCGAACTCGCGATTCATCAGCCGGAAGCCTTCAAGGCGATCGTCGAGAAGGTGAAGAGCGCGCTGCCGGCAAGCGCCTGAGACTTTCAAAATGATGAGTGACAAATGCCGCGGCGATTCTTTCGCCGCGTCGATCGCCCGCGCCTAGTCTTGTTCGCCGCCGCCTTGCGGCGCAACGCTGAGCTCCAGCGATTTGCCGCCATGATGGCGATGGCGCATTCCATAGAGCCGGCCCATGCCGATGCCGGACGGCACCGGCTTCAGCTCATGTTGATGCGCGACAGGGCCGAATGAGGCGAGACACTGATTATAGGCATCCGCGGCCTGAATT
Source organism: Methylovirgula sp. (assembly GCA_049522395.1). Classification (GTDB taxonomy): domain Bacteria; phylum Pseudomonadota; class Alphaproteobacteria; order Rhizobiales; family Beijerinckiaceae; genus Methylovirgula. The sequence goes on from JBEKNV010000012.1 coordinate 62,756, forward strand.
TTCTCGCAATCCTTGATCGTTCCCGCTTCGGCTGCTGCCGATCCTGCAAGAGCGATGGCGGCAGCAACCAAGATCGACGGCAGATTTGACAACAGTTCATCCCCTCAAGTGCGCGCCTGTTTTATTGTTGACTTCCGCGACGATCTTGCCGGCGATGACATCGATCTCAGCGTCGGTCAAGGTTTTTTCGCGCGGTTGTAATGTCACAGAAACAGCAATGGACTTCTTCCCGTCGGGAATTCCCTTGCCTTCATAGACATCGAACACCGTCACATCGGTGATGAGCGCTTTATCCGCGCCCTGCGCCGCTTTGACGAGGTCCGCGGCTCTCACAGTGCGATCGACAACGAAAGCGAAGTCGCGTTCGACCGGCATGAAGTCGGACAATTCAAGCTTCGGTTTTGTTTTTGTCGGCTTCGATTTCGGCGGCGGTATGTCATCGAGGATGAATTCAAAGCCGACAAGCGGGCCTGCGACGTCGAGCGCATCGAGTACATGCGGATGGATTTCGCCGAAATGGCCGATCACAGTCTTGGGACTAAACTGCAGCGAGCCGCAGCGCCCGGGATGGAACCAGGCGGGTCCTGCCGCCGCAATTTGCAGATTAGCAAGCGGGATGCCGAGCGTATTCAACAGTTCGAGAGCATCGGCCTTCGCATCGAAAATATCCACAGAGCCGCTGCCTGCCGCCCAATGACGGCCGGGGCCTGTCAGACGCGCGGTGCCGCGCCTTATCGCGGCCGCTGCCGTCTTTTGCCCTGAGGGCTCCGCGCTCTTGAAGATTTGCCCGACTTCGAAAAGCGCGACGTCGCCGAAGCCACGATCGGCATTGCGACGCGCGGCGTTCAAGAGGCCAGGCAAAAGACTCGGCCGCATGTCGGAAAGATCGGAGGCGATCGGATTGACGAGCGCGAGGTCCGCGCCGCCGCCGCCAAATAATGTGGCGACGTCGTGCGAAAGAAATGACCAGGTCACCGCTTCGACAAGACCATTGCCGGCGAGCGTGCGCTTTGCCATGCGCGTGCGCTTTTGAAGGAGGTTGAGAACCGGTTGCGCGACATGCGTCTCCTCGCGCGGCAGTGGCTGCGGCACGATGCGATCGAGGCCCGCAATGCGGATGATCTCTTCGACGATGTCTGCCTTGCCGTCGATATCGGGGCGCCAGCTCGGCGCTTTCATCATCACGAGATTGCTGTTGCCTTCGACGACGGCGAGCTGGAATCCGAGCCGATCGAGAATGCCGGCCATTTCGGAAGTGGGGAGTTCCAGCCCTGTCAGCCGTTTGACTTCGCTCCAGGGGAATTGGAGCGCAAAAGCGTCATCTGGAATTTTGCCCGCGAGCGTGATCTCAGACGGTGTGCCGCCGCAGAGATCTATGACAAGCTTCGTCGCATAATCGAGCCCGGGCAGACAAAAGGCCGGATCGACGCCGCGCTCGAAGCGATAACGCGCGTCGGAAACGATGCCGAGCTGCCGCCCGCTTCGCGCGATATTCGCCGGATCCCACAGCGCGGATTCGATCAGCACATCGGTTGTCGTCTCATCGCAGCCCGAGGCCTCGCCGCCGATGATGCCGCCGATCGACTCGATGCCCTTGTCGTCGGCGATGACGACAATGTTTTCGTCGAGTTCATAGCTGCGGCCATCGAGCGCGAGCAGGCTCTCGCCCTTCTTCGCGCGGCGCACCATGAGATTGCCTTTGATCTTTTTCGCATCGAAGACATGGAGCGGGCGCGTGCGATCGAAGGTGAGAAAATTGGTGATGTCGACCAGCGCATTGATCGGGCGAAGCCCGACCGAGAGAAGCCGCTTTTGCAGCCAGTCCGGGCTCGGCCCGTTGCGCACACCGCGCACGAGCCGCAGAGCGAAAGCGGGCGCGAGGGGCGCGTCTTGCGGAGAGAAATCGAGCGCGACGGACACGGGGCAGGCGAACTTGCCTTGAACGGGCGCCACCGCGGGCGTGATCATGCGGCCGAGACCGGCCGCCGCGAGATCGCGCGCAATGCCGGCGACGCCCGCCGCATCCGGCCGATTGGGCGTCAGATTGATGTCGATGACCGGATCGTCGAGCCCGGCCCATTGCGCGTAAGACGCACCGACCGGCGCATCGTCGGGAAGCTCGATGATGCCGTCGTGCTCTTCGGAGAGTTCGAGTTCGGCGGCGGAGCAGAGCATGCCGGCCGATTCGACGCCGCGAATGACGCCTTTGCCGAGCGTGATCTTTTTCGCCGGAATATAAGTGCCGGGCTTCGCGAAGACGGACTTCAAGCCAGCACGCGCGTTCGGCGCGCCGCAGACGACCTGCAGCAAGTCTCCCGTTCCCGCGTCGACGCGGCAGACGCGCAGGCGATCGGCATTCGGATGGGGACCGGCTTCCACGATTTTGGCGATGACGAAATCTTTGAGCGAAGCGGCTGGGTCTTGCACATGCTCGACCTCGAGCCCGACCTTCGTTAGCGTCGCGACGACGGTCTCGAGATCGGCATCCGTTTGCAGATGCTGCTTCAGCCAGGAAAGCGTGAATTTCATCGACGGTCCATTGGGCGCCTAGTCGCTGATGGCGGTCAGGACCGCGGCAGGGCGTTCACTGGTATAGAGGGACAAGGGGGCAAGTTCCAGCGTTGCGGTTTAGGCGAGCTGCTCGGTGAAGCGACCGGTCTTGCGGAAACGAGACAGGGCGGCCGGCTCCAAGGCGTGAAAGGATTCCGGCGCAATGCCAAGGCCCATCAATGTCCGCCCTTCCGAATGGGCCTGTTCAGAGACGATATTGTCGCGGCGCAAGAGTTCGACTTGATCGCGCGTGATCTCGAATGTCTCCGGAAAGAATCCGAGCGAGGCCGCCATCGCGAATTCGGTCGCGGCCCCCATCATCCAGGCGAAAGGAAATGGCAGCGGCAGAAGAAGCCGCTTGCGTTCGGTCACTTTCAACACAAAACGCATGATCTCTTTGAGGCTCGCGACCTCAGGGCCGCCGAGCTCATAGACTTTGCCGCTCTGCGCGTTGCCGTCGAGCGCAATGCCGATTGATTCCGCGACATCGGCAACATAGACGGGCTGCAATTTCGTCTTGCCGCCGCCGATCAATGGCAGCGCGGGCATCAGCCGCGCCATGGCGGCGAAGCGGTTGAAGAATTGATCTTCCGGTCCGAAAACGACGGAGGGCCGCAGAATGACAGCGGCCGGCAGCGTCTCCAACACCGCGGCTTCGCCGGCGGCTTTGGTGCGCGCATAAAGCGACGGCGAATCGGGATCGGCGCCAAGCGCCGACATATGGACGAAAGTCTCGATGCCGGCGGCTTTTGCGGATTGCGCCACGGCGCGCGCGCCACGCTCGTGGATCGCCTCGAATGTCTGCGGGCCGCGCGGGCGCAAAATGCCGACGAGATTGATCACGGCATCCGCATTCTGGATCGCCGGCGCAATCGAATCCGGAAAGCGCAGATTCGCCTGCACCGGCATGATCTGGCCGACTTGGCCGGAGGGCTGCGTGGAGAAGGCGAGATCGGGGCGGCGCGTCGCGATGCGGATCCGCCAGCCGCGTCGTGCCAATTCATGCGCGACATGCCGGCCGAGAAAGCCGGACCCGCCAAAAATTGTGACCAGACGATTGGAGTTTGTCACAAGGCACCTCATTGCCCGCACGCCGAAGCTGGCTGCGCGCTGTTCTAGAGCATGGTTGCTGGCCGTGAAAGTGGATGAACGGTCGCGATCCTGGGGCAGATTGACAAGCGCCGCACCGCACGCCTATGGATGGCCGCTCCCCCTAGCCCTGGTGGCGGAATTGGTAGACGCGCTGGTTTCAGGTACCAGTGGTGAAAGCCGTGGAGGTTCGAGTCCTCTCCAGGGCACCAAAGGCATTTTTCATGGTGCCACATAGCGCCTCATAAATACAAATATACTCAATGAGTTACATGCTATCGCTTCTTCAAGGTGCCACATAAAAATTCATTGCAACGCTCAAGGACGGGGGTAGATTCGGGGGTACATTTTAGTGTGCCCTCATGCCTCTTTCGGACTTTGCCATCCGGGCTGCCAAGCCCCGCGAAAAGCCTTTCAAACTGGTGGACGGCCGCGGGCTGCATATCCTCGTGTGCCCAACAGGTGGGAAGCTCTGGCGCCTGAAGTACCGTTTTGGAGGTAAGGAGAAACTTCTCTCTTTTGGCCCATATCCGGCGACCTCGCTTGCAACGGCGAGGCGTAGACGGGACGAGGCCAAAGAGCTTCTCGCTAGGGGGATCGATCCTTCGATCCAAAAGAAACTAGACAGGATCAAAGCCGCGACATCCGCGCGCAACACATTCGGCGCGGTCGCTGACGAGTATCTTGCCAACAAAGCGACAAACGACGCGGCAGACGCGACACTGATCAAGACACGGTGGCTCTTGAAAGAAATTGCCGCGCCGCTTGCTGTCCGGCCGATCGCCGACATCACGCCAGCCGAAATCTTGGATCTTCTTCTACGCGTGGAGAAAAGCGGTCGGCGCGAGACCGCCCGCCGCCTGCGGGGGGCGATCGGAAGAGTGTTCAGACTTGCGGTCGTCACCTTGCGTGCTCAGTCGGACCCGACATTTGCTTTGCGCGGCGCGCTTCAGACCCCAAAGGTGACGCACCGGGCAGCGATCACGGACGAGAAGAAACTCGGCGAGCTGATGCGTGCGATCGATGGGTACACGGGTTCGCCGACGATTGCCGCCGCCCTCAAATTCATGGCACTGACCTGCGCTCGCCCCGGCGAGGTGCGCGGTGCGGTGCGTGATGAAATTAATTTCGAGAGCAGGACGTGGCGCATACCGGCCGCGCGGACGAAGATGCGCCGCCGGCATGAGGTGCCGCTCTCGCGGCAAGCGATCGCGGTACTCAGAGATATGTGGAAGCGCGACGAATTCAGCCCCCTGGTCTTTCCATCGGTGCAATCGAACCGGAAGCCGCTCTCGGAGAACGCGTTCAATTTTGCGCTGCGCGCAATGGGGTATGGCAAGGAAGAGATGAGTGCGCACGGTTTTCGTTCTTCGGCGAGCACGATCCTCAACGCCCGCAGGTTTGATCCCGATGTGATCGAGGCGGTGCTCGGGCATCAAGACGAGAACGTGGTGCGACGCACCTATAACCGCGCGACCTATTGGCCGGAGCGCGTGCAGCTCATGCAGACGTGGG
>JBEKNV010000013.1:0-66286 GCA_049522395.1 Methylovirgula sp.
CAAGTGATTTTTCGCTTATCCCCTACTCTGTGCTTGGCTGAGCGTGTTCGTTCGCAAAATCATCGGCTCTTTCTGAATGAACCGCGGCATCGACGCGGCTCTCCGGCGATCGGCCGAGCAATGGTGTCAGCATTTTTTGCAACCCGGCGATGAGATGGTTGGTCTCTCGGGCACGTTCGGTAAGGTCTTTGATCTGATCGTTTTTGACGGCGACTTCGATACGAAGAAAGGCGATCTCTCCATCTTTTTCGTCGAGACGCTTTTCGAGCTGCTGAACATAGCGGAGCGTGTCGGAACCTGTTCCGGCATGCTCCTCGTGGTTTTCCTCAATCGGCATAGCGGAGCGCGCGGGAGCCGACGGGAGTGCGCGGGAGCGTTGCTCCTCTGAAATTACTCGCTCATTTTCGCGGAGCACACTGGCACTTGCGGGAGCCTGCTCCGGTATGTTTCGAATGTGATGAGCTTGTTTCAAAAACTCGATCAGCTCGTCCGCAGATGCAGGCTCGATGAGATACTGAAATCCGTTGGCGCCAAATTCTTTTTTGCAGCGAAGCGAGCCTATCCGGCAGTAGCGCTCGATGCTCTTGGGATGACGCGGAAGGCCTGCGGCTCGGAACCGGGCCTCGGCCTCGATGATCGTGATCGGATTATCGAAATGTTCCTCTATGGGGGGATTGGCGGGAGCCTGTTCCGGCATGCTCCTGAGTGTACACCGGCTCGACGCACGACGCGCCGGTTGTCAACACCTGTTCGGTTGATTGCAAACATCCCTGCGTGGGTTACAATTCCTGCATGGCTGCCAAAAAGAAAAGTGAGATTCAGGAACTCTCGGAATTCATCCGCGACCACATGGCGACGAAGGAAGACATCCGCGATCTCAAAGGGGATATCGTACGCCTCGGCGAACAGGTTACCTCGATCGAAAGCGAGATCCACGGCATGAAACGCGCCCAACTCGAATTCCGCGTCGCCGACCTCGAAGAGAAGGTTTTCGGCAAGAGCCGCGCATGACCCATCAGCCACAACGTGTCCAAGATTTCAAAAAGGGGAGTCGCGTGCGCTTGCCGCCGCGCGGAGATCGTTGGCCGCATCTGGTCTGAGTGCCGGGAGCCGTGTTAGGGCAGCCAAATGCTCCCGCGGCCGGCAGCCGAAAACACCACTGTGGTCACGACAAACAAGTCCGGGGGTAACTACCCGGGGTAGTGGGCACGGCGAAAACTCTGATCCGCTTGTTAGATCAATGCCTTAGCTTTTTATGGCGAATTCTCTCCAGGCACCAAACAAACGCCCCGCCCGTGCCGGAGCACGCGCAGGGCTCTTAATTTCGTGCGATCGCACCAAGCGTCAAATGCTTGCCCGCGTCGCCCTTCACAAGATCAGAAGCAGGGCCGGCACCAGCACCGCCAACGGCCGCAGGTGCGGATGAATCCGGGGCCGCAGTAGGGCCCCCACCCTTGGCACGCGACCTGATGGCGCGGCGTATAATTGAGATGCGGCAGTCCATTCACGCTGCCCGAGCCGACCATGGCATTGGCGCTAGCGCCGAGGCAAAGAATTGCGGCAGATATCGCCATCGTGATCGCGAATTTACGCATGGCATTTCCTCCGAGCTTAAATATACGGCGAAGGACGGTTTGCACTGGTCCGTCAATCTCCGTCGCGGCGCTGTTATAGCACAAGCTCTGCGACGCTCCCGATAAGGAACAGCCAAATAATTTCGAAAAAATTGCCGTAATTGCAGGCAGTGGTTGCAGGGCAATGCAGCAGACGCGCGGTCTTCACCGCCCGCTCAAGAAACGGACAGCAAAGACCGTGCTTGCATACGCAACGGATGGATCAGTCGATCACTTCAACGACGCGGCGCGAATGGTCGACGATGACCGGCTCGTTGTCGATCACTGTATACTGATAGCCGGGCGCAACATGGAACTCCGGCGGAACATCATAATAGTGGATGTCCTCGTCTGGCAGGATAACGCCGACCCGCACCGGACCTTGGTAGCTGTAGGACGGAATATCCTGCTCCACGATATAGCGGTGGAAACGCGGATAATCGTCGGCGCCCAAAAGGCCCGCGACTCCGCCGGTCACGCCACCGACCACGCCACCGATGACGCCGCCGACCGGCCCCGCGTCATGGGCGCCTTCGGCAGCTCCTTGCTCTGAGCCTCCGATGACGCCTTGGGCGTGGGCCAAGGCCGGCAAAGCGAGTGCCGCCGCAGCGGCTAAGACACTGATTTTCCAACGCATAGGCTTCTCCTTCGTGACTTTGGAGCGGGACGAACGCAATCCTTTTAGGAGGGTTCCAGCGCTGCCGGCGGGGGCAAGGGGCGGCGCTTGCGCGGCTCCGCCGAGGGTGTTACCCGCAGGCGCCGCGCTTCCGCGGCCGATAAGCGAGCGCCGAATGACGAGCCAGCAGACGATCAGCCTGCACAAAGGCGACCTGCCGGAAGGCCTCGATTTTGGCGACAGTGTCGCCATCGACACCGAGACCTTAGGGCTTGTTCCGCGACGCGATCGTCTCTGCGTCGTGCAACTCTCGCGCGGCGACGGCACGGCGCATGTGGTTCAGATCGCGGCGGGGCAGACAGCGGCGCCGAATTTGACGAAGCTTCTCGCCGACCCGAAAGTGACGAAGCTGTTTCACTTCGCGCGCTTCGATATTGCGGTGCTCTATGCCGCTTTCGGCACCATGGCGGGCCCGCTCTATTGCACAAAAATCGCCTCGAAACTGGCGCGGACCTATACGGACCGGCACGGGTTGAAAGATCTCGCCCGCGAACTTCTCGGAATCGATCTCTCGAAACAGCAGCAGTCCTCAGATTGGGGCGCGGAGGTGCTCAGCGAAGCGCAGATCGCCTATGCCGCCGCCGATGTGCTCCATTTGCATGCGCTGCGCGAGAAGCTCGATGGCATGTTGCGGCGTCAAGGCCGGGACGAATTCGCCGCCGCTTCTTTCGCCTTTTTGCCGACTCGCGCGAAGCTGGATCTCCTGGGGTGGGAATCGGATATATTTTCCCACGAGTGACCGGTTCAGCTATAATCACGACTTCGGCGGGGGTCTCGCCGGCGCCACGGGCTGCAGGGCGGCCGCGCACTATCAATTTGAGGTAAATTAGCGTCCCCTCTGTGGAAAATCCGCTTCCTTGGGAAGCGGGCTCGTCACGAAACCGTGCCGGGCCAGACTGTCGGAGCGGATGGACGCTGGACCCTTTCAGGGGTTAAATTCGCCGGCCTGGAGCAGGTCTTTGGGGGGAAAGCGGGAATCGCTTTTCGGACCTTGCTCGAAGACAAAGTGAATGACGGATTTGACACGCGGTACCCAAGTTTCGCGGCGCGGGCTCGATCTGGCGACAGTCGATCCGCACAAGGCGATCCGTCATGCCAAGCTGCATTCGCTGCTCGTCAGGCATGTTCGCATCGTTATTCTGGTTAGCTCGACCTTGGCTATTGGGGTCCTGGGTTTCATTGCCCTGTTCGATCCGTTCAAGCGGCTTCCCCACAATATTTCCGTCGGCGATGTCGGCATGCACGGGTCGGAGGTCACGATGACCGCCCCAAAAATGTCGGGCATGCGCCCTAACGGTCAGCCGTTCGAATTGCAGGGCACCTCCGGCAGCCAAGACATTTTACGGCCAAATATCGTGAAGCTCTTCGGCGTGGATGCCAAAATCGGAATGGACGATTGGAGCACCTCGAAAATCACCGCGCGATCCGGTGTCTATGACAGCAACAGAGACATGATTTGGCTCAAGGGCAGTGTCCATATCGTCAACGATAGCGGCTACGACATGCGGATGCCGAGCGCTTTCGTGGACATCAAAACGAGCGCGCTGATGACCAGAGACCCTGTCATCATGTTTCTGAATGGCGGCCGCGTTGTTGCCAACACGATGGATATCGAGGACGACGGTCACAAGATTACCTTCGATGGAGATGTAAGATCGGTCGTCGATTCGAATATCAGTGTCGATGCCGGCGATGGCAGCGACCAGTCGGAGGCCTCCAAATGAGGCAGATCAGGCGCGCCCTTTGGGCGGCTTGCCTGACCTTGGTCGTGATGTGCGGAACATTTCTTGTCGCGAGCGGGCCTTTGCAAGCCCAGGGGCCGCAAGTCAGCACATTGCAATCCAAGGCGGTCCACATCAAATCGACGGCGGCGCGGAACGGCAATAAAGAGCCGATCAACATCCAGGCCGCGAAGCTCGATTATTACGACAAGCAGCAGAAGCTGATCTATCGCGGCCATGTCGTTGCGGTTCGCGGCGACACGACGCTGAAGACCCCGCTGCTCACCGTTTTTCTCAACCCGAAGGGCCCCGGCACCCAAAGAGGCCCGCCCTCTACCGACAGCCAGGTCAAGCGCATGGAGGCCGCAGGGCCGGTGACGATTATTGCCAAGGACCAGATTGCGACCGGCGATTTCGGAACCTATGAGAAGAACGAAAACAAAATCTATTTGAACGGCAATGTGACGCTTAGCCAGGGGCCCAATGTGACCAAGGGCGATCATCTCGTCTACGACACGACGACGGGACAGGCGGTCGTCACCGGCAATGTGCGCAGCATGTTCCTCCCGAATAATGCCAATGCCGACACGACGGGTGAGGGCTCGAAACCAGCGGATTCTACTGCTAATACGGACCCCCAGCCCCATTAGCCGGGCTCACCTGTTCCTGAGAGCCTTTTTTGAGCGTCAAATCCGATGAGTTTCGGGCGATGAAAACCATCGCGCCTGGCCGGCGCGGCGGCTTGTTCGGCTGGTTTCGTGCGCTCTTCGGGCGAAAGCCGAAACCGCCGATGCTGGCGCCAGCCGATCACGATCAGTGGCTCAGCGAGGACGATGAATCCGAGTATGAGATCGAAGAGGAAGAAGACATCGCCGACGTTGCTGTTCAGCCGACCCGGGCCATGATGAATGCGCCGCGAACCGCCAGTCCAAAACGGACCGTGCTCGGCGGCGCCGGCTGGCTCGTCGCCCATCAGCTTCGCAAGACCTATCGCGGCCGCGAGGTCATCAAGGACATCAGTCTCATGGTCCGCCGCGGCGAGGCGATTGCGCTTCTTGGCCCGAACGGTGCCGGCAAGACGACCCTCTTTTATATGATCACCGGCCTGGTGCGGCCGGACGGCGGCACCATCACGCTCGAAGATTATGACGTGACCAGCCTGCCGATGTACCGCCGCGCCCGCCTCGGCATCGGCTATCTGCCGCAGGAGCCGTCGATTTTCCGCGGCCTCAATGTCGAGGACAATATTCGCGCGGTGCTCGAGATTACGCAGCCGAACCGGCGCAGGCGCGCCGAAGAGCTGGAAGCGCTGCTTGAGGAATTCAATATCGCGCGACTGAGGAAATCGATGTCGATTGCGCTCTCGGGCGGCGAAAGACGGCGTCTCGAAATCGCCCGCGCGCTCGCGGGTCATCCGTCTTTCATGCTTCTCGACGAGCCCTTTGCCGGCGTCGATCCGCTCGCGGTCGCCGACATCCAAGACCTCGTCCGTCATCTGAAGGAGCGCGGCATTGGCGTGCTCATCACCGATCACAATGTGCGGGAAACCTTGGGCCTCGTCGATCGCGCCTACATCATTCATTCGGGCGAATTGCTGACCGAGGGTACGCCGGATGAGATCGTCGAGGATCCGAATGTCCGGCGGCTCTATTTGGGAGAGGATTTCCGACTCTAAGGCTTGATGCCGAAATAGGCTTCGAGAATATCCGCATAGATCGCGGTCAACTTTTTGATGTCCGCGATCGCGACGCGCTCGTCCACCATATGCATGGTGGCGCCGACGAGACCGAATTCTACTACCGGACAATAGCCGCGGATGAACCGGGCGTCCGACGTTCCGCCGGTCGTCGAAAGTTTTGGCTTGCGCCCCGTGTGCCTTTCGATGGTGGCTACGACAAGGTCTGTGAACCCGTCCGGTTCCGTGACGAAGGCTGGCGAATTGCACGGTTCGAACGACAGACGATAACGCGCGTCACCTGTGATCGCGGCGCAGCGCGCCTCGATCTCGGCGATCAGGCTCGCAGGCGTCCAACGATCGTTGAAGCGCACATTAAAGCGTGCCTCGGCTTTGGCCGGGATCACATTCATCGCCGGGTTGTCGACATCGATGCTCACGATCTCCAGATTGGACGGATCGAAATGAGCCGTGCCTTCATCGAGCGGTGGTGCGATGAGGGCGGAGGCGAGGCGCAGCAGATCCGGAATCGGATTTCGCGCCCGCTGCGGATAGGCGACGTGGCCCTGCTTGCCTTCGACGACAAGGACGCCGTTGAGCGAACCGCGGCGGCCGATCTTGATCATGTCGCCGAGCGTCTCGGGATTCGTCGGCTCACCGAGAAGACAGTGATCGAATCTCTCGCCGCGCTCTTTGGCCCAGGCGAGGAGTTTCGCCGTGCCATTGACCGCAGGGCCTTCTTCGTCGCCGGTGATGAGAAATCCGATCGAGCCTTTGTCTGCGCCGTGCTTGGCGATGAAGGTCAAAGCCGCGGTGGTGAAGGCGGCGATCCCGCCTTTCATGTCGCTCGCGCCGCGGCCCCAGATCATGCCGTCCGCGACTTCGCCGGAAAAAGGATCGAAGCGCCAGGCCGCGCGTTCGCCCGGCGGAACGACATCCGTGTGTCCGGCGAAGACAAGATAGGGCGCGCTCTTGCCGATGCGCGCGTAAAGATTGTCGATCGCCGGCAGCGAGTCGCCGGAAAAGGTGACGCGATGTGTGGCAAAGCCGTGCTCGCTCAGCAGCGTGTCGAGCACGCTGAGCGCGCCGGCGTCTTCGGGTGTCACGGACGGGCAGCGGATGAGCGCACGGCAGAGATCGAGCGCTGTGACATCGCGATTGGGCATGGATCAAACCGGACGAATATCTCCGAGGGGCGGCGCGAACTTGTAAGTCCGCGCCGCGCCGAAGCGAAGATCAACCTTATAGGAAGCCCATTCGTAATGGAATGTGGTGGCCTTCGCGTTCAGCCTTTGAGCGGATCGGGCCCATAGCGGTTCGGGCCGGGCGTTCCAGGCAAGCATCCGGCTTCGATAATATACCAGAGCCAGCCGATGATCGGGATCAGCCAAATCAAAACCCACCAGCCGCTCTTGTCGCGATCATGGAATCGCTTGATGCCGATATTAACGCTCGGGTAGAGCAGAATGAGACTGACGAGCGAGGCAACTAAGTTGCCGGCGGAGCTGTTACCGAGCACGAGAGCGATGATGATGCCGGCAACAACATTGACGACGAAGAGAATGATGACGCCGATCCAAAATGGCTGCCGGTTGAGCCGGCCTGCATTGGTCAGGAAAAGATCTTGGTAGTCCATAATTCCCCCCTTTAATTTTAAAGGCGAGAATCTTCGCAGGTCGCCGCTGCTGCGTCAATCGGTCGGTCTTCGCCGCAAAAACCCGCCGAGTTCGAGAATAGTCCAGATCAATGTCGCGAAGACGACAAGGTCGACAGTCACCACCACAAAATGGGGAATATCGCCGGCGAGCCGCGGCTCGAGCCAGTTCAATGCCGCGGCGATACAGGCGAGGAATGGCAGCAGCCCGGCGAGCGCGGAGGGCAGGCCAAGATCGCGCCAGCGTTTCGCACTGAGATTGTAGTAAGAAACAAGCAACAGAATGCCGGCAATGCCATAGATCAGTCGATAGAGATTGGCAGCGAGAATGGAAACGCTGAAGAGCGGTTCGCGCGCGAGATCATGCCTCGCGTAAGGCTCGACGAAAATCCAGATCAGCGTGAGGACGGCGAAGATTGCGACAAGCAATGCGACGTTGCGGCGCCATGATGGCGCATCGATCCGCCCCTCGTCCGTCCGAAACAAAAAGAACCAGTCCGCTCTTTGCGCCTCCATCAGTCCCTCAGCAATTCGTTAATGGCCGTCTTGCTGCGGGTCTGCGCATCGACGGTTTTGACGATGACCGCGCAGGAGAGCGACGGGCCCGGCGTGCCGTCGGGGAGCGGCTTGCCCGGCAATGCGCCCGGAACCACGACGGAATAGGGCGGCACATAGCCCATATGGATGAAGCCCGTCGCGCGATCGACGATCTTTGTCGAAGCCGAGATGAAGGTTCCCATCGCCAGCACGGAGCCTTCGCCGACGATCACGCCTTCGACGACTTCAGAGCGCGCGCCGATGAAACAATTGTCTTCGACAACCGTCGGATTGGACTGCAAAGGCTCGAGTACGCCGCCGATGCCGACGCCGCCGGAGAGATGCACATTCTTGCCGATTTGCGCGCAGGACCCGACAGTGACCCACGTATCGACCATCGTGCCTTCGCCGACATAAGCGCCAAGATTGACGAAGGACGGCATCAAAATGACGCCCGGCGCGATATAGGCCGAGCGTCGAACGATCGCGCCGGGCACAGAGCGAAAGCCGGCGGCCTTATGTTCTTCCGCGCCCCAGCCGGCGAATTTCAACGGGACCTTATCCCACCAGAATGAGCCGCCTGGCCCTCCTGCGATCACATCCATGTCGTTCAGGCGAAAGGAGAGCAGCACGGCTTTCTTGAGCCATTGATTGACGCTCCAGCCGGACGGGCCATCCGCACTCTTTTCCGCGACCCGCAATTTGCCCTTGTCGAGAAGGTCGAGCGCCTCTTCAACAGCATCGCGCACCTTGCCTGTCGTCGCGCTGTTGATCGTGGCGCGATCCTCGAAAGCCCTATTGATGATCTCTTCGAGGTCCTGACTCTGCATGATTGTCCCCGTGAACGACCGGGGAGATTTCGTCGCTGACGCGGCCGATGTCAATGCCTATGAAGAACAATGATATCGCCGGCAAAGACGGCGGCTATTTGATCACTGCCTTGGCGGCATCGAGGAGATTGGCGTCGGGCCGGTTGGCGCAATAGTCGCGGATATTCTCCGCATGGGCTTTCGCCTTGTCGCCATACATGATGGGCGGATCACTCTTCTTTGTGAAATAGCCCTCGATCCAAACCAGCAGCAGAACCGCATCATCCTTGCTGCCGGTGACGAAATCGTTGCAGCTGATTTTAGAGAAATCGACATCGTCCGCCACGGCCGGCAAGGCTGTGAACGTCGCCAACAACGCGGCGAGAACGAGCGGGATTGCAATAAGCGTGAAACGAAGCTTCATACGGCAAACCTTGATAGCGGAGAGCGGCCTTTTTCGGCCTCAACATTCCGATTTTAGCCAGGCTCAGGCTTGCGAGTCGAATCAATTTGATGGGCTCGCGCGAAGATTAGCGATCGGCGGTTTCCTCACGACGAGCAAAATGCCCCGCGATGTCGCGAAGAAATCCTTCAAGATCGCTGGTCACGTAATCGACATGCGGAAGGGCCGGGCTCGTCGCGATTTCGAAAGGTTCGCGATGGTCATCGAGACCCGGCTTTGGAACGACGAGCGCCGTCGTCATGCCTTTCGCATGCGGAATGACGAGATTGCGTTCGATATCGTCGAACATCGCGGCGCGCTTCGGATCGACGTCGTGTTTCTCGAAGAAACGTTCATAGGTCACGAGTTCGGGCTTCGGGATCATCTCGGCGGCGACGATATCGAAGACATCTTCGAACATATCGTTGAGGCCGAGCGCTTCCGCCGTCAGCAGCGCGTGATCGCGCGAACCATTGGTCAAGATCAGCTTGCGTCCGGGCAAAGCCGCGATCGCCGCGGCGAGCGCGGGATTGGGCAGAAGCGAGGAGCGGTCGATATCATGGACGAAGCTGAGGAACTCCGCAGCGCTCACCCCATGATCCTCGATCAGGCCGCGCAGCGTCGTGCCATAGCGCTGATAATAATATTTCTGCAGCGCGCGGGCCGAAAGCCCGTCGAGCCCGAAAAGCGCAATCATGAAACTCGTGATGCGCTGATCGATCTTAGGCCAGAGATCAGAATCGGGCGAATAAAGCGTGTTGTCGAGATCGAAGACCCAGGTGTCGATCCCGGCGAAGCGCGTCGCCGGAAAAGCGATCGGCGTGACGTCAATGGAGCCAATCCCCGTGTCGGCGAAAACGTCCATCGATTCATCGGCCTTCGTGCGCGCCTGTCTCATGTCATTTCGTGATCAGTGTGCCCGCGCCATGATCAGTCAAAAGTTCGATCAGGACCGCGTGCGGAAGCTTGCCGTCGAGAATGACCACGCCTTCGACGCCTTGTTCCAGCGCATAGATGCAGGTCTCGACCTTCGGGATCATGCCGCCGGTGATTGTACCATCTGCGATCAGCGCATGAATGTCGTTCATGCGCAGTTCCTTGATGAGATTGCCGTCGCGATCGAGCACGCCCGGCACATCGGTCAAGAAGAGCAGACGCTTGGCCTTGAGCGCGCCGGCAATCGCGCCGGCAAAGGTGTCGGCGTTGATATTATAGGTTTCGCCGTCGAACCCTTGCGCGATCGGCGCGAGAACGGGAATGAGTTCGCGGTGCAAGACTGAATCGAGGACGCGCGTATCGACCTTTGCCGGCTCGCCGACGAAGCCGAGATCGACCACCTTGTCGCCGCCGTCGGCGCGCGGCGCGATTGAGAGTTTGGTGGCGAGAACCATATTGCCGTCTTTGCCGCACAGGCCGATGGCGCGACCGCCTTCCGCATTGATGAAGCCGACGATCTGCTTGTTAATCGAACCGGCGAGCACCATTTCGACGATTTCCACGGTGGCCTTATCGGTGATGCGCAGGCCGCCGGAAAACTCCGATTTGATGCCGAGCTTTCCGAGCATGGCGCCGATCTGCGGACCACCGCCGTGGACGACGACGGGATTGACGCCTGATTGTTCGAGCAAAACCATGTCGCGCGCGAAGCTGCGCGCGACAGGTTCGTCGCCCATGGCATGGCCACCATACTTCACCACGACGATGGCATCGTCATAGTGCAGCATGTGCGGCAGCGCCTGCATCAAGATTTCCGCTTGTTCCTGCGGATTGCCTTTGCGTATTTCAGCCATTAAGTTTCGTCCGGCGGTTTCGCCCCTGTTTAGTGCTTCGGCTGCGCAGGCTCAATGCGCCGCGAGCCTCAAGCCCCACGTTCTTTTAAAAGCCGCGCGACGGCGCCGCGCAATTCGGCCACACCCTGACCCTCCTGGGATGAAACAGCGAGGATTTCCGGGAAGGCGGCGGGGCACTCTCTGAGCCTCGCCTCCGTCTCGACAAGACGGCTCGCGAGTTCGCTGCCTTTCAGCGTGTCGGCCTTGGTGAGAATCAGCTGATAAGACATAGCGGCGCGATCGAGCAGATCGAGCATCTCCAAGTCCTGCGGTTTCAACCCATGCCGGCTATCGACAAGAACGAAGACGCGCAAAAGCTTGCTCCGCCCGCGCAGATAGGCGTGCATTAGTTTCGTCCAGGCCGCGACCTTGTTTTTTCCCACCGCCGCATAGCCATACCCCGGCATATCGACGAGACGCAGGCGCGGAGCTTCATTTGCTGGGCCGAGGGTAAAGAAGTTCAGCGCTTGCGTGCGCCCCGGCGTGTTCGACGTGCGCGCCAAGGATTTGCGGTTCGTCAGCGCATTGAGCAGTGAGGATTTGCCGACATTCGAGCGGCCGGCGAAGGCGATCTCCGGCAGGTCGGCAGGCGGCAGCTGTTCGATATCGCTTGCCGCCCAAACGAAGTCGCAGGGCCCGGCGAAAAGCTTTTGCCCGGCGGTTTGAAAATCCCCCGGCTCTTTCGTTTCCGCGGCCTGATCTTTCATAAGCATTTGAGCGGCAGCCTGAGACGTTCGAGACGGGGCGGGCACGTTAAGGCGAGACGCGCGCCCTCCGCCGGAAGGGCTTTACGAGATTGTCCCACAACTCAACCTTCACTCCGGCGCGCTGCATGATGAGCAGCTGCTGCGAAACGGAGAGAAGATTGTTCCACGTCCAATAGATGACGAGGCCCGACGGGAATGTGCCGAGCATGAAGGTGAAGATCACCGGCATCCAGGCGAACATCTGCTTTTGCACAGGGTCTGGCGGCTCCGGGTTCATCTT
This sequence comes from Methylovirgula sp., assembly GCA_049522395.1. GTDB lineage: Bacteria > Pseudomonadota > Alphaproteobacteria > Rhizobiales > Beijerinckiaceae > Methylovirgula. Next base: position 11,944 of record JBEKNV010000013.1, read on the forward strand.
CATCTGGACGAACATGGAGATACCCATGATCAGCGGCCAGATGCCGATCGCCAGGAAATGGCCGACGAAGGGCAGGCTTGTCGGCACCCAAGGAATAAGGCCGAACAGCGTGAAGACATTCGTCGGGTCTGGCGCGGAGAGGTCCTTGATCCAGCCGAAAAACGGCGCATGGCGCATTTCGATGGTGATGAACAGCACTTTATAGAGCGAGAAGAAGACGGGGATCTGGATCAAGAGCGGCAGACAGCCGGCGACCGGATTGATCTTCTCGCGCTTATAGAGGTCCATCAACTCCTGCTGCTGTTTCACCTTGTCGTCACCATAGCGCTCGCGGATGGCGGTCATCTGCGGCTGCACCGCCTTCATCTTCGCCATCGACAGATAGCTGCGATTGGCGAGCGGGAAGAAGGCGCCCTTGATGAGCACGGTGACGATCAGGATCGATATGCCGAAATTGCCGGTATAGTGGTAGATGAGATCGAGCAGCCGGAACATCGGCTTGGTGATGAAGTAGAACCAGCCCCAATCGATCAAGAGATCGAATTTCTTGATGCCGAGCAGGTTCTCATAATTGTCGAGGGTCTGCGTCTCCTTGGCGCCGGCGAAGACGCGCGCGGTCACTTCCGAGATTGCGCCGGGCGCGACGGTCACGCCGTTCGTACTGAGAAAATCGGCCTGGTAGATTTTGTTGCCCGTGTCGCCACGCGACGAGAATGTGCCGTTGACGGAGGTCTCTTGACCCGGAATGACGACGGCCGCCCAATATTTGTCGGTGAAGCCGAGCCAACCGCCAGCGCCCGAGAGTTCCTTCGTCGCCTTCGGCTCTTTCTCGATTGAATCGTAGGTCGGCTCCTGCACGCCGGAATCGCCGATGACGCCGACCATGCCTTCGTGCAGAACCGAATAGCCGGAGGTCTGTGGTTTTCCATGCCGCGAGATCAGCGCATAGGGATAGACCGTCACGGCCGCGTCGGTCTTGTTCTGAACACTGTCCGTGATCGTGAACATGTAGCGATCATCGACAATGATCTTGCGATGAAAGATCAGGCCTTTGCCATTGTCATAGGTGAGCGTGACGGGCGTCGTCGGCGTCAGAATGGTTTGATCGGCCTGCCAGACCGTGTCGGGGCCCGGTAGAACCGTCGAGTCGCCGGGCTTCGGGACGAAGCCGAGTTCGGCATAATAAGGGTGCGGCGAACCGAGTGGCGAGAGCAGCGTGATGTTCGGGCTATTGGGGTCGATCGTCTCGTGATAGGCCTTCAGCAAGACGTCATCGATCTTGGCGCCTTTTAGGTCGATTGATCCCGAGAGATATGTCGTCTCAAGTTTGACGCGCGGCGACGCCTTCAAGGCGTCTTCGCGTGATTGCGTGACCTCTGCCTCGTTAGCACCTGGCTGCGGCGCGGCACCGGGCTGGGGTGGCGCGCCAGCCTGCTGAGTGCCCGGCAGCGGCGGAGTCGTCTGCTGCTGCGTCTGCGCCTGCCGCGCTTTTTCAAGCGCCGGCGCGCCGTAGAAATAATTCCAGCCGATGATGACGAGGATCGAGAGCGCGATCGCAAGATAGAGATTCTGGTTGTTGTTGTCCTGCGCCATGACTGCGAAACCTAATCCTTCAATTTCGAGCGTGTCTGCTCACGCTCGCCATGAACTTCGGCGATGGCCTGCGCGAGATCTTCCTGCAAGGCGGCGAATTCCTGGGCCAGCGCCGCGGCGCGTCCGAGGATCACATAATCATAGCCGGGCCGCGCTGCGAGCGCCGGGACGAGCCGTAGTGCTTCTTTCAGCCGACGCCTGATCCGATTGCGCAGCACGGCGCCGCCGATTTTCTTGGTGACCGTGAAGCCGAAGCGCGGCGGGCCCTCCGCGCCCGTTCGGCGCACGGCCTGAAGGCTGAAGGACAGTTCTTTTGCGCGGCGGCCTTTTGCCGTGCGGACGAAATCGGCCCTTTTTCTCAGACGGGCTGGCGGCCGGAGCTTTCCCGGTTGCTCCGCTTCGCTACCGGCATTCAGGGGCTCCCGCATGGCCGTATCCGCGACAGGCGCCCGTCCGAAGAATGTGGAGGAATGGGGCTGGGGGTAGGAGATCGAAAACTCAGGCAGACAGTTTTTTTCTGCCGCGATTCCGGCGCGCGGCAATCACCTTGCGGCCGCCGACGGTCGCCATACGGGCGCGAAAGCCGTGGCGGCGCTTGCGCACAAGCTTGCTCGGTTGATAGGTCCGCTTCACCTTGGTGCTCCATCGAAAACTGGGCGCCGCGCCATGAGACCTCCGCGAAAATTCACGAGAACCGTCCGGGCAGCCGGCGGGACGTGACAAAAGGAGGAAGGCACGGGCTGAAAACCGTGCGCCTTATAGGGGGAGAAGGCTGGAAAAGTCAATTTTCGGCGCCCCGCGACACGAGGCGGCAGCCCCTCAGGCCTTAAAATCGAGGCCGATATCGAGGGTCGGCGCGCTATGGGTCAGCCAGCCGATGGAAATGAGATCGACCCCGGCGCGGGCGATGGCGGGCGCAGTCTCGGCCGTCACCCGGCCCGAGGCCTCGGTGATGGCCCGGCCATCGACCAGCACGACCGCTTTGACCAGCATTTCGGGCGTCATATTGTCCAAAAGCACGGCATCGACGCCGAATTCGAGCGCCTCCTTGAGCTGATCGAGGGAATCGACCTCGAGTTCGATCTTGACCAGATGCCCGACGTTTTTCCGCGCGCGCTTGAGGGCTTCCGTTATGCCGCCGGTGATCGCAACATGATTGTCCTTAATCAGCACCGCATCGTCGAGGCCGAAGCGGTGATTGTGGCCGCCGCCCATCCGCACCGCATATTTCTCGATCGCGCGCAGGCCCGGCGTCGTCTTTCGCGTGCAGACGATCTGCGCCTTGGTGCCTTCGATCGAAGCGACAATCGCGGCTGTAGCACTGGCAATGCCGCTCAAATGGCCGAGAAAATTGAGCGCCACCCGCTCGGCGGTCAAAATCCCGCGCGCGGGACCGGAGATAGTGGCGATGACATCGCCTGGCGAGACTCGCGCGCCATCCGGCTTTGCAATCGAGACGGCGATGGCCGGATCGATCAGCTCGAAAGCAAGCCGGGCGAGATCGAGGCCGGCGACGACGCCCGCCTGACGCGCGGTGAGTGTGGTTGTGGCTTTCGCATCGGCGGGGACGATGGCGTCGGTCGTCAGATCGCCGGCGCGTCCCAGATCTTCGAGCAGAGCATTGCGGACAAGAGGCTCGATCATGATCCGCAAGAGCGGCGCGCCACTCATTGAATGTGCGCGCTCCTCACGCGACAAGCTCAGGCGCGAGCGTGCTTACCGTCATCAGACATTCGGCAACGTCGATCTCGCGCCGCCACGCGCGGCTCTCGTCGTGCTGCGGGAAATCCTTGCGCGTATGTGCACCGCGGCTTTCTTCGCGACGCAGAGCCGAGACGACGATCATCAAGGCAACGAGCGCGGCATCGCTTGCGGCGCCATTTTCGACGACAAGAGGATAGAGCGCTTCCGCCGCCAATTCGAGGCCTGCGCGATCGCGCAACACGCCCGCGGCGCGCGAGATTATGGGGCGCACCAAGCTCGGATCGTTGCGCAGCGGCGGCATGACATCGACGCGGGGCGGCGAATGGTTCGCGCCGACCGTGCCTTTGATGCTCTCCGCGACGAAGCGTCCGCAGACCGCGGCCTCGAGCAGTGAATTGCTGGCGAGGCGGTTCGCGCCATGCAGCCCCGTGGAGGCCGCTTCGCCGCAGGCCCAGAGCCCTTCGACGGAGCTGCGCCCTTCCGCATCCACCTTGATGCCGCCCATATGATAATGCGCCGCCGGCCGGATCGGGATCGGCTCATGCTCGGGATCGATGCCGGCATGGGCACAGAGCGCGGTAATCGCGGGAAAGCGCGCGGCGAAATCGAGCCCCTTGATGTGGCGCGCATCGAGAAAGACGCGATGATCCGCTGCCATGTGGCGCCAGATGGCGCGGGCGACGACATCGCGCGGCGCGAGTTCGGCCCCGGGGACGCTTGCCATAAAGCGCGCGCCCGTCTCGTCGATCAAAATGGCGCCTTCGCCGCGCACCGCTTCGCTGATGAGTTTCAGCGGAAAGCCGGCGGAATCGAGGGCGGTGGGATGGAATTGGATGAATTCGAGATCGGCGAGCTCGGCACCGGCGCGCGCCGCGAGCGCGAGGCCCTGGCCGAAGGAGCCCGCGGGATTGGTGCCATGCTGAAAGAGGCCGCCGATGCCACCCGTCGCGATGACGACGCGTCCCGTCGGCAGAAGCAGAGGATGGCCTTGCGGCCCCTGCGCCAGAACGCCGCGTACCGCGCCATCTTCGACAAGAAGGCGGCGCGCGGCGACATCTTCGATCACAGTGATCGAAGGCGTTGCACGCACGGCTTCGGTGAGCGCGCGAATGATTTCGCGCCCGGTCGCATCGCCACCTGCATGAACGATGCGCTTGCGGCTATGCGCGGCCTCAAGCCCGAGGCGAAATGAGCCGTCCGCGTTGCGGTCGAAATTCACACCAAGGTGGACAAGATCGTCGATCGCAGCAGGTCCGGCGCGGACAATGCGTTCGACAGCGGCGCGATCGCAAAGACCGTCGCCGGCAACGAGCGTATCGGCGATCTGCAAAGCCGGATCGTCGTCGGGGCCGACGGCCGCGGCAACGCCGCCTTGCGCCAGGATGCTCGACGTCTCGGCGCCAAGCCGCGCTTTGCTGAGCAGAACAACGGGCTCAGGCGCGCAATGCAGCGCCGTGATCAGCCCGGCCAAGCCGCTGCCGATGATGACGGGACGCTGATCGATGCTTTTCATGTCCATGACGAACATCCAACTCTTAAATCAGACCGCCAACATACGTTCGACCGAGAGCCGCGCTTTGTCCGCCATCGTCGGATCGATTGTGACTTCATGCCGCATCGTCTCAAGCGCGCGGCGGATGTTCTTGAGCGTGATCCGCTTCATATGCGGGCAGAGATTGCACGGGCGGATGAATTCGAGCTCCGGATATTGGACCGCTATATTGTCGCTCATCGAACATTCGGTCAGCAGTGCCAGACGCTGCGGCCGGTTCTTTTCGACATAGGCGCCCAGCGCCGCGGTCGAACCGGAAAAGTCCGAAGCCTGGACGACTTCGGGCGGGCATTCGGGATGAGCGAGAACGACGACGCCGGGATGAGCTTCGCGCAATTCGGCAACGTCTTCGGCGGCGAAGCGCTCATGCACTTCGCAATGGCCGGCCCAGGTGATGATCTCGACGCCGGTCTCGGCCGCGATATTCTTCGCCAGATATTCGTCCGGGATCATGATGACGCGCGGCACGCCGAGCGATTCCACGATTTTCTTCGCGTTGCCGGAGGTGCAGCAGATGTCGGATTCCGCTTTCACCGCGGCCGAGGTGTTCACATAGGTCACGATTGGCACGCCGGGATGTCGCCGACGCAGCTCTCTCACCTGCTCGGGCGTAATCGAATCCGCGAGCGAGCAGCCGGCGCCCATATCCGGGATGAGAACTTTCTTCTCCGGATTGAGCAGCTTCGCCGTCTCGGCCATGAAATGAACCCCGGCAAGGACGATGACATCGGCCTCGACCTTGGTCGCCTCGCGGGCGAGCGCCAGCGAGTCGCCGACGATGTCGGCGACGCAATGGTAGATTTCCGGCGTCTGGTAATTATGCGCCAGGATCACCGCATTGCGCGTCTTCTTCAGCGTCAGAATCGCATCAATGTCGGCGGCGAAGACCGGCCACTCGAAGGGCGGAATCGCACGCCGGACCTTGGTGAAGAGCACCTCGCTCGGAAGCTCCTTGCTCCGGGGCCGAGGGACCGCAACAGTCGACGTCATAATTATACTCCCCTTGAGCATTATCTCTGTATATGCTGGGGTTGAGCATAAGTTTTGTCAAGAGCGCGAGATGGGAAGCTTGGTTCCCACAATCGCCCGCTCGGTGAGGACATCACGACGGAAGCGGAAGAGCTTGGCCGGTCGGCCACCCGTCTCCTGGCTGAGTTCTCCCGTTTCTTCAACGAGTTGCTGCTGTTCGACCAGGCGACGGAAATTCTGCTTGTGCAGCAGCCGCCCGGCGAGCGCCTCCACGCAGCGTTGCAGTTGCAGCAGCGTGAAGGTCTCGGGCATCAGCTCGAAGACCACGGGATGATATTTAATCTTGGCACGCAGTCTGGCGATACCCGTCGCCAAAATTCGCCGATGGTCGAGGATCATGGTCTGCCCCGGCACGGGCGCCGTTCCGAGCTCGGGCCGGTTGCGCCGCGCCTCGGCAATGAGCCCAGCTTCATAGAGCAATTCATAGCGTTGCAGGACCAGCTCTTCGTTCCAAGGGTGGCCCTCAAGGCCGAAGGTAACGGCGATGCGGTTCTGCCGATCCTGGGCTTTGGCACGGTCGGGCGCGGCGCTGGCAAAGGTGCGGAGCGCCGGAACGAGCGCGCCATCGATCATCGGCGGGACGCCGACGCGACGATCTTCCCACGGCAGATAGTCGTACCAGCTCCGCCATTGGGCTTCGTAGTCGGCTTTCGCCCGCTCGCGCGTCAAGCCGAGATAGCTGATTGAGATGAAGCGCTGATCGGGGCCGAGGCCGCGATCGCGGTCGGCGAAGGTATAGAGCTGTTCGACATAGCCCAGCGGATGACGCGTCTGGCGTTCGACCCAGGCGCGCAGACCCGACTGGAGCGAACGATGCTCCAGCTCAAATGGGCCGGAAGGCAGTGCGCGCGCCTCCTGCAAGGTCAGCACACGCGGATCGCCGTTCGTCACGGCAACGAGCACGGCGATGAGGTCGGCGGCGATGCCATGGCCGCTCGGCGACGCCGTCTCGCCGATCCGCGCGGCGGGCGTCTGGGCGCGTGCAATCGTCTCGGGCCTGCTCATCGTTTAAGTCCGTGGCATGGGGTGTCGCAGCGGGCTTAAGCCTGCGCTGCAACGGCTCCTTTAATCCCTATCGCCGGCAAAAGCCGGATAATCGAAAACATCTAGCCGATATCCAAAGTCAGCGCAGCAACAGTGTGGTGCGGCCAGCGCCAGGGCGCGAGGCAGATCGAGTCGCCGCGCAGATTGAGACGCATCGCCCAGGGATTGGCCGCAAGCCAATGCGCGGCGGCGCGCGAGATGCGGCGGCATTTCGCGGCGTCGATCGCGGTTAATGCCATAGTGAGATTGGTCCGCGACTTCACTTCGACGAAGACGATGGAATCGGATTTGCGGGCAATGAGATCGATCTCTCCGCCGCCGATCAAATAGCGCCGCGCGAGAATCCGGTAGCCTTTGAGGCGCAGATAGGAGGCGGCGAGAATTTCCGCCCGCAGTCCTGACGCGAGAGCGCGGCGGCGTTTCGTTGCTTGAATGGTCTTGGCGCCTTGGCGTGGCACGCAATGAACCTTAAAAAGAAATAGATCGAGCGAAAAATCTCTGGTCGCTTTGCTTATCCTTAGCGCGCCCGCGCGGAAAGTTCGACAGCGCGCGCATAGACCTTGCGGCGCGGCTGACCGGTTTCCGCGGAGACGACGGCTGCCGCTTCTTTGACTGACAATTTTTCGAGCGCCCTGCTGATTTTGAGATCAAGTTCGGCGGCGTCGATCGCCGGTTCCTGCGCGGACGGCGGCCCGACGAGAAGCACGATTTCGCCCTTCGGCGGTTCTTCCTCCGCGAGCCGGCGCGCGAGTTCAGCAAGCGGGCCGCGCCGGACGGTTTCGAAATGTTTGGTGAGTTCGCGCGCGAGTGCCGCCTCGCGGTCGCCCAAGACGGCGTGGAGGTCGATCAGCGTCTCGGCGGCGCGATGCGGGGACTCGAAGAAGACGAGCGTGCCCGGAATGCTCGCCAGTTCCGCGATGCGCTGCCGGCGCGCGGCGGATCGCGGTGGCAGAAAGCCTTCGAAGAAAAAGCGGTCTGTCGGCAGGCCGGCGACGACGAGCGCGGCAAGAACGGCCGACGCGCCGGGGACGGAGGTGACGGGCGTACCTTGCGTAAGAGCCCCACCCACGAGTCGATAACCCGGATCGGAGACAAGCGGCGTGCCGGCATCCGAGACGAGCGCTAGAGCGGCGCCTGTTGCCAGCCGCGCCAGGAGATGCGGCCGCATCACTTCGGCATTGTGTTCGTGATAGGCGACGAGCGGCGTCGCAATGCCATAATGTGCGAGCAGTTTTTTGGTGACGCGCGTGTCTTCGGCAATCACCGCGTCGGCGGCAGCGAGAGTCGCGAGCGCGCGCAGCGAAATATCGGCGAGGTTACCGATGGGAGTTGCGACGACATGGAGGCCCGGCGGAAGGGGCTCTGCCTCGGCGCGAAGGCCGAAGGCGGTGAAGGCGGCTTCCGCGTCCGTGGAGCGGTCGTGTCCCGCCGTTTTCAGCCCATCGCGTGTCATGACCCGCCCTCGGGAAATGTTCTGTATAACGTCCAATCGTTCTACAAATAGAACAACTCTCCACCGCGGGCAAGGGTGATTCCATGCAACAACATTTTCGCCAATGCGCGCGACGGTTTACCTTCCCTTGTCCCGGGCGCGATAATATGAGTTGGCTATCGGCAGAATTGCGGCTTCCTTTTTCCGGCGATGGGGACGGAGACGACGGCCGCTGGCAGCCAACTGTCGAACAGGGTCGCGAGACCAAACGGGCGACGCAGTCGCGCGGAGTATATTTTGGCCGATCCGCTTTTCCAACGAGCCGCCCGAACGCTAGAGCGCACGCGCATGGGTAACTGGGGCGCTTTCGCAGCGCGTGTCTTCGCCTTGGCGGCCGCGGCGTCCCTCGCGGGATGTCTTACCGGCACGAACCCGAGCGGCAATGACGACATCGTCGGTGGGGCGCCCATCGATCCCGTTCAATCGCAGGCACTGCCGCCACCCGATGGTTCGGCTCCCCCCGGCACGACCGGCGCCATGCCGACGCAGATGGGCACAGGCCCGGTCAAGGTCGCCCTCATCCTGCCGTTGACGCAAGCGGGTCAGCCCAGCAATGTCGGTGTCTCGCTGCGCAATGCCGCCGATCTCGCTTTGTCGGAGGCCGGCACTTCGGACGTCACTCTGCTCGTCAAAGATGATCAATCGACGCCCGATGGCGCGACCGCCGCCGCGCAATCCGCCTTGACCGATGGTGTCGACCTCATCATTGGGCCGCTCTATGCGGCCGACGTGCGCGCCGCAGAGCAAGTGGTGAGCGCGGCGCATAAGCCGATGATCGCCTTCTCGACCGATGCCTCGACCGCCGAGCCTGGCGTCTATCTTCTGTCCTTCCTTGTCGAAAGCTATGTTGATCGCATCGTCGATTTTGCGGCCTCGAAGGGAAAGCGATCCTTCGCCGCGATGATCCCGGACAATGATTATGGACGGATCGCCGCCGCCGAATTCCAGCAGGAGGCGGCGCGCCGCGGCGTCAGGGTGATGGAAATCGAAAACTACGATCCCGATTCCATGAACGATGCGGCAAAGAAAATCGCCGCCCTCGGCAATCAGATCGACGCGCTCTTTATCCCCGAGCAAGCGGGCGCGATGCCGGATGTGGTGCAGGCACTCGCTACAAATGGGGTCAATGCAAAGAAGGTGCAGATTCTCGGCACTGGGCTTTGGAACGATCCGCGCGTTCTGGCCCTGCCGGGGTTACAAGGCGCCTGGTTCGCGGCACCCGACAATTCGGGCTTTACGGCTTTCGCGGCGCGCTATCGCGCGAAATACAGCAGCGATCCGGCGCGGATCGCGACGCTCAGCTATGATGCAGTCTCATTGGCTGTCGCGCTTGCGCATCGGCCGGGGCCGGATCGCTTCTCCGATGCCATTCTCACCAATCACGCGGGCTTCAATGGCGCCGATGGCGTTTTTCGATTCCGCTCCAATGGCCTGAACGACCGCGCCTTAGCGATCATGGAGATCAACGGCAATACGGCGATTTCCCTCTCGCCGGCGCCGCGCGTGCTGGCGGCCTCGGCGACCTGAGCGCCGATCGACCGCTCGCTTTCACAGACCTTCGAACAGCGCGGTCGAGAGATAACGCTCGGCGAAGGAGGGGATGATGAGAACGATGTTCTTGCCTTCCGCTTCCGGCCGCAGCCCGACTTCGATGGCAGCTGCGACTGCAGCCCCTGACGAGATTCCGACCGGAATGCCTTCGAGCCGCGCGACAAGGCGCGCCATATCGAAAGCCGTCTGATTGCCGACGGTGAGCACTTCGTCGATCAGGCCGCGATCGAGAATCGACGGCACGAAGCCGGCGCCGATCCCTTGAATCTTATGCGGCCCGGGCGCGCCGCCCGAGAGAACGGGCGAATCTTCGGGCTCGACCGCGATGATGCGCAGGCTCGGCCGGCGCGGCTTCAAAACTTGCGCGACGCCTGTGATCGTGCCGCCGGTGCCGACACCCGAGACGAAATAATCGATCTCGCCATGCGTGTCGTTCCAGATTTCCTCTGCCGTCGTGCGGCGGTGAATGTCGGGATTGGCTGGATTTTCGAATTGTTGCGGCATCACCGCATGAGGCGTTGCCGCGACAAGCTCCTGAGCCTTGGCGATCGCGCCCTTCATGCCTTGCGGCGCCGGCGTGAGAACGAGCTCCGCGCCGAGGAGTGCCAGCATTTTGCGCCGTTCGATCGACATCGATTCCGGCATCACCAGAATGAGCCTATAGCCCTTGGCCGCGGCGACGAAGGCGAGAGCGATGCCGGTGTTGCCGGAGGTCGGTTCGATGAGAACGGAACGCCCGGGCGTGATCCGGCCCGCGGCTTCCATCGCGGCGATCATATTGACGCCGATGCGATCCTTGACGCTGCTGATCGGGTTGAAGAATTCGAGCTTCGCCAGGAGATTGGCTTTGACGCCCTTCTCCTTGGCGATCTTGTTCAGCCGGACGAGAGGCGTGTCGCCAATCGTGTCGATGATGGAATCATAGATGCGGCCGCGGCCGGGCGGATGGCTCGGCTCCAAGTCCCGCGCTTCTTTCGCTGCTGCTTGCGCCATGATGTCCTCCTCCTTAGAGGCTCATGTCTCGTGACCTCTAGTCGCGCGGCTGCGGCACGATGCGCAGATAAGGCCGCGGCGCCTTCCAGCCACTGGGGTACTTCACTTTCGCGTCGGCATCCGAGACCGCGGGGACAATAATGACATCCTCGCCCTTTTTCCAGTTCACCGGGGTCGCGACCTGATGTTTCGCGGTCAGCTGCAAGGAATCGATCACGCGCAAGATCTCATCGAAATTGCGCCCCGTGCTCGCGGGATAGGTGAGTGTTAGTTTGATCTTTTTGTCCGGGCCGATGATGAAGACCGAACGCACGGTCAGCGTGTCGCTCGCATTCGGATGGATCATGCCATAGAGATTGGCGACCTTGCGCTCTGGATCGGCGATTAGCGGAAAGTTGAGCGCATAGCCCTGGGTTTCCTTGATGTCCTGAGACCATTTCTCGTGGGCATCGAGCGGATCGACGCTGAGGCCGATCACCTTGACGTTGCGCTTGTCGAACTCGGGCTTCAGTTTCGCCGTATAGCCGAGCTCCGTCGTGCAGACCGGCGTGAAATTCTTGGGGTGCGAGAAGAGCACCACCCAGGAATTGCCGATAAAATCGTGGAATTTGATGGGCCCTTCGGTCGTGTTGATCTCGAAGTCCGGTGCCACATCGCCAAGCTGAAGTGCCATAGTCATTACCTCCAACACCGAATGAACATCCGGCGACGCGAAGGTCCCTCCGCTTCAGAGCGGATGATTCATTCTCTGACTGATTTGTATCCATGCAATATTATTCTAGTATTTTTGTCAACTAAACTCAGATGCAGAATTTTTTGATATGCATATCGAAAATGGAAATAGGGTTACGACCCGGCGCTTAGATCGTGAAATCGGCGCGCGGCGTGTCGTCCGAGAAGACTTTCTTGTCCAGAGCGCTCTGACAAATGTCGTCGATGGTGACGGATTCGAGTTCGGTCAAGAAAGCTTGGCCAGCGCGCTCGACGATCGGGCCGACGACCTGATCGATGAAGCGAGTGTCTTGCCCTTCTTCGTTTTCGCCCGAGGGATCGGACATCACCGCGCGGACGACTTCCGCGGCGCTGATGCGGCGACGCTCGCGCGCCAGCTCATAGCCGCCGCGCGGGCCGCGCACGCCTTTCAAGATATTGGCGCGGACGAGCGTCTGCAACAAAGTTTCGAGATGGCGTGGCGGAAGATTGAGGCGGCCGGCGAGCGCCTTTGCCGCAACAGGCTGGGGGCGGGCATGAAGCGCCACATCGGCGACGGCGGCGAGGGCGAGAAGACTTCTTCGAGCGAGTAGGATCATCCGTCCCTTTCCAGCAGCGAGTGTTTTCCTGTCGAGCCGAACCCGCCTGCGCCGCGCCCGCTCTCTTCAAGCTCTTCCACGACCGTCAAGGTTGCACGTATGACCGGAGCAACGATCAACTGAGCAATGCGCAGGCCTCGCCGTAGTTCAAAAATGTCTTTCCCCAAATTCGTGAGCAGCACACATATTTCCCCACGATAATCGGAATCAATTGTTCCCGGTGCATTCAAAATGGTGACCCCGTGCTCCAAGGCGAGGCCCGACCTCGGCCGCACTTGTGCCTCAAATCCTTTCGGAATTTGCAAAGCTATGCCAGTGGGAACGAGCGCGCGCCCGCCTGGCTCGATGATCAATTTCGCGTCAGCGGCGATGGCCGCGATAAGGTCAAGGCCGGCCGCCCCCGCGCTTTGATAAGCGGGCAAGGGCAAACCTTCGCCGTGCGGCAGGCGGCGAAGCGGAACCGTGATCGTCTCAGCCATGAAGCGTCTCAGGCATTAAAGGAGCCCTCGCGCTTGGCCTGGAGCCATTGCGCAAGAAAGCCAATGAGCCGCTCGGCAACGTCCCTCTTGCTCATGCGCGACAAAGTTTCGATCTTGGCCTTGGTCACGAGGGTGACCTCATTTTCGTCGCCTCCCATCACGCCCGATTCGGCGCTGACGTCATTGGCGATGATCACGTCGCATTCTTTGCGCGCAAGCTTTCCTCGCGCATGCTCCACGACATCACGCGTTTCCGCCGCAAAGCCGACGACGAGCGCCGGCCGCTTTGTCTTATGCGTTGCGACGAGGCGAAGAATGTCCGGATTCTCGACAAGGTCGAGACGCGGCGCCTTCTCTGGGCCTTTCTTGATCTTCTCGTTTGCGGCGGCGGCGATGCGCCAATCGGCGACGGCCGCGGCCGCAATGAAGATGTCCGCCGGCAAGGACGCTTCGACAGCTTTCAGCATTTGTTCTGCCGTCTCGACGTGCTTCGTTGCGACGCCTGAAGGGTCCGCCAGCGCGACAGGGCCGCTGATGAGGATCACGTCTGCGCCGGCAGCGGCGGCCGCGGCAGCGAGAGCATGGCCTTGTTTGCCCGAAGATCGATTGGCGATGTAGCGCACGGGATCGATCGGTTCATGCGTCGGCCCCGAGGTGACGATAACGCGCCTGCCGGCGAGCGCGGCTTTCGTCGATGAGCCGATCAAGGCCGGCAGGGCGATCTTGGTTTCCGTTTTCAGCGCCTGCTCGATGGCAGAAAGAATGGCCGGCGGTTCGCTCATGCGGCCAGGCCCATATTCGCCGCAGGCCATGTCGCCGTCGTCCGGGCCGATGAACAGCACGCCGTCCCGTTTCAACGTAGCGACGTTGCGCGTCGTCGCCGAATGCAGCCACATCCGGACATTCATCGCCGGCGCGACGAGAATTTTCTTATCCGTCGCGAGCAAAAGCGTGGACGCAAGATCGTTGGCGAGCCCCATCGCCATTTTCGCCAAGAGATCGGCCGTTGCCGGTGCGACGACGAGAAGATCGGCGTCGCGCGAGAGCTGGATATGCCCGATCTCCGTCTCATCCGTCAGCGAGAAGAGATCGGTATAGACTTTGCCGCCGGCGAGGCTCGCAACCGACAGCTCCGTGACGAAATGCCTGGCTGCCGCCGTTATCACAACGCGAACCGTCGCGCCTGCGTCGCGCAAGCGGCGGATGAGCTCAAGCACCTTATAGGCGGCGATGCCGCCACCGATGATGATGAGGATATTTTTGCCCGCGAGTGCCATGTCGGGTCCCAGAGATTTTATTCAGCCTAGCATATCAGCCGCCATTTGGCGTGCGGCGGCGATGCCAGCGAAAGAGAGCAGAGATGTGGCGATGCGGCGCAGTTTGCGCCAGCCCCTCGTTCAATGGAAAAAGAGGTAGCCGATCAGTGTCGCGGCGATGATCCAGAGTGCTATATGGCCGAGCCGCAAGGCGCGCGCATGCGCGCTTCTGATCTTGTCGACGGCCTCGTCGGAAAGCTCGAAGCCGGTTTCCGAGGCGCGTTCGAGGTTCTTAACGATCGTCTCGGTGCGCAACAGTGTCGCCGGGAGATTGGCGGTGAATTTGGCGAGCGACAGAGCGGCGCGGCGCGCATCGTCGAGCCGGCCGATGGGGCCCAGATTCTCTTCAATCCAGGAGCGCACGACGGGCTCCGCCGTGGACCACATGTCGAGTTTCGGGTCGAGCGTGCGGGCGACGCCTTCGACGACGACCATCGTTTTTTGCAGAAGCACGAGCTCCGTGCGTGTCTTCATATCGAAAAGGGCCGTCACCTCGAACAGCAGCGTCAGCAGTTTCGCCATGGAGATCTGATCGGCGGGGCGCGCGTGAATCGGCTCGCCGATGGCGCGCAGCGCGCGGGCGAATTCTTCGACCGAATGGTGGCGTGGCACATAGCCAGCCTCGAAATGCACTTCCGCGATGCGGCGATAATCCCGCGTGATGAAGCCGAAGATGACTTCGGCAAGGAAGCGCTGTTCGACACGCCCGAGCCTTCCCATGATGCCGAAATCGACAGCGGTGAGCCTTCCGTCTGCGTCGACGAAGAGATTGCCCTGATGCATGTCGGCATGGAAAAAGCCGTCGCGCATCGCGTGGCGCAGGAAGGATTGGATGATTGTGCGGCCGAGCACCGGCAGATCGTAGCCTTTGGCGGCAAGGGCCGGCACATCGGACAGCGCAACGCCGTCGATCCATTCAAGCGTCAGCACTTCGCGCTCCGTCCTGTCCCAATCGACGACGGGCACGCGAAAATCCCATTCCTCTTTCGTGTTCTCGGCGAACTCGGAGGCGGCGGCGGCCTCGAGGCGGAAATCCATTTCGATCTTCACCGTGCGCGCCAGCGTATCGACGACTTCGACAGGCTTCAGCCGCCGCGTTTCCGGAAACCAGAGTTTGGCAATGCGCGCGGCGAAATACATGTCCGAGAGATCGCGGCGGAAGAGGCGTTCGATTCCCGGGCGGAGCACTTTGACCGCGACTTCGCGCTCGCCCTTGTGATCGCGGACGCGCGCTTTGTGAACCTGCGCGATCGAAGCCGCGGCGACGGGCTCGCCGAATTCGATGAACATCTCGTCGATGCGCCGATTGAATGCCGCTTCGATCGACTTGACCGCCTGGTCGCGCGGAAAGGGTGCCATGCGATCCTGCAAGCGCTCAAGCCGCAGCGCGACTTCGGGCCCGACGACATCGGGACGCGTCGCGAGAAACTGGCCGAGTTTGACATAGGAGGGGCCGAGCTCTGCGATCGCGTCGGGCAGAGAATCCGCGAGGGGCCCTTGCTGACGGCGCGCAATGAGTTTTGCTATCGCGAAGGGCAGATGCGCCGAGATCGGCAGGCTCGCGAGATCGACATGGGTGAAGATGCCGGCACGGGCAAGAACATAGCCCGCGCGCGTCAAGCGAACCATGTGTCCAAAGGAAAAGATCACTCGCAATCACTTCCGACGTGCATGAGTCACCCCAACAAGCGAGGCGGACAGTCTCAATTTAAAGGACGCCCGACCGCCGACCTTGCTCTAGAATAGTTCGCCCCGAGGCGGAAGCATGAAAACGCGAATCCCTCGCCCAAGGTGAATCGCGTGCCGCTCACGGCGCGCCGGCAATCATGTGGAAGAAGCTTCCCGAAACGGAGCCCCGAATGCCGCCCGAAAGACTTGGCGAAGCGCCATAGGCATCGTTGAGAACAAAAAGAGCCTCATCGTCGCCCTTATCCGCGATCGTCGCATAATGGAATTCATGGCCGCGCAGAACGAGGCCCGCTTTCCCCAATCCGCAATCGCGCAAAAGCTCGGCTTGGCGATAGCCGAGCGTCAGGCGGCGTTTGGCGAAGGAGGTCGTAATGCCGAGAAGGCCGGCCATTTTGTGCGCGTTTCCTTGCGCATCGATGAGGCTTTGGCCGAGAACCATATAGCCGCCGCATTCGCCATGGATCGGATGCGTTTCCGCAAGGCTGCGCAAGCCATCGAGGAAGTGCGTTGCGGACGCGATCCGCCCCGCGTGAAGTTCGGGATAGCCGCCGGGCAACCAGCAGAAGTCGCATGCGTCTGGCGGGGACTCATTCGCGAGCGGCGAAAAGAAGACGATGTCCGCGCCGGCTGCGCGCCAGCCTTCGAGAAGATGCGGGTAGAGGAACGAAAACGCCTCGTCGCGCGCAATCGCGATCCTCTGTCCAGGAGGCTTTATGCTAGAAGACGGTGGAGCCTTCGTCTCGGCGAAACGCGACGGAGCGGCGAGCGCCAAAAGCCGGTCGCAATCGATCTGCGTCGCGACAAAATCCGCGAGCCGGTCGAGAATGGTGTTGAGGCCCGCAGTTTCGGAGGCCTGCACAAGGCCGAGATGGCGTTCGGGTAAAGTGATCTCGGGCGCACGGCGGAGCGCGCCCAGCACTGGAAGCCCGAGCGCTTCGATCGCTTCCGTCGCGAGCATCTGATGCCGAATGCTGCCGACGCGATTCAAGATCACGCCTGCGATAGTCAGACGGGGATCGAATGTGGCGCAGCCGAGCACTGTTGCCGCGGCCGATTGCGATTGGCCGCTGATGTCGAGAATGAGAACGACCGGCCAGCCGAAGGCCGCCGCGATATCGGCGGAGGACCCACTGCGGCCGCTTTCGCTCGGCACGCCATCGAAGAGACCCATCAGTCCTTCACACAGGATGAGATCGCTTTCCGCCGCCGCGGCTTGCGCGAGAGATTGCTGCAACGAAGGCGGCATCGCCCAGCTGTCGAGATTGAGGCCGGGGCGTCCCGTCGCAACAGCGTGAAAAGCAGGATCGATATAATCCGGCCCGCATTTGACGCCGAGAATGCGCATGCCGCGCTGGGCGAGCGCGCGCATGAGGCCGAGCGTCAGCGTCGTTTTGCCCGAACCCGAGCGAGGCGCGGCGATGAGAAGACCGGGCGGCGCGCTCATCCGCGAAATCCTTGTTTGTGCGCGCCGCATCGCGCAGAATTGCTTTTGAAATGAATGATGATCCAATCAATCGGCCGCTGCGCTATGGCTGGACGACGGGCAGCTGCGCGACGGCGGCGGCGCGCGCCGCCTTCACTGCTTTGGTGACGGGCGAATTTCCTGATCCTGTCGAGATCGCTCTGCCCGATGGCGCGCGCGTGCAGTTTGTGCTTGCCCAAACGTCTCTGCGCGATGGCACGGCGCAAGCGGGCGTCATTAAAGATGCAGGTGACGATCCCGATGTGACGCATGGCGCGCTCATCGTCGCAACGGTGCGATTGGCGGAGGCGGGAACGGGCCTGCGCTTTCGTGCAGGCGCGGGCGTCGGTACGGTGACGAAGCCCGGGCTGCCTTTGCCTGTCGGCGAGCCAGCCATCAATCCCGTGCCGCGCGCGATGATGGTTGAAAACATCGGCGAAGTCGCGCGGCATTATGCCCGCGCCGCCGACGCAGACATCGAAATTTCGATTCCGGGCGGCGAAGCGCTCGCGCAAAAGACGCTCAATCCTCGCCTCGGCATCGTCGGCGGTTTGTCGATCCTCGGCACGACGGGCATTGTCGTGCCCTATTCCTGCGCCGCCTGGGTGCATTCGATTCATCGCGGCGTCGATGTCGCACGCGCGCAAGGCATCGCGCATATCGCCGGCGCCACGGGTTCGACGTCCGAAAAGGCCGTGCAGAGATTGCACAATCTTCCCGAGGATGCGCTGGTCGACATGGGCGATTTCGTTGGCGGGTTGTTGAAATATCTTCGCCGCCATCCGGTCGAGACGGTCAGCATTGCCGGCGGCTTTGCCAAGATGACGAAGCTCGCGCAAGGCATGCTCGATCTGCATTCGCATCGCGGCGCGGTCGATCTCGTGTTTTTGGCAGAGCATGCGCGCGCGGCCGGAGGGGACGACAGACTTGCTGAGCAAATCCGAAACGCCAACACCGCCCTCGAAGCGCAACAATGTGCGAGCGCTGCCGGCATCGATCTCGCCTCCGAAGTCGCGAAAGCGGCGTGGCAGACCGCGGCAAAGGCCCTCGAAGACGGCGCGAAGAATCTCGAAATCGTTGTCGTCGATCGCGAAGGAAGTATCCTTGCGACGACGGGACGGCGGAAGCCTCATTGAGAGGCTCCGCGAAACCGCCTTTGATACTCCGCATCATAAAGCGCACTCGTACGGAAATCGCGCGCAGCGAGCGCAGGGCCGACAAGAATGAGCGCGGTCCGCTCCATGCTGGTCGCCGCGACTTGCGCGGCGATCGTCGCAAGCGTTCCTTCAAGGATCATCTCATCCGGCCATGAAGCGCGGCAAACGACGGCGACAGGACAATCGGCGCCATAGAAGGGAAGGAGTTCCGTGACGACTTTTTCGATCGCATGGATGGACAGATGGATTGCGAGAGTCGCGCCACTCGCGGCGAATGTCGCAAGCTTTTCCTTTTCGGGCATAGCGGAGGCGCGCCCGCCCGTGCGCGTCAACACGAGCGACTGCGCGACCTCTGGCAAAGTCAGTTCGCGCTTCAAAGCCGCAGCCGCCGCTGCGAAACTCGGCACACCGGGCGTGATCGTATAAGCGATGCCGAGGCGATCGAGTTCGCGCAACTGTTCGCCCATCGCGCTCCAGAGACTCAGATCGCCGGAATGAAGCCGCGCGACGTCCTTGCCTTCCGCCTCGGCGCGGACGAATTCGGCGACAATGGCTTCAAGTGAGAGCGGCGCGGTATCGATGATGCGCGCATTCGGCGGGCAATAGGCGAGCAGCTCTTTCGGCACGAGCGAGCCCGCATAAAGACAGACGGGCGAGCGCGCAATGAGATCGCGCCCGCGCAACGTGATGAGATCGGAAGCACCTGGCCCCGCGCCGATGAAATGCACCGTCATCGGCCTGCTCCTTCCGCGATGGCGCAAGTCACGCCTTCGCCTTTGATGCGCGGCACGAGAAGGCGCGCGCCTTTGCCGGCACCCGCAAGCGCTGCGGCTTCGGCGACGGAGGGGATGCCGAGCGCGTTCCGCGCCGCTTCGGAATGCGCCGTGATTTTGTCGGCGACGGCACGCAAGGCCTCGAGCGGCAGAAAACGAAGGGGCAGATTCAAAGCGCTCGCAGCGGCGATAAGGCCCGGCTCGTCTTTTTTTCCGTCATAGGTGAAGAGCACTGCGTGGTGACCCGTGAAGCTTTCGCGCGCCAGCGTGTCGCGAATGAGCAGCATGATCACTTCCTTTCTCGTGCCGCGCCGGCAGCCGATTCCGATCGCAATCATTTTCTAATCATCCATTGCACGATGGGCCGCGGTTTTTGCCAGGCGTGAAAGCCGCCGAGCGGGGCTGCTTCGCCAATGTCGATCATCAGCAGGCGGCCACCGTGCTGCGCGTGACAGTCCGCGACATAGGATTGCGTTTCGAGCGTGACGGCATTGACGACGAACACGCCTGTTGGAAGCAGCTTGAAAGCGGCATCGATGGTCGCGCTGCCGCCGCCCCCAATAAAAATCGCGTCGGGGGCGCCCAGAGTCGAAAGACTTTCGGGCGCCTTGCCGAGGACAATCGCGAGATCGGGCACGCCGAGCGCGGCCGCATTGCGTGCGATGCGTTGGGCGCGATCCTCGCGCGCTTCGACTGCGATGGCGCGATTGCGTGGATGGGCCAGCATCCATTCAATCCCGATCGACCCGGAACCCGCGCCAATGTCCCAGAGCAGGGCGCCCGGCCAAGGCGCGAGCGCCGCAAGCGTCAGCGCGCGAACATCGCGCTTAGTGATCTGTCCATCAGTCTCAAACCATTCGTCAGGTAAGCCAGGCGTCAGCGGAATGAACGCGGCGTTCGCCCCCGCCTCGATTTCGACGCCGACAAGATTGAGTTGATCGACGGCGCGCGCTTGGTAATTTTCGGCGGATGACGCTGAGATCTTTTCGTGCGGACCGCCGAGTGCCTCGAGGATCGTGAGTTTCGACGATCCAAGGTGTCTTGCGCACAAAAGCGGGGCGAGTTTCTCGGGCGTCGTTCCATCCCAGGAAATCACCAGCAGTTTTGCTTTCGGGCGGAGATGCGGAATGATGCGCTCGAAATTCCGTCCATGCAGTGAAACGATTTCGCAATCCTGCAAGGCCCAGCCGAGCCGCGCGGCGGCAAGGCCGAGCGAGGAGGGCGCAGGCAGCGAGATCATTTCTTCCGCCGGCACATGCGCGGCGAGGACCGAGCCGACGCCGTAGAGGAATGGATCGCCGGAGGCGACGACGCATGTGTCTTGTCCGCGCCGCGCCAAAATCCGTTCGATGCCTTTCGCGAAGGGCGAAGGCCAGGGAAGCGTCTCAGCCTCGACCTTGCCGATCAACGCGAGGTGTCGCGCGCCGCCAATGATGAAGCGGGCTTGCGCGAGAAGCCTGGCTGCGGCAGGAGAGAGACCGTCGCGCCCGTCTTCGCCGACGCCGATGAGCGTGAGCCAGCGCGTCGGCATCAGGGTGCTCTCGCGAGGCGGAATCGATGCCGAGACCATTGCGCATTCTGATCCTCGGCGGCACGAGCGAGGCGCGCCAGCTTGCCGAGCGGCTCGCGGACGATCCCAATGTTGCGCCGATCCTGTCGCTCGCCGGCCGAACGCGCAATCCCACTCTGCCGGCGATTGCACATCGGATCGGCGGCTTTGGCGGCATCGCGGGGCTCATCGCTTATCTCAAAAAAGAATCGATCGATTGTGTTGTCGATGCGACGCATCCTTTTGCCGAACAGATGTCCGCGCACGCCGAGGCCGCCTGCCGTGCGTGCGCGATACCGCTTGCGCTCTTCACAAGGCCGCCGTGGGTGCAGCGCGAGGGAGACCGTTGGCAAGAAATCGACGATGTCGAGGCCGCGGTCGATGCGCTCGGCGAAAAGTCGCGTCGGGTCTTTCTGACGGTCGGCCGTTTGCAGCTCCCTGCGTTCGAAGCGGCGCCGCATCATTTTTATCTTATCCGCAGCATCGATGCGCCGGAGCCTGCTCCGCGTCTTCCTCATCATCAAATCGTTTTGGCGCGCGGCCCTTTTGCTTTGGACGAGGAGCGGCACTTGCTGGGACAAGAAAAGATCGAAATCATCGTCACAAAGAACAGCGGCGGCGAGGCGACCTATGCGAAGATCGAGGCCGCGCGAACGCTGGGCCTCCCGGTGATCCTGATCCGCCAACCGGCGCGCGCGGAGGTGCCGACGTTCCACGATCTTGAAATGCTTTTGCATTTTATCACCGGCCTTGCGCATCACGACGTCCCGGAACCGCGCGGCGTATAGATCCAGCGTCGGCCGCGCGCCTCGAAGCTGCGTGTCGCATGGGCGCCGATGAGCACGAGCGTGCTCATGTCGGCAAGCGAAGGATCGGCTTCCGCGAGCGTGGTGAGCGTCAGTTTTTCATTGTCTCGGCCGATGGCACGCGCGAAGCCGACGATGGTTTCAGGCGGCCTCACTTCGCGCAACAGCGCAAAGGCATCGTAGATTAACTGCGGACGCGCCTTCGATGCCGGGTTGAACAGCGCCATGACGAAATCGCCCAATGCGGCGGCGCGCAGCCGCTCCTCGATCATGGACCAGGGTTTCAGATTGTCAGAAAGCGAGATGACGCAAAAATCGTGACCGAGCGGCGCGCCCAATCGCGCGGCGGCGGCAAGCATGGCGGAAATGCCGGGATGAACCGCGATCTCGATTTCGCGCCAGGCGGGCTCGCCGTTTTCGAGCGCTTCGAATACCGCCGCCGCCATGGCGAAGACGCCGGGATCGCCGCCGGAGATGACCGCTACATCGGCGCCATTCGCGGCGAGTGCAAGCGCATGACGCGCGCGCGCCAATTCTTCGCGATTGTCGCTCGCGTGGCGCTTTTGTCCTTCATGGCTCGCAACACGATCGAGATAAGGACCATAGCCGACGAGATCGGAGGCGCGCGCGAGAATCTCCGGCACCTCCAGCGTCAGCCATTCTTTGGGGCCGGGTCCGAGACCGACAATATCGAGGCGTCCGCTCATCAGAGCCGCCTTCCATTGCCAGGGATGAGGATCATCGAGAAATAAGGCGCGGGCTCGTCGCCGCGTTTGGCAAGCGGGATCACGGCTTCGCCCATCATCGTGCCGCGCTCGACATAGATGGCGCGCGACAAAAGTTCCGCACGGATGATCGCGGCGCGGACTTTCGGCAGATTGGCGCCGAGCTTCATAATGACGGCGGCGTGCGTTTTTGTCAGACGCATCGCGAGATCGTCCTCGGACAATGTGCCGGGCAGAACGGTCAGCACATCGTCGCCCCAGGCGATCGGCGCGCCGGCGCGGCTCCAGCAGCCAGCGATCCCCGGAATCCCAGGCACGATTTCGGTTGCGAATTTTTCGCGCAGACGCACGTAAAGATGCATGAAGGAACTGTAGAACAAAGGATCGCCTTCGGCGAGAAGTGCAACATTGCGGCCGGCTTCGAGATGGTCGCCGAGCAGAAGGGCCGCCTCCGCATAGAAGGACGTAAGGGTCTTTATATAATGAGGGTCGTCGAAGGGAACTTCGGTCGTCAGCGGATAATAAAGCGGCACCTCGATCCGATCCTTCGGAATCCAGCGCTCGGCGATCTCGCGCGCATTGCCGCGCTTTCCCTTCTTGGCGAAAAAGGCGATGACCGGCGCGGCGCGGATTGCGTCCACAGCCTTGATCGTCAAGAGCTCCGGATCGCCGGGGCCGACGCCGACGCCGATGAGCCTGCCTTTCGTCATAGCTCTTGTCTTGCAACGGCATTGACGGTCGCGACGGCAATGGCGCTGCCGCCGCGTCGTCCGCGCACCACAAGGAAAGGCACGCGCCCGTCGGCAATCAACGCCTCTTTGGATTCGGCGGCACCAACAAAGCCGACCGGCATGCCGATGATCGCGGCGGGCATGGGCGCACCGCCATCGATGAGCTCAAGCAGATGAAACAAAGCCGTCGGGGCATTGCCGATCACCACCAGGCTTCCTTTGAGTCGCGGCCGCCAGAGTTCGACGGCGGCAGCCGAGCGCGTCGTCGCAAGATGCGCGGCAAGCGAAGGCACACGCGGATCGTTGAGCGTGCAGATCACATCATTGTTGGCCGGCAGGCGCGCCCGCGTGATCCCCGCCGTGACCATTTGCGAATCGCAAAGAATCGGCGCGCCATCCGCCAGTGCCCGTCGCGCTGCCACCACCGCGCCGGGTGCAAAAGCGAGATCGGCGGCGGCTTTGACATCGCCGCAGGCATGAACGATCCGCAGCGCGACGGGTTCTTCTTCCGGCGTAAAGCGCGCAAGGTCCGCCTCGGCGCGAATGATCGCGAAAGAGCGGCGATAGATTTCGGCGCCGTCGCGACTATAGCTGTAGCGGCTCATTGTTCCGCCTCGCACAGCTGGCGACGAACGAAAGCGGCGCGTTCTTCGGGCGTGATCTCTATGAGAGAGGTAAGCAGACGTTCGGCGTCGGCGGGGCGAAGCCCGTGCAGGAGAGGCGCGTCGCCCGCGCGGCCATCGAGGACGAGATCGTAGCGCCCCTCGCGGCCGATAAGAGTCACGGGCGCCTTTTCGGCATGAGCGCAGCCTTTTGCGCAGGCGGAGACGTGAAGGGCGATTCCCTTCGTCCCTAATTTTTGCGCGACGCCAGCGAGCTGCGCGGCATCGGCGCGCGCATCCGTCTCTCCGTGCGAGCAGGCGGCCTTGCCCGAACAGGCGGCGACGGCGCGGATCGGCGCGTCGTCATCGAGAATGAAATTTTCCGCGCGCAGGCGATTGACGAAGTCGGCGTCGATCTTCTCAGCAAGAAGGAAAATCGCGCGCCAAGGCGAGAGGCGCAGCACGCCGGAGCAGGCTGTCGTCACGTCGGTAAGGAGGCGCAGTGTGCCGGCTTCGATCCGTCCGAAGGGAAGGCCGAGACCGAGTGCAGTCTGCGAACCGAGCGCGTGGAAGCCGAGGATATGGGGAGAAGGCGCGCAGATCGTCGGTGTCGATTCGAGAATTTTGAGATCGGCCACTTGCGCAATCGCCTCGACGCAGATGCGTCGCACGAGCTCCGCCATGCGCGTTTCATCATTTTTCAAGTTAAAAAAGGCATCGGCCACGCGAATAGCCGTTTCGGTCATCGCGTCAACCGCACAGGCGCCGGCGCAAATCCCGCCGAGATAAACGGCGAAGACAGTCTTGCCTTGAACGGAAGTCGCCACGAATCCGATATCGCTCATCGCCACCGGTAAAGGCAATCGGCCGCCGTCATCGACAAGAAACAGAAACTTTGCCGGCAGGCCGTGGAGCGCGCGATCGCTTCGCAGTCGCTCGTCGAGAGCTTGGATCTGCGGACGAATATCGAGCAGAGCTTGAGGATCCTCGCCGGCAAGCGAACTTCCCAAAATATTGCGGACGGATTCGGTTTCTGCATCGCGATCGAGGAGGCCGAAGGAATCAAGCGCAAGTTGCAAGCCGGACAATGTCTTCTCGCTCACGCCGCGCAGTTGCAGATTGGCGCGCGATGTCACATCGACCTGGCCATTGCCGAAGTCTTCCGCCCATTGCGCAAGTGCAGACCCAAGAGACGCGCTCACCTCGCCGCCCGTGATCTTCAAACGCACGATGAGTCCGTCGCCCGACTCCATCGGGCGAAGCGCGCCGGGGCACCAGCCTTTGCGATGCGCGCCGCTCATGGCGATTTCTCCAAAAGACGCGCGAGCCGCATGGCGACGGAATTCCGTCGACAAGGCCAGAAGCCGCGCGTGAGCGCGGCGTTGAAACGCTCCGCCATCGCGCGCGCCGCTTCAGGATTATGCGCCGCGAAAAAGTCGAGCACGGCGTCATTGCCCAGCGTAGCATCGAAGACGAGATCGAAATGTTGCGGCGTCACGATGTCGGTCATGACGGCGAAGGCGAAAAGATTATCGACCGTCTCGGCGATCTCGGTCGCGCCGCGATAGCCATGCTGCATCTGGCCTTTGATCCAGGCTGGATTGGCGGCGCGGCCGCGCACGACGCGGGGGAGCTCTTCGGCAAAACTCCGCGCTTTCGGCGCATCGAGACGCGTCGTATCGAGATGATAAAGCGCCGGCTTTGCGCCCAGCATTTCGGCCGCCGCTGCAAAGCCTGCTTCATGTTCGGCGAGAACGCCAGAATCGAGAATGTCCTGTCCCGGCAAATCATGCACATGAACGAAGGCATCGGCGGCGGCGACGCGCGCGCGAAACGAGCCCGCAGCATCGCCGCCGGCAAAGGCGTGTTCGCTCGCGGCGAGATAAGATTCGGCCAATGTCTCACGTGAAACATCTGCATCTTGTGCCAAGATGCGGCCGAGCTGCAATCCGTATGATCCAGACGCTGCGCCGTAAATGCGGACCGGCTTTTCTCCTGTGCCGGCGAGCGCGTTCGTCTCAAAATCTTCATCGAGTTCGGCGACGGCAGCGATCATCTGATCGATCAGCGCGATCTGCGCCGGAAAGACATCGCGGAAGAGGCCGGAAATCCGCACCGTCACATCGATACGCGGATGATCGAGCACTGCGGGCGGCAGAATGGTGAAGCCAATGACGCGCGAAGAATTATTGTCCCATTCGGGCTTCGTGCCGAGATAGGCGAAAATCTGCGCGAGTTCTTCGCCGCCGCTGCGCATGCTCGCCGAGCCCCAGAGATCCATGACGAGATGGCGCGGCCATTCGCCATGATCCTGAAGATGGCGCGCGAGCACGGCGGAAGCGGCGCGGCGTCCGGACTCGAAGGCCGTGCGCGTCGGCACCGCGCGCGGATCGATGGAAAAAAGATTGCGGCCTGTCGGCAAAACATCGAGCCGTCCGCGCGAAGGCGCGCCCGCTGGGCCCGGCGCGATAAATCTTCCGTCGAGCGCGGCGATCAGAGCGTCGCGCTCACTTTGTGGTGAGGCTTCGAGTGCGGCGTGTGCCTCGCGCGGCGCGTCCTCGCCGGCGATGACGCCAATGCTCGATGTCGGCGCGCGGCCATAAATATGGAGACCGTCGGCGATCCTCATATCCTTGATGTCGCACAGCCAGCCGTCGAGTTTTGCCAGCGCCTCGGAAGCGGGCAGATCAACAGCACCGCATTCTTGCACGAGCCCCGCCTCCGTCGCGCGCGTGAGAATGCCGTCGGCGAGATGGGACGCACGTTTTGGGTCCATGTCCTGCGCCGCCGCATATTCATCGAAAAGCGATTCGAATTCCGCAAGATCGCCAAAGGCTTCGATGGCGCCGAGCGGCGGCGTTAAATGGCTGAGGATGACGGCGGACGTGCGGCGTTTGGCTTGCGCCGCTTCGCCCGGGTTGTTGACGATGAAGGGATAGATGAGCGGCGTCGGGCCGAGCAGCACTTCCGGTGCGCAGATCTCCGATAAAGCGAGCGCTTTGCCCGGCAGCCATTCGAGCGTGCCATGCGTGCCGAGCTGGATGATCGCATCGACGCGCTCGCGGTGGCGCAGCCACAGATAGAAGGCGATATAGCCGTGGCAGGGCGGCAGCGCCGTGTCGTGATAACTCGCTTTGCGGGATTCACTGCGCGCGCGGTCTGGCTGAATGGCGACGATCATCGCCCCGAGGCGCAGCGCGCGAAGACGAAAGCCAGAGCCATCGCAGAGCGCATCCTCTTCCGGCGCGCCCCAGGCTTTCGTCACGGCCCCGCAAAATTCTTCGGGAAGCGCCGCGAAGGCGGCGCGATAATCGTCGAGCGAAAAGAATTCCGGCGTCTTGCCTTCCGCGAGATCGCGCATCAGCGCGCCTGCATCGCTGATGGGCGCGACCGCGTAGCCTTCGCGCGCGAGGAGCGCTGCGATTTCGGCGAGGCTGGCGGGCGTATCGAGGCCGACGGCATAGCCGGCGCGCCCGGCCTTCGCCGGATAATCCGAAAGAATACAGGCGAGCCTACGTTTGTCGCGCGCCGTGCGGCGGAGCTTCGCCCAGGCGAGCGCGAGGTCAGTGACGAAATCGATGCGCCCGTCGTTCGGCCGATGCACGAGGCGCGTGAATTCCAGTGCTTCGCTCCGTGCCGTCTCCTCCTTGAAGGAAATGGGCCGGGTGATGATCCGCCCGTCGATTTCCGGCAGGACCGCGTTCATCGCGATGTCGGTGGCGCTGAGGCCGCGTGGATCATTCTCCCAGGCCACGCGGCTGCTGCCGGCATGGATCATTTGAAAGATCGGCGCATCGGCGACTTCAAGCGGGCTTTCGTCGGCATCGGTTCGCGCGGCAAAGCCGGTCGAATTCAGAATGACGTCCGGGCGCTCGCGCGCGAGAAAGTCGCGAATCCATGTTGCCGCCGCAGGATCTTTGAGGCTCGTCACGGAGACCGCGAGCACGCGCGCGCCTTTGCGCGCGAGAGCGTCGGCGCAGGCCTCAATCGGCGCCGTGTCGCCGGCGAGCACATAGGCGCGATAGAAGACGAGCACGGCGAGGGGTGCTGTGGCGCCGCCTGGCCGCCAGGCGGCAGGAAAGAGCCCTGCGGGCGGGATGACAGCGGGCGCGGGGATCGTCAGCTCGTCTCCGCGCAGATGCGCGTCGATCGAGATGAGAAGGTTTCGGACATTGGCTTCGCCGCCGGCTTCGAATGTCGACCAGATTTTTTCGAGCAACGCCAGCGGCAAAGTCGAACATTGATCGAGCCGCGGATCGGGCCGGCTGTCGCCCGGCACAATGGCAAGCGCGAAACCATGTTTGCGGGCGGCAGCGAAAAGCTCTTCCGCGCCATAGCGCCAATAGTCGAGTCCGCCCAAGAGCCGCACGAGAACGAAGCGCGCCTTGGCGGCAATCTTTTCAAGATAGAGATCGACCGAATAGGGATGTTTCAACATGGCGAGCGAGGCAAGGCGTGCGTCGAGCGTCATGCACTTCTCAAGCGCACTTGCGACAACGCCGAGATCGCTGTCGGAAAAGGAAAGAAAAATAAAGTCTGCCGGCGTCTGCGCGAGATCGACGGCGCTTTCGTTTTCGTCGATCGATCGTGTCGTGGTGCGCAGCAGATGCATGAGTTTAGGCCAAGGCGCGGGCAATGGCGGCGCGATCGAGTCCCGCTTCGCCGATCACGACCAGTTTGCCGATCCGTTCTTCGTCAGCGCGCCAGGGCCGATCGAACTGCTGGCGAAAACGCGCGCCGACGCCCTGCACGAGAAGCCGCATCGGCTTGCCATTGACAGGCAGAAAGCCTTTCATCCGCAAAACATCATGCGCCTCGGCAAGCGCGATCAGCCGATCGACGAAGCGGGCGGGATCGTCGATCGGCGCCACATCGACGACGAAGCTCGCGAAATCGTCGTGATCGTGCTCCTCCTCATTGTCGTGATGCGAGGGCCGCGCGGCGAGATCGTCCTCCGCCGCGGCGGCAAGACCGAGCAAGAGCGATGCATCGATGCGGCCTTCGCTCGTCGCGATGGTTTTGACCGCCCGCGGCAGATGCGCCGCGAGGTCGTTACGAAGCGCGGCGAGCGCCGCTTCGCTCAAGAGATCAGTCTTATTCAGGATGACGAGATCGGCGCATAGAAGTTGATCCTCGAACACTTCTTCGAGCGGATTGTCGTGATCGAGCGAGGGATCGGCGGCGCGTTGCGCGGCGAGCTTTTCCGGATCGTCGGCGAAACGGCCGGCGGCGACGGCCGCCGCATCGACAACGGCGATGACGCCATCGACGGTCAAGCGCGCCCGCACCGAAGGCCAATCGAAGGCTTTGACCAGCGGCTTCGGCAGCGCAAGCCCCGAAGTTTCAATCACGATGTGATCGGGCGCTGTCGGCAGCGCGAGGAGGCGCTCGATGGCGGGAATGAAATCGTCGGCCACAGTGCAGCAAATGCAGCCGTTGGTCAGTTCGATGATATTGTCTTCCGGGCAGGTCGCGTCACCGCAGCCACGCAAAATCTCGCCATCGACGCCGACGTCGCCGAATTCATTGATCATCAAGGCAAGGCGCCGCCCGCGCGCTGTCTGCAAGAGATGACGGATGAGCGTCGTCTTGCCCGCGCCAAGAAAGCCGGTGACGATGGTGACGGGAATTTTTCTGAGATCGGACAATGCCATCGGCGCTCACCTCGGCCGGGATCGGCCATGGACTTCGGGGTGAGAAACCGCGCGCCGGCCCGCAACACGCAGTTCAGGCGCAAGCTTCGCATCAGGACACCCCGCCTTTGCGAAACGGCTCGACGTGCGACGGCAGGTCTCCTGGCTCACGGTTCAACGCGTATCATCCGCCTTCCCAGGCCAGAGCCCAGTGGATGAGGATGAACGCTCACCGCCTACAGTTGCGGGGGCAGCCGCGGCGTTGGATCCAATCGATCCGCACCGCATTCCCTTTTCAGCTTCGAAAAAGCGCTTGTCTAAAGACAAATCTTCGTCGAAGTACCGTCGTAAAAGAGGTTAGGCGCGCGGGCGCTCTTTTGTCAAATGAGGAACCGAAAGGAGATGCAGATGGGCTGGCATGTTCGCTACGTCGATCTTGGATTGAAGCACGAATTGCTGTCGCGCGAATGGCCGAGCGAAGAAGAAGCGCTGGAAGACGCTTGGAAATTGGCGCAAGAAGGCGACAAGGAAATCACCGCCATCGAAGGCCCGGACGAGGAGCTCGTTTCGATGGAAGATGTCCAGGCCTGGTTCGATAAACGCAAGGCCGGACATTCGCAGAAGAAGTAGGCGTCCGGGCGCCTAAGCGGCCGACGGCCGGAGTTGCAAGACGCGATGCCAGCGGTATTTGGCGACGAGCGTCTCCTGGTCGAGCCCCGCCGCTTTTGTCAGCGCGCGCAAATCTGTTGCGGTCTCCGGCAAATCGTTGTTTTCGATATGATCGCAAATCGCGGCGATCTCGTCGGCGCGGAGCCCATGCCAGTCGTTGCGAATCCAGCCGAGATAATGATCGAGATAGATGGGGAGCGTCTCATCCTCTTCACGGAAGGTGTCGGTCAAGACGAGAAAGCCATTCTCATTGAGTCGCGCCGCAGCGAGGCGAAAGGCTTTGGCCTTCTCCTCACACGTCAGATGATGGATGGCGAAACTCGAGTAGATCACGTCAAAGCGCTCGGTCTCGGCGGCGAGCGCACTTAAGATATCGC
This sequence comes from Methylovirgula sp., assembly GCA_049522395.1. Taxonomy (GTDB): domain Bacteria; phylum Pseudomonadota; class Alphaproteobacteria; order Rhizobiales; family Beijerinckiaceae; genus Methylovirgula. Next base: position 42,180 of record JBEKNV010000013.1, read on the forward strand.
GATGGACGAAATCGATTGGACAGGAAAGCGGCTTCAAGTTTTTGGCGGCAAGGCCGAGCGCGGCTTCCGACAGATCGACGCCTTTGTAATGGACAATCGCCATCCCTCGCAGCAGAGGTGCAAGGGTCGCCGCATCGCCGCAGCCGAGATCGAGCAGGGAGAACGGCCGCGTGCCGAGCTGCGTGCGAAAGAGCCGCTCGATATCCGCGCTGATTTCACTGTGATACATATAATTCGCGGCGACGACCTTCTGGTATGTCTGCCAAGTATCGAAGAAGCTTGCCGCAGTTGCGCCTGACATCGGACTCTCATCATTTGACGGATGCTTGTCGCGCGCCATCCATCGCGCAAATATTTCGCCCTGTCACGCGCCTTTTTCGATTCTGGAACTCTCGATGACCGCTGATGCCGATGCCGAGCGCCATAAGAAAAAAATGCGCAAGCGCAAAGAGGTGCAGGACAAAGAAGTCGCCGGCAAGACGATCGAGAAGGGCCTGCTCATCGTTAACACCGGCCCCGGCAAGGGCAAGTCCACGGCGGCCTTCGGCCTCATCCTGCGCGCGCTCGGCCATGGCTGGCGGATCGGTGTCGTGCAATTTATTAAAGGGGCCTGGAGAACGGGCGAGCGCCGCGTGCTCGAAGAGCGATTCGGCGATCTCATTTCCTGGCACACGATGGGCGAAGGCTTTACCTGGGAAACGCAGGACCGCGCCCGCGACATCGCCGCGGCGGAAGCGGCCTGGAAGAAGGCCGTCGTGCTGATGAGCGATCCGACGATCCGACTCGTCGTGCTCGACGAACTCAACATTGCGCTCCGTTATGATTATCTGCCGGTCGCCGAGGTGATCGCGGCGTTCGCCGCGCGCAGGCCTGATCTTCATGTCGTCGTCACAGGGCGGAATGCACCGCAAGCCTTGATCGATGCGGCCGATCTCGTCACTGAGATGGGCCTCGTCAAACATCATTTTGCCGCCGGCGTGAAGGCGCAGGAAGGCATCGAATTTTGACCGCGCGCAAGCTCATGTTCCAAGGCACGGGTTCGGATGTCGGCAAATCGCTGATCGTCGCTGGTCTCTGCCGCGCGTTCAAGCGGCGTGGTCTGAAAGTCGTCCCGTTCAAGCCGCAGAACATGTCGAACAATGCGGCGGTGACGCAAGAGGGCGGCGAGATCGGCCGCGCCCAGGCGCTGCAGGCGCGCGCCGCGGGCCTCGCGCCCTCGATCCATATGAATCCCGTTCTGTTGAAACCGCAGAGCGAGACGGGCGCGCAAATCGTTGTTGCGGGCAAAGTGTTCGGCACGGCGCAAGCGGCGGAATTTCAAAAGCTGAAGCCGCAACTTCTCTCCGCCGTGATGGCAAGCTTCGATCATCTCGCCGCCGACGCCGATCTCATGCTGATTGAAGGCGCGGGCAGTGCCTCGGAAATCAATCTGCGCAAAGGCGACATCGCCAATATGGGCTTCGCGCGCAAAGCCAACGCGCCCGTCATTATTATCGGCGACATCGACCGCGGCGGCGTCATCGCGCAGATCGCCGGCACGAAGCTCGTGCTCGATCCGGAGGATGCCGCTCTGGTGCGGGGCTTCATCGTCAACAAGTTTCGCGGCGATCTCGCGCTTTTTGCCGATGGGGTGACGGCCATCGAGAAACATAGCGGCTGGCCAAGCCTTGGCGTCGTGCCGCATTTTACGATGGCGCGCGAGCTGCCTGCCGAAGACAGTATGGTGTTGGCGCGGCCTTCGCCGGTGCGTGCGGCATTGGGCGAAGGCGTGTTGACGATCGCCGTTCCGGCGCTGCCGCATATTGCGAATTTCGACGATCTCGATCCGCTTGCGGCCGAGCCCAATGTCCGGCTTCTTTTGCTGCGGCCCGGCACACGCCTGCCGCCCGAGAGCGACCTTGTGTTGCTTGCCGGATCGAAAGCAACCATCGCAGATCTCGAAGCCATGCAGGAGACGGGCTTGGATCAAGAGATCAAGGTATATGCCGCGCGCGGCGGCCGCGTCTTCGGCCTCTGCGGCGGCTATCAGATGCTGGGGAAATCGGTCGGTGATCCGCAGGGCGTCGAAGGGCCGCCTTCTACGGTCGCCGGTCTCGGTCTCCTCGATATCGAGACCGTGATGACGAGCGAAAAAATGCTTATCAATGTGAGCGGGCGGTCTATCGACGCCGATGTGCCATTCTCCGGCTTCGAAATGCATATGGGCCGCACGGAGGGCAACGATTGCGCGCGGCCGCTGCTCACATTTTCGGATGGACGCAAGGACGGCGCCGTATCGGCCGACGGACGCGTCGCCGGCACTTATGTGCATGGCTTCTTCAACGACGATGCGCAGCGCCGGGACTTCATCAAAAAGCTCGGTGGCCGGCCGGGCGATTTTTCTTATGAAGGACGGATCGAAGAGGTGCTAGACGCGCTTGCCGCGCATCTTGAGACGCATCTCGATCTCGATCGTCTGCTCAGCCTCGCGGACTGAGTGCAAGCGCTAGAGCGATCAGACTCAAAAATTGCAGAATGCAAGCGCGCCGCATGAGCCGGAGCGCGCGGCGAATGTCTCGCGCATTCGCGTCCCGTTCTCCATCGCCCATGAAGGCATCGTCAATGAGGCCTTCATCATAGAGGCGCGGTCCGCCGAGTTTCAGATCCAGCGCGCCGGCCATGGCGGCTTCCGGCCAGCCGGCATTGGGTGAACGATGATGGCTCGCGTCGCGCAACACCGTACGCAGTGCAGCTTGCGCGGGCGCCGCGCCATCGAACAATGCCGCAACGATCAAAAAAAGCGCTGCGAGCCGCGAGGCCGGCAGATTGACGAGATCGTCAAGCCGCGCCGAGGCCCAGCCGAAGAACTCATATCTTTTGCTGCGGTGGCCGATCATGCTGTCGGCGGTGTTGATCGTCTTATAAAACGCGCCGCCGACGAGACCGCCGATCGCAAGCCAGAAGGCCGGCGCAACGACGCCATCGGAAAAATTCTCGGCGAGGCTTTCGATGGCGGCGCGGGCGATGCCGGCTTGGTCGAGCGTCTCAGTCTTGCGCCCGACGATCATGCGGACGGCGTTGCGCGCCGCCTCGATGTCGGCTTTCTCCAGCGTGTCGGCGACGGCGGCAACGTGCTCGTAAAGGCTCCTCTGCGCGGGAAGCGTGGCGGCGAGGAGTGCGAGGAGGAGAAAGAGCGGCAGCGAGTCGCGGCAAAGCCAGGCGATAGCGCCCGTGACCGCTGCTGTCACGACAAGCAAAAAAACGAGGCTCAACGCGCCTTTCAGGCGCGAAATCGCCGGCGAATCGCTTAAGCGATTGATTCGCGCCTCAGTCGCTGCGATCAATGCGCCTATCCAGGTCACCGGATGGCCAATCCGCCGGGTGAGCGCCGCCGGATAGCCGACGGCGGCCTCGATGGCGAGCGCCGCGCAGGCAAGCGAGAGGTTTTCAGCGAAGCCCATGGAAAAGATCCAACGCGTGCATGCTTCGATCCATGATGATCATGATGCGCTGCCCCTCTATCATGGCGGCGACCTCGCCGCAGCACGAAGGCTTTTTCCCGGCGCGCCCGAGCCTTGGATCGATCTCTCGACCGGCGTCAATCCCGAGCCCTATCCGATTCCGCCGCTTGCAGCCGAAGTTTTCAGCCGCCTGCCTTCGAGCGACGCGCTCGAAACGCTGGAACAGCTCGCTGCTCGGCGCTATAGCGCGCCGGCAAGCGCCACGGTTGTCGCGGCACCGGGCACGCAGGCGATCATTCAACTTCTGCCACGGCTCATCGCGGCGAAACGCATCGGCATTCTTGGCTTCACTTATGGCGAATATGCCGAAGTCTGGCGCGCCGAGGGACTCTCGCCGGACATCGTGCACGATCTCGATGCTCTCCGCGCCACTGATGTCGCGATCGTCGTCAATCCGAACAATCCCGACGGCAGGCTTGTGTCGGCGGACGACCTCGCAGCCCTCGCCCATCATCTCGCGCGGAAAGGCGGGATGCTTGTCGTCGATGAAGCTTTCGTCGATCTTCTGCCGGCGAACGCGAGCCTCGTTCCCCATCTTCCGCAAGCGGGCGCACTGGTCTTGCGCTCGTTCGGCAAGACCTATGGTCTTCCAGGAATCCGTCTCGGCTTTGCCGTGACGAGCCAAAGTCTCGGCGCAATAGTACGCCGTCTGCTTGGGCCTTGGGCGGTGTCGGGTCCGGCCATCGCCATCGGCCACGCCGCGCTCAAAGATACGGCGTGGTTCGGGTCTTTAGCGGAACGTCTCGCGCCTCGCGCCGCGACGGTCGAAGCAGCCTTCACGCGATGCGGCGCTGAAAGAATCGGCGGCACGCCGCTGTTCCAGCTCTTCGCGCATCAAGACGCGCAGCGCCTCTTCTCCGCCTTCGGACACGAGGGCGTGCTGCTGCGGCGTTTTCCCGAGCGGCCGAATTTTCTGCGCGCGGGGCTTGTCGCGGCGGCTTTTGAAGAGCGCCTGACAGAGACCGCGGCGCGCGTCGCCCAGGGGCTGGCTTAAGGTCAGCTCAGCCCTGCGCGGCGCAGCGCCACTTTTGAGATCGCCGCCCAATCCTTGTCGCCGTCGCCATGCGCGATCGCATCGACGAAATTGTCGCGCAGCACGCTCGCGAAAGGCATGGGCGCGCCGGATTGTTCGCCCGCCGCAAGCGCGAGCCTGATGTCCTTCAAGCCGAGCGGCAGTTTGAATCCAGGCTTGAACGTGCCGTCGAGAATCGCCGGACCATAGACCTTATAGGCGGGTGCAGCGAACAAAGTGTTGGTCAGGATCTCGACGACTTTGTCGGCGACGATGTCGTTGCGCCGCGCGAGCGCGATGACTTCCGACATGGACTCAATCGCGGAAGCGAGAAGAAAATTCATGCCGAGCTTCACGACATTGGCCTTGTGCGGCTCTTCGCCCACGGGCCAAGTCGCGCGGCCGATCGCGTCGAGCAGCGGCTGCACCTTCTTGATGTGCTCCGGCTTGCCGGCCGCGAGAATGTTGAGTTCGCCTTTCGCCGCGACATCGGGGCGGCCCATCACCGGGGCCGCGACATAGCCAAGCCCGCGCGCGGCGTGCAGCTTCTCCAATTCTTTCGCGAAGGCGACCGAGATCGTCGCCATGACGACATGCACGGCATTCGCCGGCGCCTTCTCCAACAAGCCGCCTTTAAGCACGACCGAGGCGATCGCATCGTCATCGGCGAGCATGGTGATGATAACGTCCGCCTGAAAAGCGTCCTGCGGCGTCTTGGCGGCAGTCGCCCCCTCGGCGACCAGCTCCTGCACGCTCTTCGGCGAGCGGTTCCAGGCACAGACCTTGTGACCTGCTTTGAGCACGCGCAGGGCCATGGCCGATCCCATGGCGCCCAGACCTAAAAACCCGACATTCATTTCCGCCTCCTGAAAGAGCGACCCCGCCTGATGTCGGTCGGAACGCCCTGAAAGTCATCGCCCAGCCCTAAACAATTTTGCGAACCGGACCCGGAAAACCGTCGTCCGAGCCAGGCTGAAACGGGGCATTAACCCTGTTTGCACAAAATTGCCGCAGCTCAGGCCGCGGGAGAATGGGAATGGCTCGGATATTGGCACGGTCTCTGCCGGCTTTCGTGCCTATCGCGGTGCCGGTCCCCGGCCAGCCCCTGCCGATCGCCACGCTCGCCATGTATCTGAATTCCGGCGGCGACGAACGGATCAAGGCCGATCCGCTGACTGGCCGCACCCGCTATGGGACGACCAGCGCGCCGGCCGAGGATGAAATCTGGTTTTCATCCTCAACCGCGTCTTCGCCCGATCCGCGAAGTTTCGCCGCTGCGGGCGACATTCTCTCGCGGCTGATCGGCGGAACGGCCCGCGAGGACCGCGATGTCAAAACCTGGTTCGATCAACTGCGGACCCGCATCGCCGATCTTTTCGCCATTGCCGGCGCTGAGATCGTGTTGACGGCCTCGGGCACCGAAGCCGAATTCGTCGCGCTCAGCGTTGGCCAAGCGCTGCTTGAGCGGCCGCTCACCAATATCATCGTCGCGCCGACGGAAACCGGGCGTGGCGTGATGAGCGCGGCCGAGGGCCGTCATTTCCTTGCGTCCTCGGGTCTTGGCGGCCCCGTTGCAGCAGGCGCGAAGCTGAGCGGCTTCGAGGAGATCGACATCGAAACGATCGCCATTCGCGATGAGGAAGGCTATCCGCGCGATCCCGAGGCGATCGATCGGGAGGCCGCGGCGCTCGTCGCGCAAGCCCTGGCCGCCGGACGAGATGTGCTGCTGCATGTGCTGGATTCGTCAAAAACCGGCCTTTGCGGCGTCACGCGCGAGACGGCGAGGGAAATTGTCAAACAAGCACGCGGGCGGATCGCGATCGTGGTCGATGCCTGCCAGCTTCGCTGCCAGCCGGCGCAATTGCAGCAGGATTTGGAATCGGGCTTCATGGTGATGATCACCGGCTCGAAATTTGCCGGCGGACCGCCTTTTGCGGGCGCTTTACTATTGTCGCCGTCGACCGTCGAACAGCTTGAGACTGCGACGGCGCCGTCGGGACTCTCCGCCTATTCCGCGCGCTTCGATTGGCCGGAGCGTTTGCGCGAGAATTTCGCCGCCGATCTCACTCAGCCGGTCAACCTGGGATTGGGCCTCAGATGGGAGGCGGCACTCGCGGCAATCGAGCCCTATTTCGCTCTGCCGGAGGCGCTGCGCCAACAGATCCTCACTTGGTTTGCGGGCACGGTGCATCGCCGCGTCTCTGCGCGTCCGCATCTGAAGCCAATCTCGGCGGAGCCGAGCCGCAGCAAGACCATCATTCCGATTGAAACGTTGGGACAGGCCGGAACGCCTTCGGGCGCCGCTGCGCTCCACGCCATTCTCGCCGCGCCGCAAGCGCCGATGGGGGGGCCGGACCGGCTCGCCAAAGCCTGTCATCTCGGCCAACCCGTGCCAGTCGGCGAACGCGCGGCCTTGAGACTCTGCGCCTCGATGCCGATGGTGCTCGATGTCGCCGCGCGAATCATGGAAGGGCAGACGATCGAAGACGCGGTGTCGCCGGTGCTCAACGATCTCGATCTCGTCTTCGAGAAATGGGATTGGCTCGCGACGCGTTGAGTCAGCGGCTTTCCCGCGTTATGGCTTCGCGATCATAACGTAGAGGTTGGTAAGCGGAATCACCGTTGCGAGAAAGCCCCAAAAATACCACTGCCGGTTCAGCCGCCAGTAAAGCGGCGGGATTTCGCCGCCGTTCTCGAAGTGGCGCGCCAATCGCTCTTGCCAAATTTGTACGGGAATGAGGATCGCGACCCAGATCACGCCCGACGTGAAGAATATGCCCTGCGCCCAAACGAGCCACGACGTCGATCTGAGATTGTAGCCGGCGACCGTCGCCATGCCGTAGCCGCCGATCAGGATCAGAATCACGCCGCCGAAGGTGAACAGCCAATCTGTCAGCGTCACAAGCCGCTGGGCAAAAGCGATCACCGCGGCATTTTTGGTTCTGTCGGCAAAAACCTTCCACACGCCCGTGACGATGATATTGCCCAGGAAGAGCACGATTCCGAGGACGTGAATGATCTTGAACGTCGTGTAGGAGAGCATGGGGAAAACTCATCACCTTTTGCCGATATTGTTTACAGTGTATACATTACTATGCTTACACTGTCAACATAGACGGGAAAAGGCCCACGCATGCCTCTGAAAGCAAAGTTCGCGACAACGTCCGCCGACGATGACGCGGGCCTTAAAACGCGGCTCGTCAAGGCGGCGCGCCATCTGCTTGAGCACGACGGATTCGAGGCGCTGAGTCTGCGAGCGGCGGCCCGTGAAGCGGGCGTCTCGCATATGGCGCCCTATCGGCATTTTAAAGATAAGGACGAGCTTCTTGCCGCCGTCGCGGAACAGGGCTTTCGCGCCATGACTCGTTACATGGACCGAACGGCGAAGGGGCGTGGGGCGAGCCGCGCGGTTGGCGTCGCTTACGTCTCGTTCGCGCTGGAAAATCCCGCGCTCTATCGGTTGATGTTCGGCGCCAATCTCGCGCCGCGCGAGCGGTTTCCGGGTCTTGTCGAAGCAGGCGCGGAAGCCTTCCAGCGATGCCTCGCCGCAAGTGCCGCCAAAACGCCACGCATTCGAGCGGGCGAAGAAATGCCACGTTCCGCCATTGCGCTCTGGTCCGTCGTCCACGGCCTCACGAGTCTTGTCATCGATGGGCTTGTCACGTTGCCGCCGTCGGGCCGTGCTCGCGAGGCCCAGATCGCCGCGATTTTGAGAGAGGTGCGCTAAAGCCGATGGCGTCGCGCCCGCGAATTTGCTTGACAGCCTCAGCAAAACATCCGACCCCGCGCATCTTGCCGTCTTCTCTTCGGATTTCAGCAATTGAGCGCTCCCCCCAAAGGCCTCGGCGCGCCATCGGCCGATCTCGATCCGCAGGATTGGGGCACCTTCGCGCGCCAAGCGCATGAGGCGCTCGATCTAATGATCGAGCATCTGCGTTCGCTGCGGGAGCAGAAAGTCTGGCAGCCGATCCCCGACGAGATCAAGGCGCGCTTCGAGGTGCCCCTGCCGCGCGACGGCCGCGCGTTCTCTGACCTGCTCGAAGACTTCGCGCAATCGATCCTGCCTTATGGCGCCGGCAATATTCATCCGCTCTTTTTGGGCTGGGTGCAGGGCGCGGGCACGCCGATCGGCATGGTGGCGGAGATGCTGGCGGCGGGACTGAATGCCAATTGCGGCGGCCGCAATCATATCGCCATTGACGTTGAGCGGCAGATCACGCTTTGGCTTGCGGAACTCTTCGGTTTTCCGCGCGAAGCGTCCGGCGTCTTCGTTACCGGCACATCGCTCGCGAATCTTCTCGCAGTACTTGTCGCGAGGAGAGACGCGCTGGGCGATGAGGTCCGTCGCGAAGGCCTGCATGATCGACGCCTCACCGGCTACACGTCGCAAGAGGCGCACGGCTGCATCGCCAAAGCCTTCGATCTCGTGGGGCTCGGCTCCGACGCTCTGCGCATGCTGCCTGTCGATGCGGATGGTGGCATCAGCCTTGAGGCACTGCGCGAAGCGGTCGCGCGCGACCGCGCGGCGGGATTCATGCCGGCGATTGTCGTCGGCACCGCGGGCACGGTGAACACAGGCGCTTTCGATTCCTTGAGTTTGCTCGCCGATTTCTGCGAAGCCGAAAATCTCTGGTTTCATATCGACGGCGCCTTCGGCGCGCTTTGCGCGCTGTCGCCGGAATTGAAACATCTTGTCAGAGGAATCGACCGCGCGGATTCGATCGCACTCGATTTTCATAAATGGCTGCAGGTGCCTTATGACGCGGGGTTTCTTCTCGTGCGCGATGCCGAAGCACATCGGCAGACCTTCATGAGCTCCGGCGCCTATCTGTCGCGTGCGCCGCGCGGGCTCGCCGCGGGCGACATTTGGCCCTGCGATCTCGGCCCCGATCTCTCGCGCGGCTTTCGCGCGTTGAAGACATGGTTCACCGTTCAGGCGTTCGGCACGGAGCGTTTGGGCGCCATGATCGCCGAGACGTGCGCCATTGCGCGGCATCTTGGGAGCTTGGTCGAGGCTTCGCCCGCATTCGAGCTTGCCGCGCCGGTGCGGCTCAACATCGTCTGTTTCAGCGTCAAGGGCGAAGCGAAAGAGAGCGGCGAGCGCAATCGCGCGATCGTGATGGATTTGCACGAGCGGGGACTCGCCGCGCCTTCGATCACGCTTCTTGACGGCAATCCCATCATCCGTGCGGCGATCCTCAATCATCGCACGCGCTTGAGCGACATGGCGTTTTTCCTTGCCGCTGCGACGGAAGCGGCCGCGCGCTTCGCGGCAGAAAAGGCGCCCGCTGCGAAGCCCGACGCTGGGCAGGACGACGTCGATTAACAAGATGCTAACCATGAGTCTCTAGCGTTGCGGCATTCCCCTGCAGGATTGCCGCCATGACGACTTCGACTGCTCTTCAAAAAAATGTTCCTGCCGGTGCGACCGTCGTCACCGAGCGCCAGCAGGAAGAGGCCATGTCGCTGCCGGTTCTCATGCGCGTCGGCGAAGCGACGGGCATGAACCCGACGCAAGTGGTGCGCGATTTCGCCAGCCTCGCCTTCGGTCCGGGCAAAGCGAGCTTCAACGATTACATTCGGCTCCGGCTCTTCGATCAGGCTTTTTGGAACGACAGTGACCGGCGCAATGTCGTCGGCCAGCGCCGCAATCGCGATCTCGCGGTTGAGATCAACTATCGCCACGATTGGTATGGGCTCCTCGACGATAAGGTCGCTTCGACCGCCTATCTCTCGGCCTATGGTTTGGCGACGGCGAAGATCGCCGCTGTCTTTGCGCCGCGCTTGCGCAATGGCGCAAAGCATATTCTACGCGATCGCGATTCGCTGGCGCGTTTTCTTTTGTCAGGCGAAGCCTATCCGCTGTTCGGTAAGCCGGCGGACGGATTCCAGAGCCTCGGTTCGGTCGCGCTTCGCCGCCCCCATCCGAAAGACAATGAACTTGAGACGATCGATGGCGGCCGCATCGCTCTCGACGCTTTTCTCGATGATATTCTCAACCACTATGACAGCGGCTATCTCTTCGAACATTTCCTGGAACCGCACCCCGATGCGATCAAGCTGCATGGCGAACGGCTTGGAACTGTCCGCGTCCTGACACTTCTCGACGATGGCGCGCGCATCTTGCGCGCGAGCTGGAAGATTCCGGCGGGCGCCAATATGGCCGATAATTTCTGGCGCGCCGGCAACATCCTTGCGAAGATCGATCTCGCGAATGGGCAAATCGGTCGCGCGGTCTCGGGCTCTGGGTTCGAGACGACGATCCTCGAGCGCCATCCCGATACCGGCGTCACGCTTGTCGGCACGGCGATCCCCGGCTGGGAGGCGATGAGCGAACTGGCGCTCGAAGGCGCGCGACTCATGCGCCACATTCCGATGATCGGCTGGGATATCGCGCCCACGGTGGGGGGCCCTGTGATCGTGGAGATGAACGAGACGCCCGATCTCTTTCTCAATCAATTCGCGCATGGGCGGGGCATATTGGAGCCCGAGTTCGTCGAATTCGTCGCGGCCCAAAAGCGTGCGCGTCAAGCGCATGAAGCCAAAATCAAAGCCGATCTCGCCAAATTGTGACCGAACGGCCGCCCGATGCTAAACTCGGGCGAATGAGTTCTTCGCGCGACACGATTTTCCTCACCCATGATCTCGCCGAGGCGGCGTCGCACAAGGGCGCGTTCGTCCTTGTGCTCGATCTCGACGATCCTCGTTTTGCGCACCATCGCGCCTTGCGGGCGACGGCAGAGGATATTTCCCGCGCGGCAGCCTATGGAGAATCCGCGCGAAAGACGTTTCTCGCGCGGCGCGCGCTGCTGCGGCATTTTCTTGCTACCGTTCTCGGATGCGGTGCCGACGAGGTTGTCGTCGGTGTAGACCCCTCCGGCGCGCCGAATCTCATCGCGCCAAAGCAAAACGCGCCGCCTTTCCTTTCGGTCTCGGGCCGCGGCTCTTTTGCCGCCTTTGCCGCCGCTCCAACGCCGATCGGCGTCGATCTAGAAATTTTAGGCGCGCCCGACGATCTGCCAGGCGCCATGCTGGATGAAAGCGAGTGGACGAGGCTTTCCAGCTTAAATAAGGTGGCCCGTCACAAAGCCTTTCTCGAAATCTGGACGCTCAAGGAGGCCTATCTCAAGGCACGAAGGCTCGGTCTTTCACGCGAGCCGTCGGAGATCGCCGTCGCATTCACGGATGGCGAGATCCGGCTGTCCGATCGAGGCACGCCGGTTCCGGCAAGAGCCGTGCTCTGCAAAACCGAGCCTCTGAGGAACGACACTCTTATCATCGGCTGCGTTCTGCTATAAACGGGCGGAGAGAAGAGAGGGCCATTCCCTCAGGTCATGTCACCTTCACCGGGTTATGATCTTTCCGTCGCGAAGTGGCGGTAGCAGACGCCCAAGTCTCATTGTTACTCATGATTGTCCTGCGATCCATTCTCTTCAACTGCGCCTTCTATGTTGTCCTCGCCATCTTGATGGTCACGGGGATGCCGACCTTTGTGATGGGCCGGCATGCGGTTCAATTCTGGGCGCGCCTTTGGGCGAAGTCGTCCCTCGTCCTTCTCAAGTATATCTGCGGATTGAAAGTGGAATTTCGCGGGCTCGAACATATACCAAAGGGCGCGGCGTTGATCGCGCCGAAGCATCAATCGTTTCTCGAAACATTTGCGCTTCTCGTCGTCGTCGATGAGTTCACCTTCGTCCATAAGCGCGAACTTAGTTTCATCCCCTTTTTCGGCTGGTATCTTTGGGGCACGGGACAGATCCCGATCGACCGCGCAAATCGCGCCAGCGCCCTGTCCGAAGTGATCCGCGGAGCGCGGCGGATTTTCGCTGAAGGCCGCCGGCTCATCGTTTTTCCGGAAGGGACGCGGCAGCCCGTCGGCGCTGCCCCCGATTACAAAGCCAGCGTCGCGCTTGTTCAGAAGAATACGGGCGTCACCTGCATTCCCGTGGCGCTCAACACGGGGCTCTTTTGGCCGCGCCGCCATTTCCGCCGTTATCCCGGCACGGCGGTCATCGAATTCCTGGAGCCGATCCCAGCCGGGCTGGGTAAAGCCGGTTTCATGGAGACTCTGCGCGAGCGAATCGAGACCGCGACCGGCCGGCTCGTCGCGGATGCCTGCGCCAGAGACCCGTCTCTGCCTTGCGCCAAGCTAGCGCTATCGACCGACGCAGCATGAAGTTTGGCAGGAACGGCGCCGGCTGAGGCTTGACGTTCGCCTTTAACCGTTCGAACTTTGTTCCTACCGAATCACCTCCATGAAAGGAGGGCGGAGGGAGCGATCATGACGATCTCGGAAACGCCCCGACGGGTGCGGGCTGAGCGCCTGTCTGGTGGCGGGTTAGTAACTCGATTTTTCGAGCCTTTGTTTTTCAGGCGCAGCAGATTCAGCGGCCGCAAGCCAATCCTTCCAGAGACGCCCGTCACCGGGCCGGACGGTCGGTTTTTGTTGCCCAGCACGCGTGATGGCGGCGTTAACGCACCTCTATCGAGTCTCGCCGGAGGAAGCATGGCATCGCGTTTCCATGCCTGGCATGGCGCTTCGGGGCGCCGCTATATCTGCTCGGTGTTTCCCGTCGATCCTGACGCGCCCGATGCGGGCCTGCCGGATTTCGCCGAGGCGATTGCGCTTGCCGTGGCGGCGGACGCGGACAAGGGGCAGAAATGCATCGCGCTCTTTCTTTACGACGGTTCGACGGCGGCAAGGGCGCGCAATGATTTCATTGCCTCAGCGCTGAAGGCTGGCGCGGTCGCCTGGCACATTCACTTGGCGGAGGATCCGCAGCAGAGGCTTGCTGTCGCCAAGGATATTGAATCCGGACGCATCGCAGAGCCAGCGTCGGCGCGATAATCTTCCGGCGGAAGCCGCCCCGCGAGCCAATCGAGAGTCGCATCGCGAATGCCGAGCTGCGCCAGATGCGCCTGGGTGTTGCGGACATAGTCCGGATTCTCGCCCGAGACGCCTTTGCCTTGCAGCACCAGCCGCTCCAGATCCGCGCGATCGAGCCGCCCCGCATATTGAGGATGCGTGCGATCCACCGCATAAGACAGCGCCAGAATTTCGCGGCCATCGGCGAGTTTCGCCGCCAAATTCAATTCGCGATAAACGAGCGTCACCTGTTCGCGCTGGCGCAGATAGTCGATCGTTTCTTCGGCGAGCGGCGCTTCCACTCGAAACGCGACGCCCCTACACGACCCGCCCCGGTCGAGACCCAAGACAAGCCCCGGCTGTTCCGGCGTTCCTCTGTGGACATGCGAATAGACGCAGAGCGAGCGATGGTAGCCATGCACCGTCGCAAGCTGATGCTCGGTGAAGGCGAAGCCCGGCCGCCACATCAACGAACCGTAGCCGAAAACCCAGAGATCGCCGTCCTGCGTCATGCGATTCGAAATCCTCGCCGCATTGGCTCCATTTTGCTTCATGGGATCAGTTCCCGAGCTCCATCGCAAGGATCATCGTCCTGATGCGATTGAGCCTCGACGATCAATCTGGGCCAAAAGCGCGAGATCGGCTATAGGCAGGCGGAACACGGAGGCACGATGCCAAATCAGCGTCACAGAATAAAGCCGCCAAGGCGCTTCCGGCCCTGGATGATCGTCACCACCGGGATTGTTCTTGTCGTCGTCCTTGGCTGGACCGTTTTTTGGAATATCGCGGCGCATGAGGCCGATTCAAGCCTCGATGCCTGGATCGCGCGCGAAAAAGTCTTCCAGCGGAATTGGACCTGTCCCAACCGGCAAGTCTCGGGCTATCCGGTCTCGATCGAAATCGCCTGCAGCGCGCCTCGCTTCGACGGCATGATCTTCGGCCGCCATTATCTGGGCTCGCTCGCGGGCTTCGTCGCCACGGCAAGCCTTGCCGATCCGACCGCTGTGACACTCAATGTCAAGTCCCCCTTCGAGGCCGAGCCAAGCGAAAAGGGTGAGAAGATCGCGCTCGCCTGGAACGCCTTGTCCGTTCGTCTTGGCGGATCGCCGGAAGATGTCGCCGAAGTCTCCGTCAATGGTTCCGGCGTCGATCTCAGCGGCCGGACGCAACAACTCGGCGCGCTCTCCATGAAAGCGGCGCAGGCGCATGCGACTTTCAGCCGAGATACCGGGCGGCAGGATCGCGCGATCGGTTTTCAGATCGATCTCAATGGCGTCTCGATCGGCGCCGTCGATGCTTATCTCGGCGGCTCAACGCCTGCGGATATCACGACACGCGGCTATATCACGCAAGCCAGCTTCGATCCGGCGAAGACGATCGCCCAATCCCTGGGCCAATGGAGCGCGGCCGGCGGCCAGATCGAGCTTGCGAATTTTGTCGCAACCCGCGGCGATACGCGATTGGAAGCGCGCGGCGCGCTCGGAATCGATTCAGGCCATGAAGTTCAAGGCCAGCTCGATACGAAATGCGTCGGCTTCGAGCAGGTCTTGCTGCGGCTCGGCGTCGATCCGGCGATCGTCACGGCGGGCTCCTTGCTTGCAACACTGCTCGGCGGCGGCAATGACAACAAAGGTCCGCAGCCTTTGCATCTGCCCGTCACATTCACGAATGGCCAAGTCAGCATCGGCCCGGTGCGCACGTCGATCCGCGTGCCGCCGCTTTACTAATTGCCTTCGTCGCCGTCGGCCTCATCGTGCTGCCGGCCGAAATCGGGGGCCGCGGTTTCCTGGCCCTGGTCGATGATGCCGCGGCGGATCGCGCGCGTGCGCGTGAAAAGATCGAAGAGGCCCTTACCGTCGCCATAGCGGATCATGCGCTGCAGAGCCGCCAGATCTTCCGTAAAGCGGCCAAGCATTTCGAGCACGGCCTCCTTGTTGTTCAGGAAGACATCGCGCCACATCGTCGGATCGGAGGCGGCGATGCGGGTGAAATCGCGAAAACCACCGGCGGAGTATTTGATCACTTCCGATTGGGTGACCTGTTCGAGATGTTCTGCCGTGCCGACGATATTATAAGCGATGAGATGCGGTACATGGCTCGTGATCGCCAGAACGAGATCGTGATGTGCCGGCGTCATAATCTCGACGCTCGCACCTGCCGCGGTCCAAAACGCCGCGAGCTTTTCAACGGCCTTCGGGTCTGTGCCGGCGGGCGGCGTCAGAATGCACCAGCGATGACGGAAGAGGCTCGCAAAGCCGGCATCGGGTCCCGATTGTTCCGTGCCGGCGACGGGATGGGCGGGCACGAAATGCACGCCCTTCGGCAGAGCGGGTGCGGCATCGGCAATGACGGATTCTTTCACCGAGCCGACATCGGAGAGAATGGCGCCGGAGCGAAGATGGGGCGCGATGGCACGCGCGACTTCGCCGATCGCGCCGACCGGCACGCAGAGAATGACGAGATCGGCGTCGCGCACGGCGGCTTCCGCCGTCTCGGCGATTTTGTCGGCGAAGCCGAGTTCGGCGACGCGGCGGCGCACGTCGGGGCTCGAATCATAGGCGAGGATGGCGCGCGCAAGCTTCCTCTGATGCGCAACGCGCGCAATCGACGAACCGATGAGTCCGAGGCCGATGATCGAGAGACGATCGAAGAGCGGCGTCTCGACAGGCGTGGCAAATCCGTCAGCCACGCGCGGCGTCCTTGCCCTGCATGAAGTCTTTCAGCGCGGCGACGACGAGGCGATTGGCTTCTTCCGAGCCGACGGTGAGCCGCAGACAGTCCGGCAGCTCATAGACATCCACCGCACGCAGAATGAGACCGCGCTGGGTCAGGAACGCGTCGGCGGCGCGCGCCGTCGCGGCATCCTTGAAATGCAGAAGCAAAAAATTGCCGACGCTCGGCGTGATGCCGATGCCGAGGGCGGCGATCTCCTTGGCGAGCCAAGCGAGCCATTTCTCATTGTGAGCGATGGCTTTATCGATATGCGCGACATCTTCGAGCGTCCCGATGCCCGCTTCCATCGCCGCCGTCGAGATGTTGAACGGCCCGCGAATACGGTTCAACGCATCGCAGACGGCAAGCGGCGCATAGCACCAGCCGAGCCGCAGGCCCGCGAGGCCGTAGATTTTCGAAAACGTCCGCGTCATTACGACATTGTCGCTTGTCAGCGCGAGTTCGAGCCCCGACGAATAATCGTTCCGCGTCACATATTCCGCGTAGGCCGCATCGAGGATGAGGAGAACAGAGCGCGGCAGCGCAGCCGCCAGTCTCTTGATCTCGCTGAACGGCAGATAGGTTCCGGTCGGATTGTTGGGGTTGGCGAGAAAGACAATCTTCGTCCGTGGCGTCACTTTTGCGAGAATCGCATCGACATCGGCCGTCAGATTGGTCTCATCGACGATCACGGGTGTGCCGCCCGCCGCGAGAATGGCGATGCGATAGATCGCAAAGCCATGTCGCGTAGCAATGCCTTCATCGCCCGGCCCGACATAGGCATGCGTCAAGAGCGTGATGAGTTCGTCCGAGCCCGCGCCGCAGACGATGCGCGCGGGATCGAGCCCATAACGCGCACCGATGGCTTCGCGCAGACGCGATGCCGTCCCATCGGGATAGAATTCGAGCCGATCGGCGACTTTCTTGAACGCTTCTTTGGCGCGCGGCGAAGGACCGAGCGGCGTCTCATTCGCCGATAGCTTGTAGATCTTCTGAGCCGAGCCGCCGCTCTTGCCGGGCCGATAAGGATCGATCGCCAAAACGCCGGGGCGTGGCTCTGGGAGCGACGTGGGGTCGATGGAGGTCATCGCGCGGCTCCCGTCGCAGCAGTCTTGGTGCCGAGATCGAATCGCGCGGCGTGGCTGCCGATTTCACCAATCGCTTTTGCATCGACACCTGCTTTGCCGAGCGCCGCACGCAGCGCCGCCCCATCGAGCGAACCGGGCGCGGCAATGAGCAGGGAGACGCCACCACCTGCTTTGGCGTGGTCGATGATCTCGATGCCGTCCGTCGCCAAACCCGCGCTCGCCGCTGCGTGAGGGGCCGCGACGGCATTGACGGCATAGAGCACGACATCGCGCGAAGCCGCCTCGCTCAGCGGCTTGGCAATCACGAAGAGCGGCAGCCCGGCGGGATGATCCGGCCGCTCAACGAAGGGGAGGCGCGCAATGATCTTCGGCGCCGTGGGCGGCAGAAGCGCGCTCCACCAATCGCCAGCGCTGCCCGAGACGGCAAGGAGGCCGAGATCGCCCTTTGCCGCCGAGACCGCCGCGATGACCGCGGCCGTGCCATGATGGGGAACATAAGGAACAGTGAAGCCGAAATGAAAGCGGCAGCAATCGCGCATCGGCGCATCGCCCGCGGACACATCGGCATGCACGCTGTAATTCGCTTGAACAAATGTAAAGGTCGAAATGATAATGCGCCAGACGCTCTCGACCGTGTCGAGTGGCAGAATTCCGCGATGGCGCGAAACGAGGTGACGCATCATTTCGGCTTCGCGCTCGGGCCGAAAGGCACTGCCGGCGCCGCCCTTGATGGCGATCAGCCGGTCGATGATTTCGCCGCGTTTGATCAACAGCTCATGCAGCTCGGCATCGATGCGATCGATGTCGGCGCGAAGATCGGCCAAGGTTGCGGAGGCGGGCAAGTCGAGCATGCAGAGCCTTAAAAGGGTTGCGGCGTTTTAATGCCGATTGGCCGCGGCTGAAAAGCCTTTCGCGCCGAAATGCGGTTGGATCGTCAAGCCGTTGTGGGGTTTACCCTGCGGGGCCGGCCTACCTTGACACGCGCTTGACCGCGCTCCTACATAACAAACGACATGTTCGGCAAAGAGAACAAGTCTTTAGCGCGTTCTCGACCCCCCAGGCAAGCCCGTGACCATTGTTGCGTCCCCCAAAGCCATGAGCCAGCAGGAAGCGGATGCGCCGCACAGTCTGGTGCTGCGCCTTGGCGCCGACACGCCGCTGAAGATGGACGCCGGCGTCGCGATCAGCCCGCTCAGCATCGCCTATCAAACCTATGGTACGCTGAACGCCGACAAATCCAATGCGATTCTCATCTGTCATGCGCTGACAGGCGACCAGCATGTCGCCAATGTGCATCCGGTGACAGGCAAGCCCGGCTGGTGGCAGGTGATGGTCGGGCCCGGCAAGCCGATCGACACCAACCGCTATTTCGTCATCGCCTCCAATGTGGTCGGCGGCTGCATGGGAACGACTGGCCCTGCCTCGCTAAGCCCCACGACAAACCGGCCCTACGGCCTGGATCTGCCGCTCGTCACTATCCGCGACATGGTGCGCGCGCAGGCGATGCTGATCGATTCCTTAGGCATCGAGTCGCTGTTCTGCGTCATCGGCGGATCGATGGGCGGCATGCAGGTGCTACAATGGGCGGCGAGCTATCCTGAGCGCGTCTTCGCTGCTATGCCCATTGCGACAGCGGCGAAACATTCTTCGCAGAATATCGCTTTCCACGAAGTCGGACGCCAAGCTATCATGGCCGATTCCGAATGGCACGACGGCCGCTATATGGATTTCGGCGTCAGCCCGACGAAGGGGCTCGCCGTCGCGCGCATGGCCGCGCATATCACCTATCTCTCAGACGAGGCGCTGCAACGCAAATTCGGCCGCAAGCTGCAGGATCGCGAGGCGCCGACCTTTACCTTTAGTGCCGATTTCCAGGTCGAGAATTATCTGCGCTATCAAGGCACGAGTTTCGTCGATCGCTTCGACGCCAATTCCTATCTCTATGTCACCCGCGCCTGCGATTACTTCGATCTCGCCGACGATTATAACGGCTCTTTGGCTTTGGCCTTCAAAGGTACGAAGTCGCGCTTTTGCGTCGTCTCCTTCACTTCGGATTGGCTCTATCCGACCGCCGCTTCGCGCGCGATCGTGCATGCGCTGAATGCTGCCGGCGCTTCCGTCTCCTTCGTCGAGATCGAGACGGATCGCGGCCATGATGCCTTTCTGCTCGATGTGCCGGAGTTCTTCGCAACGACGCGCGGCTTTCTCGATGCGGCGGGCCGCGCGCGCGGCCTCGTCTCGGCGCAAGGAAAGCCCTGATCGTGTCTGACCAAAACGCGGCGGGAAAGACTAGCGAGCAGACGGCCGATCTATCCCTTGGGCAGCGCGAGACCTTGTCGCGCACCGCGCGTGTCGATCTCTTGGTCGTTGCCGACATGGTCTCGCCAAACACGAGAGTGCTCGACGTCGGCTGCGGCGACGGGGCCTTGCTGCGGCTTCTTGCCGAAGAGCGTGGCGTCGATGCGCGCGGCATCGAGCTGTCGCAGCGCGGCGTCAACGATTGCGTCGCCAAGGGGCTTTCGGTCGTGCAAGGCGATGCCGATACCGATCTCGTCGATTATCCGGACAACGCCTTCGATTATGTGATCTTGTCACAGACGCTGCAGGCAACGCGGCAGCCGCGCAAAGTGCTTGAGCATATGTTGCGGATCGGGCGCCACGCGATCGTCTCTTTTCCGAATTTCGGCCATTGGCGGATCCGATTGCAGATCGCTCTCAAGGGCCGCATGCCGATCACGGAAAACCTGCAATATTCCTGGTATGAAACGCCCAATATCCATTTCTGCACCATTCGCGATTTCGTCAGCCTCGTGCAGGCGATCGATGCGCGAATCGAACGCGGCATCGCGCTCGATCGCTTCGGCGTGCCGATGCTGACCAATGCGCCATGGTGGGTCTGGAATCTGTTTGGCGATCAGGCCGTCTTCCGCCTGACGCGCAAGGGCTAGCCGCGCTTTTCTTTTTTGCCGCGTTCGAGCGCCTCAAGGACGAGCTTGCGCGCCTCTTCCGCATTGCCCCAGCGGATGATCTTGACCCATTTATTGGGTTCGAGATCCTTGTAATGCGTGAAGAAGTGTTCGATCTGCTGAATGGTGATATCCGGCAGGTCGGTATAGTCCTGCATATGCGCATAGCGCTTCGTCAGCCTGTCGGACGGCACCGCAATGATTTTCTCGTCACCGCCCGATTCATCCTGCATGAGAAGAACGCCGACGACGCGGCAGCTGATCACCGCGCCGGGAACGATGGCGCGCGTATTGGCGACGACCACGTCGCAGGGATCGCCGTCATCGGACAAAGTGTGCGGAATGAATCCGTAATTCCCTGGATAGCGCATTGCCGTGTAGAGAAAACGATCGACCACAAGCGCGCCGGCCGCTTTGTCCATCTCGTATTTGATCGGCTCTCCGCCGATCGGCACCTCAATGACGACATTCACGTCGTAAGGGACGTTGTCGCCGGATGAGATCGCATCGAGATTCATGATTGGGTCCGGTGATCAGCGGGCCCAATCACTCGAAAGCGAAGGCCACACGCTCGCGCAGCTCCGAGCCGAAACGCTCATAAGCGCGGCGCACGACCTTGCCACCGAGCCGGCGGTAGAAAGCCATGGCGCCGTCATTGTCGGCAAGCGCCCAGACGAGGAAAGACGGATAGGCATGCTCGGCGAGATCTTTCCGAGCCGCGGAAAATAAACGGCGGCCGAAACCAAGACCTTGAAATTCCGGCGCGATGTAAAGCTCGAAGATTTCGCCGCCATAGGCCATCGCCGGCACGCGATTGCGGCCATAGCTCGCATAGCCGCCGATCACTTCGTCGAAATCGAGGACAAGCAAGCGCGAGCCGCGGATGATGGCCGAATGCCACCATTTCGGCCCCCGCCGCGCGATCATGCGCTCGAGTTCGCGGCCTGGAATAATGCCGCTATAGGCGTGCCGCCATGCCGCGTCATGGACCTCCGCGATCCCTTGCGCATCATGGTCCCGCGCGTCGCGGATTGTGATGAGGGCCTGAACCATAATGCGATGTTAGGCCCGCTTTGGCTCTGCCTGCAAGCCCTTCTTCGCGGCCCTTTGGCGCGTCGAGACAACGCGCCAACATGGACTCAATTCAATTTGATGAACGGGCCTGAAATGTTCTAAAATAGCGCGTGCTCGAAGCGAATCGTGCTGCATAAGCCATCAGCCGATTTCGGCTTTTGACTCAATAGAATTTTCTCACGCGATTGGCGTCCCGGCCAGTGCGCGAAGTTTGGCGCGGCGGATAGTCTTTTCTTGACAGCGGCCGATATTTCTCTCTGGCGAACGCCGGAGTGGGGCGACCGGGTGGCTGAAATGTCGCGGCGCGACGATCGATGTTCAACATTGTCTCATCGACAAGTCTGATCGACCGCCGACTCCGCGCGTAGGCTGAGGAGAAACCCTGCCAGGCTATGAGCCGCCTCTTCCGGGCGCCCGTCATTGACGATCGTCATATCGGGTATGCGCTCAGAGGGGGAAGGGGCTGCGAAGGCCGAATTGCGCTGCAGCCGCTCGTTCACGGCCTCAGTGTCTTCTCTCCCACGCTCCGCCAGGCGCCCGGCAATCACCGGCTCCGGCGCGGTGACGGCGACAAGTTTCATAAGGGGAAAGCGCATCCGCGCGGCGCCGACCGCGGCCCGCGAGATATTGCAGACGACAACGCGTCCATCTGCCAAGGCCGGCCCGACGGATGAGTCGATCGCATAGCCCAGTCCATGAGCCTCCCAATGGAGCGCGAAGAGCCCCGCGCGCACGCCCGCCTGAAATTCGCCGGGCGAGAGGGGCTCATGATCCTCAAAATCAGATGGCGGACGCGTAATCCATCGGCGGGGAAAGAGAAATTCCGGCCTTGTGCCAAGCTCGGCGCGGGCAATGCGGATGAGCGTGTCTTTGCCGACGCCCGAAGGCCCGGTGACACAGACAAAGTGTCCAGGCGCGCGCGGGCGGCCGGACGGGTTTTCTGGACGCTCTCCCATCTCTGACAAGCGCGCCAACGCTCCGCCTTTTGGCGGGAGCCCTCGAGGCAGGGCGTGCCGAATCCTTAATCTTTGCTACCATTTTATTCACCTCTCTCCGCTAATTTCAACAGCAGGCGATTCTTGCCTGGCCGATGCCGTTTGCCCGGAAAATCGATCGATTTCCCGATGTTTGCCGGATCGCCCTAGCGCTGCATGACGCGCGCATGCCGAACATGGCCAAGGGATGAAACCAATGCTGACCTGGTTCAGGGAAATCGCGCCGATCAAGACCAAATTGTCTATTTTTCTTTGCTGCCAACTCGTGCTGGCGTCGGCGTCTTTTCCGCTCATCCTGGCCGTCGCGAATGAGCGTCTCGCGCTCGCGTCTGCCCTCGCCATTTGGGCCGGCGTCATGGCTCTCCTCGCTTTGGTCGGCCTGGCCATGAGCCGGGCGATCGCGCTTCCCTATGTCGCGACCGTTGTGCGGATGGAGGCTTTGGCGGCGGGCGATCTGGATACGCCGATCGCCTACACACAGCACAAGGATTGCGTCGGTCGGCTAGCGAAGGCCATGCAGAAATTCCGCGACGATGCGAAGGCGAAGGCGGCGGCGGAAGCGCATATCGAGGAGACGCAGCGCCTTGCCGAGTCGGAGCGGCTGCGCCAGGAAGCCGAAGCGCAGAAATATATCGATGCGCACAATGTCTTCATGGCTGCGATCAGCGATGCGCTGCATCGCCTCTCGGACGGCGACCTCACCTGCCGGCTGATGGAGGCCTTCAGCGAGGATTACGAAAAAATCCGCGGCGACTTCAATCGATCGGCCGAGAAGCTGCAGCAGGTTATGCTCAGCGTCGCCACCAACACACAGGCGATCCGCTCCGGCACGCGGGAAATTTCCGTTGCCGCCGACGATCTTTCGCGCCGCACCGAGCAGCAGGCGGCGAGCCTTGAAGAGACCGCAGCAGCGCTCGGCGAGATCACCTCGACCGTGCGAAAGACCGCGCAAGGCGCGACCCATGCGCGCGAAGTCGTCTCGACCGCGAAGCATGATGCCGAAAAAGGCAGCGATGTCGTTCGCCAGGCGATCAGCGCGATGAGTGGCATCGAAAAATCCTCGCAACAGATCGGCCAGATCATCGGCGTCATTGATGAGATCGCCTTCCAGACCAATCTTCTCGCGCTCAATGCGGGCGTCGAAGCGGCGCGTGCCGGCGATGCTGGCCGTGGCTTTGCGGTCGTTGCTTCCGAAGTGCGCGCGCTGGCACAACGCTCGGCGGAGGCTGCAAAAGAAATCAAGGCGCTCATCTCAGCCTCGACGGGCCAAGTCGAACAAGGCGTCGATCTCGTCGCCGAGACCGGCAAGGCCTTGGCGCGAATCTTCGCGCAAATCGCCGAGATCGACACGATCGTCTCTGAGATCGCGGTCTCCGCGCAAGATCAATCGACCGGCTTGCAGGAGGTCAACACCGCCGTCAGCCAGATGGATCAGGTGACGCAGCAGAACGCGGCAATGGTCGAAGAATCGACAGCCGCCAGTCAGACCTTGTCGCACGAAACCGAAGAGTTGACGCGGATCATCGGCCGCTTCCGCGTCGGCGATGCGATGGACGACGTTGCGCCGATGCCGCGCGCTTCCGGCAAGCCGGCAACGCGCCCGGCCTTGAAGACAGTGAGCCAGCGCGGCGGCGCCGCCGTCAAGGTTCAACCGCAGCAGGACGAGTGGGAAGAATTCTAAATTCCATCTTTCGGCGGTGGGGTGATGACAATGAACGAGTCGGGGATCGAGGCGATGAACGGACGCGAACTGATGGCCTTCCGCATCGGCACGCAGGAATTCTGCGTCGATATCATGGCGGTGCGCGAAATCCGCGGCTTTGCGCCGGCAACACCTCTGCCGCAATCGCCCGCCTTCGTGCGCGGCGTCATCAATCTGCGCGGCGCAGTTCTG
>JBEKNV010000014.1:0-68879 GCA_049522395.1 Methylovirgula sp.
CGATCTGCCTCTGCCCGTCGTTGCGACCGAGGGCTCGCAACTCCATTTGGCCGATGGCCGCATCTTGATTGACGGCATCGCGAGCTGGTGGACCGCCTGCCACGGCTACAATCATCCACATATGAGAAAGACAGTCGCGAAGCAGCTCAAACGCATGCCGCATGTGATGTTCGGCGGCCTGATGCATGAACAGGCTGCGACGCTGGCAAGCCGGCTCTGCGCGCTCGTCCCCGGCGGTTTCGAGCGCGTGTTTTTTTCTGACTCGGGATCGGTCGCGGTCGAAGTCGCGCTCAAAATGGCCGCGCAATTCTGGCTCAACAAAGGCGTTCGAACGAAGCGCAAATTCCTCGCCTTCAAAGGTGCCTATCATGGCGACACGTTTGCGACCATGGCGATCTGCGATCCGGTTGAAGGCATGCATAGTCTCTTTGCGGGGCTTCTGCAGGAAAACATTATCGCCGTTCCGCCGCGCGATGAAGCGACGCGAGAAGCGTTTGATATGCTTGTCGCACAACACGCCGATGAACTTGCCGGCATCATCGTCGAGCCGCTCGTGCAAGGCGCGGGGGGCATGATCTTTCATGAGCCGGAGGTCTTGCGGCACATTCGCGCGACTGCGGACAAGCACGATCTCTTGCTCATCTTCGATGAGATCTTTACCGGCTTCGGTCGCACCGGCACTTTGTTTGCCACGGAAGCGGCGGGCGTTTCGCCGGACATTCTCTGTCTCGGCAAGGCTCTGACCGGCGGCATCATGACACTTGCCGCGACGCTCGCGACCGAAAAAATCTTCGAGGCCTTCTGGTCGAACGATCCCACACATGCGCTGATGCATGGGCCGACTTTTATGGCGAACGCGCTTGCCTGCGCCGCCGCCAATGCCTCGCTCGATCTTTTCGAGACGGAGCCGCGGCTTGAGCAAGTCGCTGCGATTGAGGCGGCGCTCGAAGAGAGTCTCGCGCCCTGCCGCGATGTCGGCGATGTCAAAGATGTGCGCGTCAAAGGCGCCATCGGTGTCATTGAAATGAAAAACCGCTTCGATGTTGAGGCGGCGAAACGGCGTTTTGTCGATCTGGGCGTCTTCATCCGCCCCTTCGGCCGGATCATTTATGTGACGCCGGCGTTCACAATTTTGCCTCAAGAGTTGCAGCGACTGATCGAGGCGCTGGTCACGGTCACGCGCGAATTGAAGCCGAATTGAGCGCTATCTCTCCTGGAATTGATCGCCGAGGGTTGCCAAAGGCGTTTTCAGCGGCCATATGGGCGACATCGCCTTTGGTCTGATCTCTGGACGCGGTGTCCTCGCGGCACACGTTTCAGTTTTTGCTCCAAATCCGACGAACCCGAACGGTCCTCTCGTGGGATCGTTCCGACGTGACTGCAAGCATAGACCGGATTTGCAAGACAATCCGGCAGGGACTCTCGATGGAAACTGGAACTGTTAAATTCTTCAGCGATCAAAAGGGCTATGGTTTCATTCAGCCGGACAGTGGCGGCAAAGACGTTTTCGTTCACATCAGCGCTGTCGAGCGCGCGGGGCTCCGCAGCCTTAGCGAAGGCCAGAAGGTCTCCTTCGATGTCGAGACCGACCGCCGCTCCGGCAAGACCGCTGCCTGCAATTTGCAGCAGGCCTGAGAACATCTAATTCAATTGGAAAGCCGCCGCCCTGAAGGGCGGCGGCTTTTTTGTGCTGCGCGTTCAATGAAAATTCCGGCCCTTGGGCAGAACAGTGGCGAGCATTTCCGGTGCGGGATCGAAGAGCTGCGGCTCAAACGCCTTGGCCGGTCTGCGCTCCTTTTTCGCCGAGAGCGGAAAGCGATCGCCTTGATAGGGCCGCTTACCTTCGTCAGCCCGCGCCAACGCTGAGATTTCTTTCGCCATCTCCCGATCGCCATTGATGAGGAGCGCGAGAAGCGGCGTCAGATCCTCGGCCTTTTCCGCTACCACATGAATGACACCCGATTCCGATTGGAGTTTTCCGGTAATCGCGATGAAGCGGGCGCCGAGCACGATCGGCCGCAGGCGCTCGAAAACCTTCGGCCAGATGATCGCATTGGCGACGCCGATCTCGTCTTCCATCGTCAGAAAGATCACGCCATTGGCGGAGCCCGGCCGCTGCCGCACGAGCACGAGGCCGGCCGTCGTCACGCGCTGGCCTGAGGGAACATGCGCCAAATCGTCCGTGCGCAGAATTTTTTTCGTGTCTAACCTCTCGCGCAAAAAAGCGACGGGATGCGCCTTCAGCGACAGCGACAAATGCCGATAGTCCTCGACCACATGTTCGCCAAGCGGCATCGCCGGCAGATCGGCATCGGGCTCGGTCGCGCGGAAACTCAGCGCCTTCAACAAGGGGAGATCGTCCTTGTCGCCAGCGCGGTTCAAGCCGCGCACGGCCCAGAGCGCTTCGCGGCGATCGAGGCCGAGCGAGCGAAAGGCGTCGGCTTCAGCGAGCGCGACGAGAACGTTGGGCGCCAGGCCCGTGCGCAACCAGAGATCGCGGATCGAGTCATAGCCCCTGCCCCGCTTTTCGACGAGGAGATCCATATCCTTTTGCGCGACGCCTGAGATTTGGCGAAAGCCGAGGCGAATTTTGTGGGTCGTACGGATTTCGCGTTCCATGGTGGCGTGGCGGGGGTGAAGGCGCCCCTTCTCGCTTTCTCCGTCATGGCCGGGCCTGTCCCAGCCATCCACGCCATTCCGCTGCTGCTTCCTTTCTAAAGAAGGCGGCAACGGCGCCGCGTGGATGCCCGGCACAAGGCCGGGCATGACGCGCTCGCTGACCGGCGCCTCTTCCTGCTGCGGCTTATCCCGAACCAAAGTGCAATCCCACCGCGAAAAATTCACATCGACCTCGTCGATCGCGACACCATGTTCGCGCGCATCGCGGACGATTTGCGCCGGCGCATAGAATCCCATCGGCTGCGCATTCAAAAGCGCGCAGGCGAAGACATCGGGATAGCGGCATTTCATCCAGGCCGATGCATAGACCAGCAGCGCGAAAGAAGCGGCATGGCTTTCGGGAAAGCCATAGGTGCCGAAGCCTTCGATCTGGCGAAAGCAGCGCTCGGCGAAGTCGCGCGAATAGTTTCGCGCCACCATGCCTTCGGTCATCTTGTCACGGAATTTGCCGATCATGCCGGTGCGCTTGAAGGTCGCCATGGCGCGACGCAATTTATCGGCCTCTGCCGGCGTAAAGCCTGCGGCGACGATGGCGATCTTCATCGCCTGCTCTTGAAACAGGGGCACGCCAAGCGTCTTGCCGAGCACGGCTTCGAGTTCTCTTGAAGGATATTCGACGCGCTCAAGCCCCTGCCGTCGACGCAGATAGGGATGGACCATATCGCCCTGGATCGGGCCCGGCCGTACGATCGCCACTTCGATGACGAGATCGTAAAAGGTCTTGGGCCTCAGCCGCGGCAGCATGGACATTTGCGCGCGGCTCTCGATCTGGAAGACGCCGATCGTGTCGGCGCGCGCAATCATCTGATAGACGGGGGGCTCTTCGGCCGGCAGGCTCGCGAGCGTGCAACGCGTGTCGTAATGGCGCTCCAGAAGATCAAAGCCTTTGCGCAGGCAGGTCAACATGCCAAGCGCCAACACATCGACCTTCAAGATACCGAGCGCGTCAAGATCGTCCTTGTCCCATTCAACGGTGGTGCGCTCGTCCATCGCCGCATTGGCGATGGGCACGGTCTCGTCAAGCCTTCCGCGGGTGATGACGAAGCCGCCGGTGTGCTGTGAGAGATGACGCGGAAAGCCGATGAATTCCTCCGCCAACGCGAGAACCTGTTTCAACCGCGCCTCGTTGCGATCGAGAGAGAGGTGACGTAGCGCTTCATCGCTCACGCGCTCGCTCGACGTGCCCCAAATGCCGCTTGCCAGCGCGCCGACGACATCGTCCGAAAGCCCAAATGCGTTGCCGACTTCGCGCAGCGCCGAGCGGCTGCGATAGGTGACGACCGTCGCGGTGAGGCCGGCGCGCGCGCGGCCATAACGCTTATAGATATATTGCATCACCTCTTCGCGCCGCTCATGCTCGAAATCGACGTCGATGTCGGGCGGCTCGCCGCGCTCGGCCGAGATGAAACGCTCGAAAAGAAGATCGTTGAGCGCCGGATCGACCTCGGTGATGCCGAGACAGAAGCAGAGCACGGAATTGGCGGCGGAGCCCCGCCCCTGGCACAGGATCTTTTCCGCGCGCGCGAAGCGGACGATGTCGTGCACGGTGAGGAAATACGGCGCATAGGCGAGCGCCTCGACGAGCTTCAATTCATGCGTCAAAGCTTGCGCGACGCGCGTGGGCATTCCGTCCGGATAACGCCGCGCCGCGCCTTCCTGCGCAAAGGCTTCGAGCGCTTCCTGCGGGCTCGCAAAACCTTCGCGCAATTCTTCCGGATATTGATGCGCGAGATCGTCGAGCGAGAAGGAGAGCCCGTCGAGAAAGCGCAGCGTTTCTGTGATCGCCTCCGGCGCATCGGCGAAGAGCCGCGCCATCTCGGCCCCGCTCTTCAAATGCCGCTCGGCATTGGCCTCCAGCCTGCGGCCGACCGCATCGAGCGGGATGCCGTGGCGGATCGAAGTGAGAACATCCTGCAAGGGCCGGCGCGCCGGATCGTGCATCAGCACATTATTGGTGGCGATGAGCGGTAGCTTTGTCGCGCGTGCAAGCGCGATGCGCTCGGCCAAATCCTGCCGCATCGTCGGGCCATAGGTCATCGAGACAGCGAGCCAGAGGTGGTTCTGCGTGGCATCTTTGAGCGACGACAGAAAATCATCGTCGCTTCGATAGAGCGAAAGCTTTTGCGGCTCTCGTACAACATCGAACTCTTCATAGGTTCTTGCCGCCTTTTTGCTTCGGTCTTCTTCTTCGAATGTGCTCGCCGGCATCAGGATGAGCTGCAGGCCTTCAGCAGACTCAAGAAGATCGTCCCGCGTCAGCAGACAAAAACCCTTTTGCGCCTTGAGATTGCCGCGCGTGATGAGGCGCGAGAGGCGGCTATAAGCGGCACGGTCGCGCGGATAAGCTAAAATATCGGGCGTGCCGTCGCAAAAGACGAGACGCGCGCCGATCGCAAGCTTCGTGCCCTCCATCGCCTCTTTATTGTCTCTGGCGAAGAGATGCGCGCGCACGACGCCGGCAAGCGAATTGCGGTCTGCGATGCCGATACCTTTGAAGCCAAGTTCGGCCCCGCGCGCGACCAGCTCTTCGGGATGCGAGGCTCCGCGCAGAAAAGAGAAATTCGTGGTGACGGCGAATTCGGCGAGGGGAATGGTTGACGCGTGACGCATGGCTTACGCAAAGAGCCCATGCACGAACCAACGTGGTGCCGCGGTCTCGCGCTCATAAAGACCTTCGCGAAAGAGCCAGAACCTCTGGCCCTCCAAATCTTCGGCGCGGAAATAATCGCGCGTCAGTTCGGTCTCACTCTTCCACCATTCGGGCGCGATCCGCTCCGGGCCTTCGATGGCGGCGATCTCATGCAGCACGCGCCGCCAGCGAAAGAGCAAAGGCGGCCCGTCCGGCACGCCGGCGATGGTCTCGATCGGTTCCGGCGGCGACAGAAGGCGGAGGGGACGTGTGGGGAGGACTCCTTCCCCTGAAAGGGGAAGGTGGCAGCCATAGCCTATCGCTTGCGATGGGCTGTGGCTGACGGATGGGGTTAACCCCACCCGCCCCGCTCTGCGGGTCATCCTCCCCTTGAAGGGAGGGATTGCGCTCGCCGCCACCGACGTCACCGCAAATTCCGGACTATGCGTATCGGCAAAAGCAAAGCGCATCACGCGGCGCACGCCGAGACGCGCGCCAAGCCGATCGATGAGATCGGCGAGATCGCCCTCGCCGTCGTCGCCCGTGAGCCACTGCGTCTGTTTTGGATCGAGCCGCTCGACGGCAAGCGCGGAGAGCCGCAGCACATCGAAGCCGAAGCCGGCATCGAGCGGATCGTCTTCGCCCTCCGCCGCGAGCGCCGCGATTTTCTCGCGAAAGAGCCGCGCCATCATTTGCGCATCGCGCGAGGGCCGGCTGAAGCCCACTTCGATATGATTCACTACGCCATCGACGCGGAAGAGCGCGCAATCGAGGCTGCGGGCGCCTTCGCCATGCTGCGTCAACAGCTGCACGAGTTCGTGCGCGAGCGCCAAGAGCGAGGCTTCGACATCGTCTTGCCGCAGGATCGCCTCGGCGAAGCGGCGCTCGACGAGATAGGGCGGTGCCTCGAAACGTGGCGTGATCGGATGTTTCGCCCGGCCGAGCAGACCGTCCAGCCGCGCAAAAAGCGACGAGCCAAAACGCGCGGCGAGCGGCGCGCGCGGCCGCAGCAGAAGATCCTCGATCCGCCGCAAGCCCGCTTGCGCGAGCGCCGCGATCGTCTCCTCTTCGAGACGCAGAGCCGCAAGCGGCAGGCGGCCAAGCAGGCGCGCGATTTCTTTTTCGCTTTCCTCCCGCAGGTTCATCGGCCGGCGTCGCTCTTTGTTGAAGCGTTCTTGGCCGAAGCGCGCGAGCGCCCAGGCGGCTTCCGCCATCGGCGCCAGCGCGGCGCGGGCGGAAAAACCTTGCGCGGCGAGACGGTTTTCGATGTCGACTAAAAGTTTTTCTTCGCCGCCGAAGAGATGCGCGGCGCCCGTGACGTCGAGCATGACGCCATCGGGCGGATCGAGCGCGGCGAGCGGCGTGAACCGCCGGCACCAGTCTGTAATGTCGGTGAGCGTCTGCGCTTCGCCTTGCGGATCGGCCGGGACGCAGGCGAGCGCCGGCAGCATGGCGCGCGCATCGGCGAGCATCATGCCGGGCTTGAGACCTGAGGCCATAGCACGCGCATCGACGGCGACGAGCCGTTGCGCATTTTTGATCTTGGCGACGGTCGCGAGCCCGCGCGGCTCATCCCCGCGCCAGCGCCGTCTGATCCGGTCGGTCGCTAATGTCGGCAGAAAAATCGAGAGGATACGCATCACGAAACACAGCCTCATCGGGATCGAAGATCAGCGGATGAAATTTTTCGGGATCAATGCCGATCGCGCGCGGACCGGCGCGCGCTTTCGCAAGCCGCACCGACCAGGCGGACGCGCCCGGCAGCGGCAGACCGCCGGCCGCAGCGACAGGCTGACTTCGATGCGTGCGGACCTCGAACCGCAGATCGGCGCCGCTCGAAAACCCGCCCGAGGATGCCGGCGCGCCGGCGAGAAAAAGCAGCGCCGGCGTGCCCTGTTTCTGCGCCGCGAGACAAAGCCGGCGCGAAGCGGTCAGATCATAAAGTTTCGCCGACCAGAGTTCGCCGATGACGACGGCGGGGCCCCGGCATTTCAGCGCCTCTTCCATCGCCCAGAGCGCCTGCTGCGCGCCGCGCGCGGCGACAAGAATGAGGCGCGCGGGATCGAGCCCATAAAAGGTAAGGCCGGCCCCGTAGAGCGCGCCCTGCTCGCGCGCGGAAAAATCCTCGACGATCCAAAGCACCGCCGCGCGCGCCTTTCCCGGGCGCGCGGCAAGGCGGGAAGCCAAGCCCAAAAGAAAGCCGGAAGCCGCTGCGGCATCGCCCGGCCGCGCGCCGCGGATTTCGGTCAGCGTGCCGAGCGCGAGCCCGCCGCCGAGCAAGCGATCAAGACGGCAATCGCGGCCGAGCGGAATTCGTGTGCGCCGCTGATGCGCGGCTGAAGGATCGTCCCCCAACCCCTTGAGAGAGCGATCCAAAAAAGTCTCGTCGCCCGCCTTCGCCGCGACCTTGGCGATGCTGTCGCGGAGCTGCGCGATCGTGCTCCGCCGGGACAGAGGCGCCTCCGCTTCGATGTCTGCGGACAGGCTGGACATGGCTGCGCTCCGGGATTAAGTTCTTGGTTTGTTCTATAAAACCTCTTTTCGTAAGGGAGAGTCAAGGGCGGGAAATGGGGGGTAGTGTCTCAGTTTGAAATTTGGTCACGAGTTCATGAATGGAGACAGTCCCCTGCTTTCGCCCCAATAACGAGCCGAGCGATCCGTTTCGGATCAACTTCGCCCTTTTCGAACTCGGCAAAGACGCGTCTGGCGATCAGCTGTGCGACCAAACTTGTCCGATCATTCACGTCGGCGAGGCGAAGCGCCTTCTCGAATGCCGGGATGATGATTTGGATTTTGTGGGCGTCAAAAGTGCCAACGCGGCGGAGTCAAGAAAACGAAGATAGGCCGACGGCGAGCTAAAGCTTAAGGGCTTTCGTCACGCGGCGCGTTTCTTAGGGAGCGCCTCAGTTTGAAATTTACTAACTCGAGAATGGCCATATTGGCCCTAACCCGACGAAATCGTAAACGAGATCCAAAATAGCCCACACGACAAAACCTGTTGCGACAACGCCAAACATGAAGCCAGCAATTTCCATTAAACCGTAGTCCTGCTTGACGCGCAGGATTCCTAAAATGCCCAAAACAAGGAAGACCATCACTATAGCGATGATTCCACCATCGGGGTTCGGCAATTCTGGCATGAAGCGGACTGCTTTTTATAGGGACCGCCCTTTTGGTAGAGTCTTAGTTTGAATTTTTTGGCCGCAAATTGCTGACGAATTTTGCGAGCCAATTCATAGGCGGGGCGCTTTTGCTCTCGGCACGCCGAGCCCCAGGGAATCTCATTCCGCTTTAGAGATTCAAGGGTCGAATCTATTTCGCGATCGCCGCAAGAGATCAATAACACTGCCCAAAGCTCGGAAAATCCACACGTCAAAAATGGTAAAAATACGAGCTAACGCGCTGAGCCTTCACGGCTTTTTCTGCGGCTCCGTTAGCCAAACGTTAGCAGGTTTCGGGGCATGAAGGGGCATGATCAATCGCACCTTTTCCCTCACCCGCGCCTTTCTCGAAGACGAGACAGCCGCAACCGCCATCGAATATGGGCTGATCGCGGGTCTCATCGCGGTCGTCATCATCAGCTCCGTGAAGAATCTCGGAACCCGCGTCTCGAATAAATTTTCGATTATCAGCAACGCGCTCTCCTGAGCGCTCCTCAAAACGGCCCGATCTTGCCTTCGCCCATCTGCCCGCGATGGCGGAGAAACTGATCGGCGAGCACGCAGGCGACCATGGCTTCACCGACCGGAACGGCGCGGATGCCGACGCAAGGATCGTGACGGCCTTTGGTTTCGATCTCGGTCTCGTGGCCGGCGCGGTCGATCGTGCGGCGCGGCGTCAGGATCGACGAGGTCGGCTTCACCGCGAAGCGCGCGACGATGGGCTGTCCCGTC
The DNA here is from genome assembly GCA_049522395.1 of Methylovirgula sp. Taxonomy (GTDB): domain Bacteria; phylum Pseudomonadota; class Alphaproteobacteria; order Rhizobiales; family Beijerinckiaceae; genus Methylovirgula. The sequence continues at coordinate 9,202 of JBEKNV010000014.1, forward strand.
GAAATGCCGCCCAAGATTCCGCCGGCATGATTGGAGCGAAAGATCGGCTTGCCGTCATTGCCGATGCCGATCTCGTCGGCATTCTCTTCGCCCGACAGCGCGGCCGTCGCAAATCCATCGCCAATCTCGACGCCTTTGACCGCATTGATCGACATGAGTGCTGAGGCTAATTCGGCATCGAGCTTGCCATAGACCGGCGCGCCCCACCCTGCCGGCACATGTTCGGCGACGATCTCGATCACCGCACCGATGGACAAGCCTTTCTTGCGGATCGCATCGAGCTTTTCGGCGAAGAATGCCGCGGCTTTCGCATCGGGCGAGAAGAAGGGATTACGCCGCGTCTCCTCCCAATCCCATTTGGTGCGATCGATGTGATCTGCGCCGATGGCGACGAGCGCGCCGCGAATGACGACTTGCGGAATGATTTTCCGCGCAATGGCGCCGGCCGCGACGCGCATTGCCGTCTCGCGCGCGGAGGACCTGCCGCCGCCGCGATAATCGCGCAGGCCATATTTCATTTCATAGGTGAAATCGGCATGACCCGGACGGTATTTGTCCTTGATCGCGGCATAGTCCTTGGAGCGCTGATCTTCGTTTTCGATCAGCAACGCGATCGGTGTGCCGGTCGTGAGTTGCGGGCCGCTCTCGGTCTCGCGAAAAACGCCGGAGAGAATTTTGACGCGGTCGGATTCCTGGCGCTGCGTGGTGAAGCGCGACTGGCCGGGCTTGCGCTCGTCGAGATAGCGCTGGATGTCGGCCTCTTCGAGCGCGAGCCCCGGCGGGCAGCCATCGACGACGCAGCCGATGGCCGGCCCATGACTCTCGCCAAAGGTCGTGACGCGAAACAGATGGCCGAAGGTGTTGTGCGACATGCGATGAACGAAACAGAGCAAACCCTCTCCCTGTGGGAGAGGGTGGCTGCGAAGCAGCCGCGTGAGGGGTTACGATGAGCCAAAACGAGGGAGATTGTAACCCCTCATCCGCCCCGCTCCGCGGGGCACCTTCTCCCACAGGGAGAAGGTGCCGAGCGCATGCGAGGCGGATGAGGGAGGGTGAGGCCCCAAAGACCCCTCATCCGACCCGACTTCGTCGGGCCACCTTCTCCCGCAAGCGGGAGAAGGGAGTCACGCCGCAGCCTTCGCCCTCGCCTCCACCGCCTCAACTGCCTCGTCGCGCGCCTTCGGCTGCGCCGGCGATCCGACCCATTCCGAATGCGGCGGGATCTGCTCGCCCTTCATCACCACGGTGAGCGGGCCAAGCCGCGCATAATCCGAGACAACGGTATCGTAGAGCACGGTCGAGCCGGCGCCGACAGTGACGCCTCGGCCCACCTTGACGCGGCCGACCTTCATCACCCGGTCTTCGTAAAGATGCGTCTGCAGAGCCGCACTGGCATTGAGCGCGGAAAAGTCGCCGACGCGGACGCAGTCGAATTCGGTGATGTCGGTCATATCGACGAAGACGCCGCGGCCGATCTTGGCGCCGAGCAGCCGCCAGACCCAAGGCAGGAACGGCGTGCCGCGCAGATGTTCGAGCAGCATGCGCCCGGCGAGGCCCGCATAGATGACGGCCACAGCCTCCGTGCGCATCGCCCACCAGGACCACATGGGTTTCATCGTCGGCTCATAGCGGCCCATGGTGATCCATTTGAGCGCGATGACGACGCCGCAGAGCGTCATTGAAATGATTATGGCGGCAGCAACGAAGCGCCAGGCGAGTTCGACATAAGCGCCTGAGAGCGCCGCATCGGCAAACCAGCCGACAGCCCAAGTGCCCAGAGTGATGAACAGCATCACCGGCAGCGAGATCGTCAGCGCCTCGAAGCAGGCGCGCGAGAATTTCTTCCAGGGCGGCGGCTCATAGGTCCAGGCGCCGCCGACGTCGAATGTCTGGCGCACCGGCAATTTGATCGGCGGCGAGCCAAACCATGTATCGCCGCGGCTCATCATCTCATTCGTCGGCGGTTTCGATTTGATGCCGATGAGCGCATTCTCCGGGATTTCGCAACCCGCCGGCACGACCGCGCTATTGCCGACGAAGACACGCGGGCCTGTCTTGACCCGTTTCAAGATCATATAGCCGCGGCGGATTTCCTCGTCGCCGAGCACGACCTCATCGGCGATGAAGCACTTCTCGCCGATCTCGACGAGATCGTAACGGCCGGAGAGATTGGTCGAAATCTCCGCGCCCTTGCCGATCTTGGCGCCCATCAGCCGATACCAGACGCGCATATAGATCGTCGCGTAGAGCGACGACAGCGTGTCGAGCGTCGACTCGGTCATGAGCGCGACCGCCCATTTGCGCAGATAGAACCAGGAATGGACCGAATAGCGTCCTTCGGTGACGCGTGGCAGGACAAGCCAGCGGAAGGCGATGGTGAAAGCGATGGTCGCGATCACCATGACGAAGGCCGCCGCCCAAGCGGTCACTGGAAGGGAAAGATGATAAAGCAGATGATCGACATCGGCGACGCCGATCAAATCGTCAACGCGGTTGAAGGCCCAGAAGGCGGCAAAGATCGGCAGCATGCTCACCGGAGGCATAGCGATGAGCAGCAAGGCCTGCAGCGTCGTCATCACGGTGCGGCGGACTTTGCCGGCGGAGGCAAAGGGCGTCAGATCCTTCGCATCGACACGACCCGTCCGCTGCGCGGGCGAACCGTCCCAAATCTCCCAAGCGCCAACGCGTCCGCCCGCGCCGATGGAGGTAAGGTCGGCGAGTTCCGCGCTATCGCCGACGACGACATTTTCTTCAAGCACGCAAGACGAGCCGATCTGCACATCGGCGCCGATCTCGATCGCGCCGATGATCAGCTCATTGCCTTCGACGCGCGCATTGGCAAAAGTCGCATTGGAGCCGATGCAGCTGCGGTCGCCGATCGAGACGAGATCGTAAGCGCCGGCCGAAAGGTCGTTGATCAGAACATCTTTGCCGATCTTGGCCCCGAGCGCGCGGAGATAAAAGCGCATGATCGACGTGCCTTGGAAGTTCTTGATCGGAATGAGGCTCAAGAGCCGCTCCGAGAGCCACCAGCGGAAGAAATAGGTTCCCCAGAGCGGATAACGGCCCGGTTTCGTGCGCCCGAGCAGCAGCCATTTGCCGCCGATCGCGATGAGCAAAATACCGACTTCGATCGCGAGATAGACGCCGGCCAGCATCGCGATTTCATCGAAGAGCGTGGCGTCGGCATCGGTAAAGAGCATGTAGCTCATGAAGACGCCGAGCCATTGCACCGCGATCAGCGACAGAATGAAGGGCATGGAGGCCAGCTGCGCGAGGCCACAGAGAATGCGCCGGCGAAGCGGCGGCGGCGTGAAAGAGAGATCGCTGTCCGTCGGCAGAACCTTGCCCTGCATGAGCATCGCGATGGCGCGCAGCGACCGCGCCGCATAGACGTCCTGCAGCGTGATGCCGGCGAGTGCCTTCGTCTCGCGCACGATCGAGACGAAACGCGCCGCGAGCAGCGAATGGCCGCCGAGATCGGTGAAGAAATCCGCATCGAGCGGGATCGGCTGCGGCGGCAGCACGCGTTTGGCCGCGGCAAGCAGCGCGGCCTCGATTTCATTGCGCGGCTCTTCCTGCACCTCGACTGAGGCGATCGGAACGAGCTCCAACTTTTTGAGACTGTTGCGATCGACTTTGCCCGAGACGAGCGTCGGGAGGCCCGCGAGAAGCTCGAAGCGCGCCGGCACCATATAAGCCGGCAGTTTGCTCCGAAGCTCGCTGCGCACAAGTTTCTGGTCGATCTTGGCGCCTTGCGCCGCGACCAAAAAGGCGACGAGCTCATCGATCCCATCATGCTGGCGCAAAACGACGGCGGCGTTCTCGATGCCGGAGCATTCCGTCAGCTTCGCTTCGATCTCGCCGAGCTCGACGCGGAAGCCGCGGATCTTCACCTGATCGTCGATGCGGCCGCGAAACTGAAGATTGCCTGAGGCGTCGATGACGACGGCATCGCCCGAACGATAGAGCACCGGATCGGCGTCAGACGCCGCGAAAGGATTGGCGATGAATTTCGACGCGGTCAGCGCCTGCCGGCCAAGATAGCCGTGCGCGACGCCCGGACCGCCGATCAAAAGCTCGCCTTCGACGCCCGAGCCCAAAAGGCCGAGGCCTTCATCGACGACGTAGCAGCTGTAATTGGGGATTGGCGTGCCGATCGTGACCTTTTCGCCGACACGCAATTCGGCGACGGTCGCAACGACGGTCGTCTCGGTCGGGCCATAGGAGTTGAAGATTCTCCGGCCCGGCCGGCACCATTGCTGCGCCAGCGTCGGCGGGCAGGCTTCGCCACCGAGAATAATGAGCCGCAGGCTCGCAATGTCGCGCGGCATGACGGACAGAAGCGTCGGCACCGTATCGAGCACGGTGACGCCGTTCTGTTCCAGAAGTTCGGGCAAACGGTCCGTCTCGCCGATCGTTTCGGGCGAGGCGACGAAGAGCGTTGCGCCGACGAAATAGGGCAGCCAGATTTCTTCCATCGACAGATCAAAGGCAACCGATGCGCCTTGGAAGACGATGTCTTTCTCGTTGAAGCCGTAGACTTCGTTCGCAGCGCGCAGAAAATGGCAGATGTTATGGTTCGAGATCGCAATGCCTTTCGGCGTGCCGGTCGAGCCCGATGTATAGATCAGATAGGCGGGATGTTGAGGCGTCGCGCCGAGCGCGCGCGCATCGACGTGCGTTTGATCCGAAGCATCGACGAGGTCGGCCGAGGTCAGAACCGGACAGGCAGGTTTTGCGCGCGCGGTCTCCGCCCGCGGTCCGCCGCTTAACAGAGCGGACGCCTTGGCATCTTCGAGGCAGATCGCGATGCGATCGATCGGCGCGGCGGCGTCGAAAGGCAGCCACGCGGCCCCAGTCTTGGCAATGGCGAGCTGGCCGATCAGCAATTCGCAGCCGCGCGGCAGCCATAGTCCGACAACCCGCCCCGGGCCAATGCCCTGGCGGATCAGGCCGCGGGCGAGAGCCTCGGCCCTTTGGTCGAGTTCGGCATAGGTGAGGCGTCCGCCAGCCGTGATAAGCGCCGTCGCCTGCGGACGGGCACGAACGGAGGCAGCGAATATCTCGCACAGCAGCTCGTTGCGGATGAGATCCGGGCGGTCGGCGCCACGGAGCACACGCGCGGGTTTGGCGGGAAGAGGATCGAGCGTTCGAAAGGCGGAATACATGGCAGGCGATCAGCTATTTGGCATCGCGTCCAGAGTGACTGGCCTTGCAACATGATGGGCGCCCCCCAGCGCCTGATCCTGAAGCATTGAGCCGTCAGCCTCCTTCAGAGGCGGCTGGCGCGCGATGCGAGACGTGTCGCAAGCTTTATGCTCCGAGAGACATGAACTTCGCATGAACCGAAAGCGCCGGTACGCTTAAGATCTTAACTTTTTGATTTTATTTATGAATTAAACGCGGCGCGGGGCGCAAATGGGCCGACTTCCGTCATTGCCTTGGCCTTTGCAACAATTAATTCGAAAGCGGCATTGATTCGGCACCGAGACCTATTCGTTAACGGCCTTTTTTCAACCCTGCTCTTTGATGAGCGCGGTCATGCCCGGCGAGTTCGGGTTCGCCATGCCGACGATATGATAGCCGGCATCGACATGGAGCACTTCGCCCGTGATGCCGCGCCCCAAGGGCGAGAGCAGAAAGGCGGCGGTCTCGCCGACTTCTTCGATCGTCACAGTCCGCCTGAGCGGCGCATTGTGCTCGTTCCATTTTAAAATATAGCGAAAATCGCCAATGCCCGAAGCGGCGAGCGTCTTGATCGGGCCGGCCGAGATGGCATTGACCCTGATGTTCTTCCCGCCGAGATCGGCGGCGAGGTAGCGGACACTCGCTTCGAGCGCCGCCTTGGCGACCCCCATGACATTGTAATGCGGCATCCATTTTTCGGAGCCGTAATAGGTGAGCGTCAGCAGCGAGCCGCCGTCCGTCATCAGTTTCTCAGCGCGCTGCGCCAGCGCGGTGAAGGAATAACAGGAGATCAGAAGGGTATTCGCGAAGTTCTCCGCAGTCGTATCGACGTAGCGGCCGGTCAATTGCTCGCGGTCCGAAAAGGCGACGCAGTGGACGACGAAATCGAGCCGCCCCCAGCGCTTGGCGATTTGGTCGAAGGCCGCATCGACGGTCGCGATATCTGAGACATCGCAGTGACCGAGAATGTCCGCCTCGACTTCCTGGGCGAGCGGGCGCACGCGCCGCTCGAGTGACTCACCCTGATAGGTGAAGGCGAGTTTGGCGCCGGCCTGATGCGCGGCTTTCGCGATCCCCCAAGCAATGGAGCGATTGCTGGCGACGCCGATGACGAGACCGCGCTTGCCGGCCAAAATCCCGACTTGATTGGCTTGGATGGGCGTTCGTTCGGGTTGCGTCATTCTCAATCCAGCTCAACGGAGGGGCGGTCCAGGCTATGGCGCTGGCAGCCTTTAACAAGGTTTTCGCGGATTGGCCAAGTCCTGGTCTTGGCTGCACGTTCTTCCGCCGGCACGTCCCGGGGGCCGATTTCCCCGAGCGCCGCTTGGCAATTGGCATATCTGGGATGCGCGAGGCCGTGGAAGCTCTACCCAGGGCCTTTTGCGGATCGATGGAGCGCCGGAAACCCTGTGGTCGCAAGGGAAAACGGCCACGGGCGAAGCCTCAAAATTTTCATCCGGGCCATAGGGAGGGCTCCAACGGCATTCTAATATTTGAGTGAAAGCCGGCGCCGGATGCCCTTGAAAGGGCTGCGGCGGGGGGTTGTCCACAAGCCACGATCCCGCTGTCGCGGACGATCAATTTGGCTTACGGTGAGGATATAAAAAAGTGAAACTCGGGCCAGTCCGGCGCTCTTGCACCGGGGCTGGTGGGAGGGTGGAGTATCGAGGTGAGTGTCCGAGACGAGTTGAGCCTCTTGACGCCGCGTCTGCGCCGTTACGCTCGCGCGCTGATGCAGGCCTCGCCGGCGCCGAACGACGGCGCCGACGAACTCGTCCACGCGACCTTCACGCGCATCCTCGATTGCGGCTTCTCAGAGCGCAAATCCGATCTCATCATGCAGGTTTTCTCGCTGCTGACCCAGCTGCATCGTGAAAATCTGCAGACCCAGCCAGGACGCTTGGCGGATCAGGCCGCAAACGGCAATCTTCAGGGCGATGACAGTCTCGCGCGCGTCGGCAACCCAGGAATGCTGCCGAAAGGCCTTTGTGCGGCGCTCGCCACTCTGCGGCTCGACGAGCGCGAAGCTTTGCTTCTCGTCGGTTTGGAGGGATTCAGCTATGCGCAGGCCGCGCGCATTCTGCATCTCTCGCGCAGCGGCCTGCTTTCGCGTCTCGGCCATGCCCGCATCCGGCTTGCGGAAGCTTTGGCCGATGCGCCGATGCAGGCCTCGGCGCGGCGGCTGCATCTTCGCGTCGTGAAATAGGCGCCGCTCATGACCTTCGCGCCGCTTCCGATCAGCGATGATGATTTGCACGGCTTCATCGACAATGAACTCGATGACGAGCGGCGCGAGGCTGTGCTTGCTTACCTTGCAGCGGTGCCGACAGACTCGGCACGCGCGGAAAACTGGCGCCAGCAGACCATTCTTCTGCGCGCCGCCTTTTCGCAGGTCGCGCTCGAGCAAGTGCCGGCGAGCCTGATTTTTTCGTTCACGCCGCGGCTCATCACACTGCCGTCTTTCGTGCCGACCGGCGCGGCGGCGCGCGATGCCTATACGCGGCGGATGCAGCGGCGCAATCTCGCCTTCACCATCGCCGCCTTCATCGCCGGCGTCTGCATCACGCTCGCGGCAACCGTGTCGTTGAGCCGTTATGGCGTCCATTCCGAATTGACGGCCGTCGCCGCGCAAGGCCCCGCCTTGGCGCAACTTGCCGCGAGCGCGTTGCAGCCTGTGGACGAAGCGATTCCGGTCTCGCCCGACAGTGCGCCGCTTGCGGGCGCAGTCGAGCCGGCGCTCGGCATTCTTCCGAGTCTAAAAGAAGAAGGGCTGGAACTGATCCGCGGCGAAATCCGCGGCAAGCCGGACGATCCCGCGAGCTGTCTCGATTTCGTCGATATGGCGAAGGCGCCCGTCGTGCTCTGTATTACCGCGGCGAAAGTGCCGGGCGCCGCCGATGTGCAAAGCCTTGCAATCGCCTCGTCGAATTCGCTCTATTGGCGCGAAGGGGCGAGCCTTTATGCGCTCGCCGCTCCGTTCAAAAGCGCGAAGCTGATTGCGTTGGCGCGGAGAATCCACGCGGCCCTGCCCGAGCCGCCGCCTGAGTGATCCGCCTGCGATCGCCGCTTATTTCAGATCCTTGCGCGGATCGTAAGGCTTTTGCGTCTGCCACTGCCGCATCAGGCTGACAAGATCGGGATCGGCCTCATCGGGCAGCATGATCCGCAAAGTCACGAGCAGATCGCCCACGACGCTGCCCGCGCCCGGCAATCCCTTGCCGCGCAGCCGCAACGTGCGGCCGCCATTCGAGCCGGCCGGAACATTAAGTTCGACCACGCCGTCCAGCGTCGGCACATTGACCTTCGCGCCGAGCACGGCCTCGTAGAGCGCTAAGGGAAGATCAAGGCGCAAGTCATGGCCTTCGACGCGAAAGAGGGGATGCTTGGCAATCTTGACGGTGATCAAGGCATCGCCCGGCTCGCCGCCGAAGGGGCTTCCCATGCCCTGCCCTTTCAGTCGGATCTGCTTGCCGTCTTCGATCCCAGCGGGCACCGTGACTTCGAGCGTGCGATCGGTCGGCAGCGTCACGCGCACTTTGGTGCCATGCGCCGCTTCGGTGAGCGTCACGGTCACGTGCGCGGTCACATCTTCGCCGCGTGGCGCTTGACGAGCGCCGCCCTGCGCGCCAGCCCGTGCACCGGCGCGGCGCGACTGCCCACCAAACAGCTCGCTGAAGAGATCGCTGGCATCGAAACCGCCGCCGCCCGGAGCGCCGCTGCTGAATTCGTAATGCTCAAAACCGCCGGGGCCCGCCCGCCGTGTCCAGGCAGCGCCCGGACCGCCGGCGCCAAAACCCTCGAAACCTTGGAACTTCGGCTTGCCTTCGGCGTCGATTTCGCCGCGATCGTAGGCGCCGCGCTTCTTCTCGTCGCCGACGATCTCATACGCGGAGCTCACCTCGGCGAACTTTTCCTTCGCCTTGGGATCGCTGCTTGAATCGGGATGAAATTTCTTGGCGAGCTTGCGAAAGGCTTTCTTGATTTCGGCCGCATCGGCGGTCTTCGCAACGCCAAGAACTGTATAAGGATCGCGCATTTCTGGAGCCCAGTCTGCCGCCTGCCCGTCTGCGGCTCAGGCGCAATGTCTCATTGTACATTTGGGGCTTATTAGGGGTGACCGCAAGCCTGGCAGCCGGGCCGCGGGCGCCGTGCCCAGCGGCGAGGACTTAGCGTCAGCTCTTGTCCGACACCTTGATTTGCGTCACCTGCCAGACGCCGGTTTTCTCGGCGCAGGCGGTTCCTTCGAGCGCGCGACCGTTCGAGTCGCGATCGATTTCGGCATGGAAGGCGCGGCAGGTTCCGCTCACGCCCGTATAGGCTTCGCCATCGGCGATAAAACTGCCCTTGGCGCCTGATTTTGGATTGTCCCAGACCGTGGGCGAAGGGCTCTTTTGCTCGAGCGCCTGATTGAAGGCGGGTTTCGCCGTTTGCCAATCGTCGGGATCGAGCCAACCGGCGACCTGCGGGGTCGGGATTGCGCCCGTCGAATCGTCGTCGTGGTGATCGGGCATCAGCGAGGCCATCGGCATGGAGACGGAACAGCCGCCAAGCGTTATGCCCAGCACGCCGAACGCCGCGAGAAGCCATGCTGGCCGCGCGGAGCGCGATGGGGCATGTTGCCCAGACGGGTCAGCCTCTATACTGGCTTCGAGGCTCACGTCGTTGCGATCCTTGAGCAAATTGACCTCTGCCCGATTTGTTCCGTTGAGGATGCTAGAGTGAATGAATTAACCGTGCGTGACTTTACCCAGGCTGACGAGCCTTTCGCGCTCTTTTCCGCCTGGTTCGCAGATGCGGAAAAAAGCGAGCCAAACGACCCCAACGCGATGGCGCTTGCGACGAGCGATTCCGCGGGCATGCCCAATGTGCGCATGGTTCTTTTGAAGGACATGGATCCGCACGGCTTCGTCTTTTACAGCAATGCGGAAAGCGACAAGGGCGTCGAGCTCGCCGGCAACATGCAGGCCGCGGCGCTTTTCCACTGGAAATCGCTGCGCCGCCAAATTCGCATCCGCGGCCTCGTCGAAGAGGTCGGGGCCGAAGCCTCCGATGCCTATTTCCGCAGCCGGGCACTGCAAAGCCGGATAGGCGCCTGGGCGAGCCAGCAGTCGCGACCGCTCGAAAGCCGCTTTGCGCTTGAGAAGGCGGTCGCCAAATACACCGCCAAATTCGCGCTGGGCGAAGTGGCGCGGCCGTCCTACTGGATCGGCTATCGCGTCAAGCCGCTGTCGATCGAATTCTGGTCGGAGGGCCGCTTCAGACTGCATGACCGGATCAGATTCCGGCGCGACACGCTCGAATCCGCGTGGACAAAGGAGCGGCTTTATCCATGAGCGCGCGGATCTGCCCATCCCATGATTGCGGTATGCGCGCGCACTCACGCGATCGCGCATGAACGAAACCACCACGCTCAAATCTCCCCCAACCCTGGGCGTCAGTATTGCGGTGTTCCGCAACGGACGCGTGCTTGTCGTGACTCGGACGAGGCCCCCTTTTGAAGGGGCTTTCTCTTTGCCCGGCGGCCACGTCGAAGCGGGCGAAACCCTGGAAGCCGCCGCATTGCGCGAATTGCGCGAAGAAGTCGGCGTGACGGCTCGGATCGTCGCCTTCAACCAACATGTGGAGACGATCCGCTGGGAGAATGCAAATCAATTGTCCCGGCAGTTCGTGATCGCCTCATTTGTGGGGGCCTGGGTCGCAGGCGATCCGCGCCCGAGCGCCGAAGTCGGAGACATTCTATGGGCCTCGCCGAGCGAATTAAGGCAGCTCACGACGACGCCGGGTCTTGCTTCTGTCGTCGAAGATGCAGCAGAGATTTTTGCGCATTCCGGTTTCACATAATCGCGAATTCGCCGCGAATGCGGTTATGATCGGGCATGCTGCGAGCCGATGGTACGACAGTTGGTGAATGATAGAGACGATAGCTGCATGAGCCGCCCCACTCTTTGTCGCTACGCGCCCATTCTCGCGGCGCTCCTTTTGGTCGCTCTGCCGTCGCGCATGAGCCTCGCGGTGTCCTTCGGCTTCGTGCCGGATACGCAAGGCCAAGACCAGGACCAAGACTTTGAGGCACCCGACAATGGGGGCCAGCCTGGGCTTAATGCGCCGCCGCCCATTCTGCCGGCGCACCCTCATCTTCCGCACGTGCCCGCCGCGCCGGCGAATCTGGGGCCCGGCAACAACAATCCGGCGGACGCTTCGCCTGACGCCGCGCCGCCTTATGAGCCGCAATTGCTCCGCCTTTCCGAATTGCTCGGCGCGCTCGCCTATTTGCAGGATCTCTGCGGCCAACATGACGGCGCCGTCTGGCGCGAAAAAATGTCGACCCTTCTCGATGCGGAGGCAAAGTCCCCCGTACGCAAGGAGCGGCTCGCCGGCGCCTACAACCGCGGCTTCAAGGACTATTCGATCACCTATCGGCTTTGCACGGCGAACGCGCAGGCGATCATCGGTCGGTTTCTGAATGAATCGATCGACATTTCGCATGACGTCGTGCGCCAATACGGGCCGAGCTGACGCGCGATCGTTCTATCGCGCGGCGGGCGCGAGCGCTTGCAGGAAGCGCACCGGCGCGCCATGCGCCGGTCCAAAAATTTCGCCGTGCCACATGACGAGCCGTCCGCGCACCATAGTTCCCATGGGCCAGCCTTTGACGCTCATGCCGGTATAAGGCGTCCAGCGCACGCGCGACGCCATCATCGCGTCCGAGATCACCATCTCCTTTTTGAGATCGACGAGGGTGAGATCGGCATCGTAGCCGACGGCGACGCGGCCCTTGCCGGCAACGCCGAAGAGACGCGCCGGCCCCGCGCTTGTCAGGTCAACGAGGCGCGCGAGACTCAAGCGGCCCGCGTTCACGTGATCGAGCATGATCGGGACAAGCGTCTGCACGCCCGGCATGCCCGACGGGCTTTTCGGATAGGGCTTGGCCTTTTCTTCGAGCGTATGCGGCGCGTGGTCCGAGCCCAGCACATCGACGATGCCCTGCGCCATGCCGTACCAGAGACGATCGCGATGGCGAGCTGCGCGCACCGGCGGATTCATCTGTAGCCTGGTGCCGAGCCGCGCGTAATCGTCCGCGCTCAAGGTCAAATGATGCGTCGTCACTTCGACGCTCGCAATGTCCTTGTTCTTGGCGAGAAGATCGATCTCTTCCGCGGTTGAGACATGCAGCACATGGATCGGCGCGCCTTTTTCGCGCGCGATGCGAAGAAGGCGCTCCGTACATTGAAGCGCGCTCGCCTCATCGCGCCAAATCGGATGAGACGACGGATCACCTTCGACACGAAGCCCCTTGCGCTCGTTGAGACGGAATTCGTCTTCCGAATGAAACGCCGCGCGCCGCCGCGTTTTGGCGAGAATGGCGGCGACGCCCGCATCGTCTTCGACGAGCAGGGAGCCGGTCGAAGAGCCCATGAACACTTTAATGCCCGCCGCGCCAGGCAGACGTTCGAGTTCGGGAACGTCTTGCGCATTCTCATGCGTGCCGCCGACCCAGAAGGCGAAGTCGCAGAACATGCGATTTCTTGCGCGTGCGATCTTATCTTCAAGTTCGGCAGGCCCGGTCGTCAACGGCTGCGTGTTCGGCATCTCAAAGACGGCGGTAACGCCACCCATCACCGCCGCGCGCGAGCCCGATTCCAGATCTTCTTTATGCGTGAAGCCCGGCTCGCGGAAATGCACCTGGCTGTCGATCACGCCGGGCAGAATATGAAGCCCCGTCGCGTCGAGAGTCTCGGCCGCCGAGGCGCGATCAAGATCGCCAAGCGCCGTAATCTTGCCGCCGGCAATGCCGATGTCGCGACGGCCCTCGCCATCGTGATTGACGAGCGTGCCGCCCTTTACAATAAGATCGAAGAGCTGCGACATGCGCCTGCGCCTTGTTTGCGGTTTGAAGCGGCTTAGATTCGGATGAGCGCAAAGGCAAGCGTGAAGCCGCGAGAGCGATGTGAATTTAGCAAAGGCCAGAAAATGACCTCAGCAGTGGCGTCGGGCGCGAGCGAACTCACCGACCGCGGCGTCCTCAAGATGACGGGGGATGCCGAGGGCTTTCTCCACAGGCTCGTCACCAACAGCGTGCTTAAGATTTCGCCGGGCGAAGGCCGCTTTACGGCGCTTCTGTCGCCGCAAGGCAAGCTGCTGTTCGACTTCTTCATCGTGCCGCTGCGTGAGGGCGCATCAGCTGGCTATTATCTCGATTGCCCGAAGGATCAGGCGGACGATCTCGCCAAGCGACTCAATTTCCACAAACTGCGCGCCAAAATCGCGATCGAGAACGCCTCTGATCGGCTTGGCGTCGCGGCCTTCTGGGGTGCGCTGCCACCAGAGATCGCAAACGGCACGCTTTATAAAGACTCGCGCGCACAGGCGATGGGCTTTCGGCTCATCGCGCCGCATGACCTTCTCGCCAAGATCGCACCGGCGAATGAAGAGTCTTACGAGGCGCATCGCATCGCGCTCGGCGTGCCGAAGGGCGGGCGCGATTTTGCCTATGGCGACGCCTTCCCGCATGACGCCAATCTCGATGCGCTGCATGGTGTCGATTTCGACAAGGGCTGTTATGTCGGCCAGGAGATCGTGGCGCGCGTGCATTTCCGCAAGACGGCGCGCAAGCGCATTGTGAAAGTGCATTTCAACGGGCCGGTGCCCGCCTCGGGCAGCCCCATTCTCTTTGGCGAGATTGCCATCGGCGAGATCGGCTCCGTCGCGGGCCAGGATGGCCTGGCCTCATTGCGGCTCGATCGTTTTGAGGACGCCAAAGCCGCAGGCGTCAAACTGAAAGCGGGCGATGCGACGCTCGACGTCGATGTGCCGGAAAACTTTTTGGCGGCTGCAGCCGGAGCCGAGAAGCGGCTCTAACACTTCGAATGGCCCTCTGTTGATCTCAGTCAAGGCCCGTTTTCGCTCCGCGTGTGAAGCAAAACTCATTGAGCCCTTTTGCGGAGGCGACAGATGGACGAAATGATCAAACAGAAAATCTTGTCGCTCCTCGATCACCACCGCAACATGACGGTCGCCACGCTGAGACCCGATGGTTGGCCACAGGCGACGACGGTGGGCCATGGGAACGATGGTCTGACGCTGTACTTCTTGTGCGGTCCGGACAGTCAGAAGGCGGCCAATCTGGCGCGAGATAACCGGGTATCGCTGACCATCGATGACGATACGCCACAGGTCATGGAGATCAGCGGATTGTCGATGGCCGCGCACGCTCAACCCGTGGTCGACCCAGCCGAAGGCGAAAAAGCCTTGCGGCTCATCTTGCTGAAGTATCCACCGCAATCCAACCTGACAATTCCAATGCCTAAGCCTACTGACGTTCGCATATTCCGCGTGACGCCGACGGTGATATCCGTGCTCGATTACTCCAAGGGCTTTGGACACACCGATCTCGTCACAGCCGAATAACCGCCAGTCAGTCGGCTCCCGACCCGGTCCGATCGGCCGCTCAGGACGACCCTAAAAAATCGTAAAAATCCTTTGAACCGCTTTCGCGGACCCCGCGACCCATGGGGGTAAGGCCGATGTGACGGCCTCTGCCATGGAGCCAAGACGATGTCCGCAATTTCTTCCCGCTCTATCATCCGCAAGGGCCTCAATGTGATCGTCCTCGCTGGCGCGCTGTCAGCCGCGATCATGGCCGGCGCCTCTGGCGCGCAGGCCAAGCCCATGTGGCCGGATCACTTCTGGGCCCCCGGCTTGGGCCTCGGCATCGGCCTGCTCGCAGCGACCGCCGTCTCCACCGCCTACGGCCCGGAATGCCAGTGGGTCCGTCAATACGACATCGACGGCAATTATCTCGGCCGCGTCCGGGTCTGCGAATGATGATCGAACTGCGCGCGATGATCTCTGGAGATCATCGCCCGCGTTTTCAGCTTAATCTTTTAGCCGTCAAAGACGGCGAATTCTTCCTAAGTTCGATCACCAACGACATGCGCGACGCGCGGGGCTTAGTCTGACCGCCATTGCCTGCATGGGTCGCGCCCTATTCTCCGCCTCGCGCGCGACGATTCCCAAAACGCCCTCAGCGGCAAGCAGTTCGTCTGGTCTCCGGAGGCGACGGATCGCTCCGACCTCGCGTGACTGGACCTGTCCATTCGGAGCGCAAAAATCGTTTGAACCTTTCTTCCGATCACCGCGACTCATGGGAGTAAGGCCATCACGGCCTCAACCACGGAGCCAAGACAATGACCGGACCTTCCTCCACCCGCTCTCTCGTCCGCAAGGGCCTGAATGCGATCGTTCTCACCGGCGCGCTGACGGCCGCGATCATGGCCGGCGCCTCTGGCGCGGACGCCAAGCCCTTCTGGCCGCATCACCACTTCTGGGGTCTCGGGATGGGCCTGGTTGGCGCCATCGCCGCGTCCGAAGCCTATGCTGCGGATTGCCAGTGGGTGCGCCAGTACGACGCCGAAGGCAATTATGTCGGCCACGTCCGGGTCTGCGAGTGATGATGGAACAGCGCGCGATGATCTCTGGAGATCATCGCGCACGTTTTCAGCTTGACCTTTCGGGCCACACGGAAGGAACTAGCCCAAGATGGCGGTACCCTTCAGGCCCAATGAACGACGCTAGGCGCGACACGCGCGAAGATGCGCTTCTGATCGAGCGGATCGCCCAAGGCGACCGATTGGCGATGCACACCTTGTTTGCCCGTCACCGCCTGCGGGTATTCCGTTTCATTCTTCGCTTCACGCGCGACGAAGCGAATGCGGAAGATATTTTGGCGGATGTGTTTCTCGATGTGTGGCGTCAGGCCGGCCGTTTTGAGGGGCGTTCCGCCGTTTCGACCTGGCTTTTGTCGATCGCGCGGTTCAAGGCGCTGTCGCAGGTACGAAAACGCACCGAGGCCGCGCTCGACGAAGATTACGCTGCCGGCATTGCGGACGAGGCCGACGACCCGGAAATCGAAGTCGCCAAGCGCGACAAGGGCGCCGCTCTCAGGAAGTGCCTGGAGAAACTGTCGAGTGAGCATCGCGAGATGATTGAGCTTGTCTACTACCATGAGAAATCAGTCGAGGATGTCGCGGAGATCGTCGGCATCCCGACAGGGACGGTGAAGACGCGCCTTTTCTATGCGCGGCAGAAACTGTCGGAAATCTGCAAACGCGCAGGGATCGATCGAGGCTGGCCATGACCCAACCCACCGAACATCAGGAATTCGCGGAACTCGCGCCCTTCTACGTCGCCGGCACGCTTCCGGCCGACGAGGCGGCGCGATTCGAAGCGGCGCTCGCAGAGGATGCGGAGCTTGCGCGTAATGTCGCAGCCGCGCGCAGCGAACGCGACGAAGTGGTCGCCCTCAGTGAATCGCTCCCCGCCCCCTCCGCGCGCGTGCTGGACGCGCTCTTTGCCCGCATCGACGCCGAACCGGCGCGACGCCCGATCGTATGGAGGCGGCTCGATCTCGGCGCGAAGCTGGCAGAATTCTTTTCGCCGCAAACTCTCGCCTGGGCGGCCACGGCAGCCTGCCTCCTTGTCGCCGTCGAGGCCGGCTTTCTCGTGACAAATCATCAGGAAGGCCCAACCGGCGGCTATCACACGGCATCGCTGCCGAGGGAAGATATGCACGGCGCGGGCGTTTTCGCGCTCGTCGTCTTCGCGCCCAGCGCCAACGCCAATGCCATTTCCACCCTCCTCGATCTCGCCGGCGCGCAGATTGTCGAAGGGCCGCTTGCAGGTGGGTTCTACCGCATCCGTCTCGGCGGGCCGGAGCTGACGCCAGCCGAAACGGACCGGCGGCTTGACATTTTGCGCCAGGCGAGAGGCGTCGTAAGCTTCGTCTCATCGAGCCCATAGGGGGACGGGGACGATGAGGGTTTTGCGCTTTCTGCTGACGGCTTTGGCGATCGTCGTTTTCTCGGCGGCTGCCCTGGCGCAGGTTGCTCCCCTGCCGCCGCCCCCTGGACCCGCGCCCCGCGGCGGCGGTCACGGATTTCCTATCGGCGTCTTCGTCGCCCTTCCCTTTATCGCAACCGGCATCGGCGCTGGCCTTAATGCGCTCTCGCACAATGAGGACTCGAGCGAACCACCGCCGCTGCTACCCCCCTCGCCCACCCCACCTAATCCGCCGCAACCGACACGCGGACCCGTGATCGCGAGACATATACCGACCTTCCACGTGGTGAATTCGCCGCCCAAAGGCGAGACGCGGTTTCTTCCCAATGAAATTCTCGTCGTCTTTCGCGCGGGAACGAAGGAGGCGCGCATTTCCGCCCTCGCCAAGCGCCAAAAACTGGAGCTCGTGGAGGCGCGCGATCTCAATCTGATCGGCGTGCGCGTTCAGCGCTTCCGCTTTGCCCAGGGTCGGAACGTCTCGGACGTCCTGAATGCGGTCGGACGTCAGCCGCAAGTCGCGATGGTCGAACCGCACTATGTCTTCTCTCTGCAGGACGACACGTCCGGAGCGAAGCCACAACCGGCGATGCTCTCCTACTCCGAGGGGCTGCTGCATCTTTCGCAAGCCCACAAGCTCGCGACAGGGCGCGGCGTGCGCGTGGCCGTGATCGACTCGCAGATCGACTTTACCCATCCCGAGATCGATGGATCGGTCGTCGCGCATTTCGATGCGCTGGGAACGACCGACGCGAAGCCCGAACTGCACGGCACCGCTATGGCCAGCGCCATCGTCGGCCGTCATCAGGTCGACGGCTCGGCCCCTGCCGCGCAGCTCTTGGCGGCGCGCGTCTTCACCGATGATGGCGGACCCGCCGTTAGCCTCGACGTGCTGGCCGGCATCGACTGGGCGGCGACGCAAAAAGCGCAAGTCATCAATATGAGCTTCGCGGGTCCCGCCGATCCGCTCCTGACGCGGATGCTCGCGGCGGCCGCGCAACGAAAGATCGCGCTCATCGCCGCGGCCGGCAATGACGGTCCCCATCCCCCGCCCGAATACCCCGCTGCCGATCCGAATGTCGTCGCTGTCAGCGCAATCGACTCCAAGGATCAGGTTTTCGAACGCGCGAGCCGCGGCCCCTATGTCGCGCTCGCCGCGCCGGGCGTAGACGTGCTCGTCGCGGCCTCGAACGGAGGCTACGACCTTTCAACGGGCACATCAGTCGCCTGCGCGGAGGTCAGCGGCATCGCCGCGCTTTTGCTGGAAAGGCGCCCGGACCTTGATGGCCCGGCGCTGCGAAAGATCCTGCGGGAGTCGGCGCATGCGCTCTCCGGCGAAACCGGCATCGGCGCAGGCGCGGCAGATGCCGAAGCGGCCGTGACGCTCGTGAAGTGAGGCTCGGACCCTGTAGACGCGCCTATGCCGCCGGACTACACGTGCGGCATGAGCGCCGCCCATCCCCCACACCCCGACGGAAAAACCCGCTGCTTTTGGCCCGGCGTCGATCCGCTTTATGTCGCCTACCACGATCATGAATGGGGCGTGCCCGAATGGGACGATCGCGCGCTGTTCGAAAAACTGATCCTCGACGGCTTCCAGGCGGGCCTTTCCTGGATCACCATCCTGCGCAAGCGCGAGGCTTTCCGCAAAGCCTTCGACGGCTTCGATCCCGAAAAGATCGCGCGATACAGCGAGAAGAAGCGCGAAAGACTGATGCAGGACGAAGGCATCATCCGCAACCGCGCCAAGATCGAAGCCTCCGTTGCCTCCGCGCGCGCCTATCTCGACCTGCAAGAGAAGGACGGTTTCGCCCATTATATTTGGAGCTTCGTCGACGGCGTGCCGCAGCAGAACAAGTTTCGCAAGCACCAGCAGATTCCGGCCGAGAGCCCTTTGTCCATCGCTCTATCGAAGGATCTGAAAAGCCGCGGCTTCAAATTCTGCGGCCCGACGATCGTCTATGCCTTCTGTCAGGCGGTCGGCATGGTCAACGACCATCTCGTCTCCTGTTACCGACATGATGAATGCGCGAAGCTCGCCAAGAGAAAAGCCAAATGAGGAACGCTCCATTCTGTTCGGGCTTGCTCATCGCCGCGATCGTTATCGTCGGCGCGCCAGCCGCATATGCGGACGAAAAGGCGGCACTCGACAGGCTCGTTCGGGCCTATCCCGATCAGCTTGCAACGCACGACGACCGTGTTGTCGTCTGGCGCGACGGGACGACAATGCCGGTCTCGGACGGTATGCCGGACAAAAGTTTCGATGAGCGCCTACGCAATGCGTCTCTTCTGGACCAGTTGCTGCTGCCCTATCCGAAAGGCCCGTTGGCGATCCCGCCCAGCCTGCAAGATGATCCGGGCCGATTTCGCAACGAGGTGTTTTTCGACAAAATGTATGGCAATTGCGAAAAGGACGAAGTCCAAAAACATCTTGTGACCATTGCCTGGCTACCGAAGAGCTGGGGCGGCCATTTGAAAGTCACCGAAATCAATGGCGTTGCTACGAAATTACAGGCGATTTCCGCCGAACTCGACGCGCTGCCCCTACCGCTGCGGAAATACGCCTTTCCAAGCGCCGGAACGTTCAACTGTCGCTCGGTCAAGGATACCGGCAAGCGCAGCATGCACGCCTATGGCGCCGCGATTGATCTCAATATCGCTTTTTCAGACTATTGGCTCTGGCGCCCGCATGCTGCCTATCGCAACCGAATACCTTATGAAATCGTCGCGATCTTTGAACGCCACGGCTTTATCTGGGGCGGCAAATGGAGTCATTATGACACCATGCATTTCGAATATCGGCCCGAATTGTTTTAAATTATAATTTTGCGTGCCGCGGCGCGTGGGTTTGATTTGCGTCAACGAGCTTTTGCATGTCTCTCGACAAAATTTATTTATTAACGGAGGGTTCAACCAATGTCTTTGAATAAGCTCTTCTCCGGCCTTCTTCTCGGAGCGATTTCGGCGGTAACCATTGTGACCGCGGCACCTGTTCCATCCGTCCGTGCGCAGGCCGGCATGTCATGCGATCAGCTTTGGTATGCGCGCAATCAGATCTATGCACGCGAGGGCTTTTGCTTCAAAACCGATCGTGCACGCGCCGTCTTCGGCCCCGGTTGCTTTCCACCCTTTGGCGCCTTGAGCGGCAATGAACAGGTTGGCGTCAACGCGTTGCAATATTGGGAGCGCGTTAGAGGCTGCACAGACTGATTGGCGGACGCCGGTCCACTTCACCGGAGCAAGACCTCATCTCGTTTTTGGCTGCGGCTTGCTGCAATCGACAATGACGCGGGCGATGTCGCTGCCGACCTGCGCCCATGTGCGGAGCGGCATGGCTTTGATCTTCGCTTCATACGACGCGCGCACGGCGGGATCGAGCAGTCTGCGGATGGCCGCTTTCATCTCATCCTTGTCCGTCGGCGAAAAATATTCGCAGGCGTCGCGGCCGACGGTCGGAATGGAACTCGTATTCGACGCCGCGCAGGTTTTTCCGAACCAATAGCCTTCGCCGACCGGCAGGCCCCAGCCTTCGAACCAGCTCGGCAAAACGGTGAACAGGCAGGCTGAATAAAGCCAGCGCAATTCGCCCTCCGTCGGAGCCTCGACGAAAACAATGGGGCTTTCCTTCTGCTCCAATTCGTCGAGCCTGCGCAGCACTTCCTCGGCCCTCCAGCCTCGGCGCCCGGCGATGACCAACAGCGGGAGTCTGTCGCCAGGCTCGGCTGCGAACTCTTCCCAGCAAGAGACAAGGGTGATGTGGTTTTTGCGCACTTCGATTGTGCCGACGCAGAGCGCGAAGTCGCGCCCTGCGAGCCTGGCCAGCCGCCCGCTCGGCGGTGGCGACCTTTCATTGCGGGCGGCGCCGAGAAATTCATCCGCCAGCGCAACGATAGAAGCCGAAAGAGGCTGCGCTTTCGGGCAGAACCGTGCGCGCACGCTTTCAAGTTCGGTCAGGTTGAACGGCGTCGTGACGATGAAATGCGCCGGCAAACACAACACCTCGCGATATTCATCGGTAAAATCATGACCGGTGAACTGCGGATGGGTGAAGGGAATAAGATCGTGAAAGAGCACGACGAGATGGGCGCCCTTTTTCGCCGCATGCCCGATGAAATTCAGAACGTTTCGATTCGTCCAGAAGGCGCCGCCGACAAAGAGCGTATCGTCCGCGCCAATCTCCGGCGCGCGCGCGCGGAGCCTTTTGAAGAACGCACGAACATGGGCCTTCGCGAGCCGAAAGAGGTGACGCGGGTCGCGCCAGCGCGGGGACTCGCGCCGGAAAAAAAAGTGCTCGTGCAAAGCGGCGAAGATGTCTTGGCTGTCGAAACAAGCGCTTTCGATGAGCGGGCGGAGATCCCGCCACGCCCCATTGTCGAGGCTGAAGGGGATCGCCGCCGGATTGAGGCGCAGAAGCGCGATCGCGACGTCGAGCTGCACGCGGGCAATGCCGTCCAAAGTCGGGTGCCAGGTTGCATGGAAGATGACGTACGTGAGATCGATAGTGACGCGTGGTCTTCGCGTTTCTTCATCCATTCGGACGCATTCCCGGATCAAAGACGAGGTGCAAGATGGCTCTCGCGGGCTTACACTGGCGGGGTCTTACAATGAAAGCCTGTCACCGTCATATGAGGGCTCGTGCTAGGCCACTCCGGCCGGCGAGGAGGAAATTGAAATGCGCGAGCAGCGCGCCTGGGTCAGGCTGTTATCGGGCAAACGGCTCGATCTTCTCGATCCCACCCCGTTCGACTGGGACGATCAAGACCTGGCGCTCGGCCTTGCCCGCACCTATCGCTGGGGCGGCCATTCCGCCTGGCCGTTGCCCTTGTCCGTCGCCCAGCATTCGCTCTTCGTCTTGCAGCTGCGCCGCCTTTGGTTTCCCGAGGCGAAGGATGCGCGCGCCGATCTGCGCGAGCTTCTGCACGACGCCGACGAAGGCTTCCTCGGCTTCGATTGCATTTCGGTGCTGAAGCCTTTTCTTGGCGAAAGCTATCGGCAACTGACGACGCGGCTCTCGAATGCCATCGCGCTTCGCTACAATTCGCCTGCCTGGACAGAAAAAGAGCAACGCGTGCATAAAAAGGCCGACCGCACCGCCGCCGCGAGCGAGGCCGTTCATGTCGTCGGCTGGACCGAGGCGGAAGTCCGCAATGTCCTGAGGATTCCATTCGAGCCTTTGGCCGAGGACCCGCTGGTTCCGGTCTATGGCGGCACGCCTTGGGAGCCTTGGCCGCCAGGCTTGGCGGCGGAGCGCTTTCTCGCCGAGCTGGAGGCGCTGGTCGCGGCGGGATCGGCGGAGAAACCCGATCCGCGGCTTGCGAAGACCTCTTCGCCTATGGCATGAGGACTGGCGAATTCCGGCCTAGTGGGCCTCGCTTGTCATGAAGGCGCCGACGAAAGAGTCTATGCGCGCCGTGAAGCCAGCAGCGAATCGGCTCACCAGGAATCGGCTTATCAATGATCGGCACTAAGGATCGGCCAAGGATCGCCATTGTCACGCATTCACGTCTGCTCGATCTTCAAAATCGCCGAATTGGCGGAGACCACCGGCGCGCGCTCGCTTGTCACCTTGATCAATCAGGACATCATCGTTCATCGCCCCACCTCGATCGCGCCGGAGCGGCATCTCTTCGTCGCCGTCTCCGACATCACGGTCGAGTCGGAGGGCCACATTCTACCGGGCGAAGCGCATGTCGCGAGCCTGCTTGAATTCGTCCAAAACTGGGACCGCGAGCAGCCCCTCCTCATGCATTGCTTCGCCGGCGTCAGCCGCTCGACGGCGGCCGCTTTCATTGCCGCCTGCGCCTTGAGCCCGGAGCGCGATGAAGCCGAGATCGCACGCGCCATTCGTAACGCTTCGCCCACCGCGAGCCCCAACAGCCGTCTCGTCGCCGTCGCCGATTCAATGCTCGGCCGGCAGGGCCGGATGATCGAGGCGATCGAGCGAATCGGGCGTGGCGAAGAATGCTACGAAGGCGTCCCCTTCGCCGTAGACCTCGGCTAAGCGCCTTGGTCGCTCATGCCTTTATGCTATAACGGCGCATGCCCAAGCCGAAAGACCCACATTTGCCTCAAGACCCCGATGACATCGCCGAGATGCCGTTCGAGCGCGCGCTTGCCGAACTCGAAACGGTCGTCGAT
Organism: Methylovirgula sp.; assembly: GCA_049522395.1. GTDB lineage: Bacteria > Pseudomonadota > Alphaproteobacteria > Rhizobiales > Beijerinckiaceae > Methylovirgula. The sequence continues at coordinate 32,365 of JBEKNV010000014.1, forward strand.
AGACTGGAAAAAGGCTCCGTGCCGCTCGAAGAATCGATCGCCATTTACGCGCGCGGCGAAGCCTTAAAGCGGCGCTGCGAGGAGCTTTTGAAAAGCGCCGAGCAGAGGATCGAAAAAATCACGCTCGGCGCCAATGGCAAGCCGACGGGGAGCGAGCCGCTCGACGTCGAGTGAGTGCCCGCACGAGCCGCAGCACGAAGTGAATGCTCATGGGCGATTATGCCATTCCGGCGCCTCCGCTCGTTTTGCTGCCGGCGACTTCCGACAAGCCCTTCCCCGTCCGCCGGATTTATTGCGTCGGCCGCAACTATGCGGATCACGTCAAGGAAATGGGCGGCGACCCGATACGCGACGAGCCCTTCTTCTTCATGAAGCCGGCGGACGCGCTCCTCCAGAACGGCGAGACCATGCCCTATCCGCCCGCGACACAGGATCTCCAGCCAGAAGTCGAACTCGTCGTCGCGATGAAAGCGGGCGGCCGCAACATTCCGCCGGAAAAAGTGGACGAGGCGATCTTCGGCTACGCCGTCGGCCTCGATATGACGCGGCGCGATCTCCAAGCACGTTTCAAAGAAAAGCGTCAGCCCTGGGAGATGAGCAAGGCCTTCGATCATTCGGCGCCATGCTCCGCGCTCACGCCGCGGGCCGCCATCGGCGCGCTCCGCAAAGGCAGGATCGAGCTGAGGGTCAACGGCGACGTCCGCCAGAGCGGCGATCTCGCCGAGATGATCTGGGCCGTGCCAGACCTCATCAGCAAGCTTTCTGCGCTTGTCGAAATCGCGCCGGGCGATCTCATTTTCACCGGCACGCCTGCCGGCATCGGCCCCGTCGTCAAGGGCGACAAACTTGAAGCGACGATTGCCGGGCTCGAACCGCTGAGTATCGTGATCGGCTAAGAGGCTTCTCTCTGCTCCGCCGCCTCGGGCTCAACCCAGCTGATGCGCGTCAGATCGGCGATGGTGCGGCCGTCCTCGTCCATGGTGACCGCGTCGGAATAGCGATGACCGAAAAAGATATCCTCCGGCCCATAATCCTTGATGTCATAGACGCGGGCCGCCAAGGCGGGATCGCGCGCCTCAATCGACAGGAAGAGACGGACGACGAAGTCCCCGATCTCGTTCGTGTCGTAGCCTTTCAAGGGGCTCTCCGCGTCGATCTCATGCATCAAGGTCCAGGTCAGTGCAAAGAGCGGGATGCGCGAGCGGATCAGCGGCAGATCGACGATGCGGCGGTAGAAATGGCCTTCCTGCGTCCATTCATTGACGAGAGCGCCAAGCCGCGCCGTCGCATCGGTCAGCCGATGTTCGCGGCCGTTGGCGATGCGGACCATCAAGGTCGGCTTGCCGTTGAATTTCCCGATCACAGGATTGGCCGCATAGATGATGCGTGCCCGCGGGCGCGAGAAGCGCACGAAGACAAGGCCGGTCATGATCGCCATGAAGGCCATGCCGCAGAGAATCTCGATCGACGCGACGACATGGCCGTAGATCGTCGCCGGCGCCATCACGCCATAGCCGACGGTCGCCAGCGTTTCCAAGCTGAAGAAAAAGGCGTCGCTGAGAGAGCCCGGATGGGCGTTGGCGATGGCGCCCGGCTGCGCGAGATAGGCGCTGGCGAAGAGAACGTTGATCGCGAGATCGAGCGTGACGAAGAGCAGGATGAAGCGCGGCCAGCTCATCGCCAAAGCGAGATGATAGGGATCGCGCCAATCGTGGCGGCGGCCGCCGCCCGTCAGTTGGAACGCGCCGCTGCGGACGCTCATACCCGGGGAATTGGCGCTCTTCTCGTCCTTGCTCATTGCAACTTTCCGGCCGTTTCGCCTTAGGTAGCGAAATGACCGGAAATGTCGAGACGGGAGTCCTGCCAGGGCTGGAGGGGTCTGAGCCTATAGCGCCGCTTGGGGAAAGAAGGGCTCGAGAGGCCGCTCGGTGAATTCGATTATGTCCTCATGGCCGCCGCTTGCTTCTTTCGCAAAGCGGAGCGCCGCCATCTCGTCGCAAAAGAGGCCGCCGCAGCGGCCATGGGTCTCGATGACGACCCAGCCGGCGCGACAATCGCGCCCGACGAGGAGATGGGGCAGCTCGTCGGCGCATCGCAATCGATCCAGGTCAGCCAACGATGCCTCCCGCATGCGCGGTCAAGAGATCGATGGCGCGGATGAGCCCGATCAGCAGGACCACGAAGACGATGAGGGCCGCGAAAACGAAGTCAGGCCGCTTGGCTTGCCTGTGCCCGATGGCAAATTTCGGTCGCATCAATTTCTCCATTGCCGAAACCTCGGCTGCGGGAGAAATCTGGCGACTTGCCCATAAAGGTTCGAGAGCGCCTGTGGGGCTTAAAAATAAAGCCGGCATATAGGCTCTAGGCCGGTTTTGGCGCCTTAGTGGAAGACTCCGAGGCCCAACAGGCCGGAGATAATAAGAAAGATCGCGACAATGTAATTCAAGAGTTGCGGCATGATCAGAATGAGAATGCCGGCAATTACAGAGACGATGGGTTGCAGATGCGCGGTCGTAAAGACCATGGGTTTGGCTCCTCGGACGAGACGGCAAGCGCCGCCTTATGCAAACGCCAAACTGAGCCGTTCGTTGCGCCGCTCAGCCGGCGATCTTGGAAAAATCGGCCACTTTGTGAACGGCGGCACGGAGGCCGTTCAAAAGGCGAAGGCGATTCAACCGCAGCGCCTTGTCGTCGCTGTTGACCGTCACCTTGTCGAAGAAAGCATCGACGGGCCCGCGCAGGCTCGAGAGCGCCTGCATCGCCGCTTCGAAATTCTCGTCCGCCACCGCATGGATGGCCGCCGTCGCCGCGGCGAGCAAAGCCGCGGCGAGGTCGCGCTCCTCTTCAAGCACAAAAATCTGCGGCGCGAAGGCATCCTGATAAGTGGCCGCTTCCTTTTCGCCCGCTTTCTTCTCCTCGGCGCGGAGAATATTCGCGGCGCGGCGATAGCCGACGAGCAGATTGGCGCCGTCATCGGTATCGAGAAAACGGCCGAGCGCCTCGACGCGGCGGACGATGAGCAGTAGATCGTCCTGCTCGCCCAAGCTGAAGACGGCATCGATCAGATCGTGCCGCGCGCCCTTGTCGCGGAGATAGACTTTGAGACGGTCGGCGAAGAAATTCAGAACCCCGTCGAGGACTGCCTGCCGCGCGACCACGAATGACTTGTCGAGGCCGAGGCGCTGATATTGCGTCAGAGCCTCGTCGGAAATCGCGAGCAATGGCAGGCGCAGCTCGTTTTCGAGAACGATGCGAATGATGCCGAGCGCCGCGCGGCGCAGAGCATAAGGGTCCTTGCTGCCGGTCGGACGCTCGTCGATGGCAAAGAAGCCAATGAGCGTATCGAGCTTGTCGGCGAGCGCAACGGCGATGGCGACAGGATCGGCCGGGATGCGATCGTTCGGCCCTTGCGGCTTATAATGATCCTCGATCGCGCCGGCGACGACATCCGGCTCGCCTTGCGCGCGCGCATAGTACTTTCCCATCAGCCCTTGCAGCTCGGGAAATTCGCCGACCATTTCGGAGGTCAGATCCGCCTTCGCGAGTTTCGCCGCGCGCATGGCGGCGGCGCGGTCCGCGCCGATGCGGCCGGCGATGTCGTCGGCAGCCGAAATCAGCCGGCGGACGCGGTCGCCTTGCGAACCGAGCTTTTCGTGAAAGACGATGGCGTCGAGTCTTGCCAGCCGATCCTCAAGTTTCACGTGAAGATCGGTCTCATAGAAGAATTTCGCGTCGGACAGCCGTGCGCGGACAACGCGGCCATTGCCGGCGGCGATCGACGCGCCGTCGTCGGGTGCGACGATATTCGCCGTCAGAATGAATTTATTGGCGAGGCCGCCCGTGTCCGGATTGCGCAGCACGAAACATTTCTGATTGGCGCGGATGGTGGCGCGGATCACTTCCGGCGGGATGGCGAGAAAAGCTTCGTCGAATTCACCGACGAGCACGACAGGCCATTCGACAAGGCCCGCGACCTCTTCGAGCAGCCCGGTATCGACGACGAGTTCGAGCCCCTGCGCATAGGCGAGGCTTTGCGCATCGAAAAGAATGATATCGCGCCGGCGCTCGGCATCGAGCACGACTTTCGCCTTTTCGAGCGAGCCTACATAATCCTCGAAACGGCGGACGCGGATTTCAGCGGGCGCCATGAAACAATGACCATAGGTGCGATCGGCCGCTTTGATGCCGTCGAGCGAAAAATCGACGATCTCCGGTTCTTCCGTCTCGGGCCCGAAGGTCGCGACAATGCTGTGCAGCGGCCTGATCCAGCGCAGCGCCTCGGGCGAGGCAGAACCCGCGCCCCAGCGCATCGATTTCGGCCAGGGAAAACTCTTCAAAATATCGGGTAGGATTTCCGCCAACAGATCGGCCGTGCCGCGCCCCTTATGCTCGACGACGGCGACATAGAATTCGCCTTTCTTCGGCTCGACTTCGATTTTGGCCTCGGCGATCGAGGCGAGACCCGCGCTTTTGACGAAGCCCTGAATGGCGGCCTCGGGCGCGCCGACGCGCGGGCCCTTCTTCACTTCGCTACGGTCCTCCTGCCGCTCGGGCAGACCGGCAATGTGAAGCGCGAGCCGGCGCGGCGTCGCAAAGCTTGCGGCGCCTTCGAAGGAAAGCCCCTGCGCGTGCAGCGCTTCGCTGACGAGGCGGCGCAGATCGTCCGCCGCCTGCCCCTGCATGCGGGCCGGAATTTCTTCGGAGAAAAGTTCGAGCAGGAAATCAGGCATGGCCCCCGCCCGCTTCCGTCTTGAGCCACGCCTTGCCACACGCTTTGGCCAATTCGCGCACGCGGAGGATGTAGCTCTGTCGTTCCGTGACGGAGATGACGCCGCGCGCGTCGAGCAGATTGAAGATGTGCGAAGCCTTAATGCATTGATCGTAGGCAGGCAGCACCATGAGCTGCTTTTCGCCTTTTGCACCGGCCTCAAGCAGCGCGCGACATTCGACCTCCGCCTCCTTGAAGCGCTGGAACAGCATCTCGACATTGGCAGCTTCGAAATTGTAGCGCGAATATTCCTGCTCGGCCTGTTTGAACACATCGCCATAGGTGATTTTGTCGGCGCCCTCGGCCCCATTGAAATTGAGATCGAAGACGTTCTCGACGCCCTGCACATACATGGCGAGGCGTTCGAGCCCATAGGTCAGTTCGCCCGAGACCGGCGCGCATTCGATGCCCGCGACTTGTTGAAAGTATGTGAACTGCGAGACCTCCATGCCGTCGCACCAGCATTCCCATCCCAATCCCCAGGCGCCGAGCGTCGGGCTCTCCCAATCGTCCTCGACAAAGCGAATGTCGTGCAAATGCGCATCGACGCCGATCGCCGCGAGCGAGGCGAGATAGAGATCCTGCAGATTAGGCGGCGACGGCTTCAGAATGACTTGGAATTGATAATAGTGCTGCAGGCGGTTGGGATTCTCGCCATAGCGCCCGTCTTTCGGGCGGCGCGAAGGCTGCACATAGGCGGCGCGCCAAGGTTTTGGCCCCAACGCACGCAAAATTGTTGCGGGATGAAATGTGGCGGCGCCGACTTCCATGTCATAGGGCTGCAATAGAACACAGCCCGCTTCAGCCCAGAATTTTTGCAGCGCAAGAATAAGGCCCTGAAACGAACGGCGCGGATCGAAGGTTGCAGCAGTCGCAGGAGGAGAAGCCGCTAAACTATTGTTCGTGATGTTCATAACGGCTTTTGCCTAATGCCGGTCCCGCGCCTAACGCTGAGTCGCAAATCCGATTCGTTCAATGACGGCGCGCATGTCTTCAAAAGGTCATGCGATCTCTTCCACAGCGATCTCCTAACCGAGATTGCAGCGCAACGAAAGCATGAATGCGACAGCGCGCGGAAATTGCATCATGTTCCGACATGATCCAGCAACCATTAGCGCATCTTAAGAGTTGAGCTTTGCGTTGGTTCCGGGCATTTTGGCAGCGCCTGAATGTCGCTTTTGACAGAAGGAGGGCACCTAAATGATGTTCCCTAAAAAATTAGTGTTGGCATGTGCCGTGGCGGGGTTGCTCGCCGGTGGGGCGACTTTGGCTCAAGCAGCTCCCGCCGGGCTTGCTGCGCCGTCGATTGCCGCCACTGCCGCGCCGGCCGCGCCGCTGGTCCAAAAGGTTTGGTGGCATCGTTGGCACCGTTGCTGGCACTGTGGCTGGGGCTGGCACCGTTGGCATCGTTGGTGATTTGCGATTAAGCCATTTGGTGACGGGCGTCGCCCTTAAAGCGCGCTCTTCGGCCCACAAACACAAAGCCGATTCCGCAGTTGTGGAGTCGGCTTACCTTTATGAGCGCCGCGCCGCGGCTGCAATGCAGGCGCCTGAATGTCGCTCTTGGGAGACTCTTGGGAGAAGGAGGGCAGCAAATGAAAATCATGTTCCTCAAAAAATTAGCAATGGCATGCGCCGTCGTCGGCATGCTCGCCGGCGGAGCAACTGTTACGCAAGCCGCGCCCGCGGCGATGGGCGCTGCGCCCGGTATCGCCGCTGCCGCTGCGCCGGTTGGGCCGCAGGTCGAGAAGGCCTATTGGCACCACTGGCATCATTGGCACCACTGGCACCACTGGCATCATTGGCACCATTGGCACCATTGGCATCGCTGGCATCATTGGCATCGGTGGCACCACTGGCACCATTGGCATCACTGGCGCCGTTGGTGATTTGCGCATCTGGCGACGAGCGTCGCTTCTCGGCGCGCTTTTCGGCCCACAAACACAAAGCCGATTCCGCAGCCTTGGAGTCGGCTTACCTTTATGAAGGAGAGCAGCAAATGACGTTTCTCAAAAAATTAGCAATGGCATGCGCCGTCGCAGGCGTACTCGCTGGCGGAGTAACACTTGCGCAAGCCGCGCCCGCCGCGATCGGTGCTGCGCCCGGTATCGCCGCTGCCGCCGCGCCGGTTGGGCCACAGGTCGAGAAAGCCCGCTGGCATCATCGGCACCACTGGCATCGCCATCATCGCTGGCACCACCACCACCGTTGGCATCGCCACCATCGCTGGCATCATCACCGCCGCTGACATCGAAAGAGCCGACTCCGCAGCCGTGGAGTCGGCTTACCACTTTATGAGCGCGGCGCCGCGATGCAGCGCCGCGCTCTCAGGCGTAAATCGCTCGGCGTCGTGCAGGATCAGAGCCGGCGCAATCCCAAGCGGGCCGCGGCGGCTTTTCCTGGCGCGCAACAAAATACGCGTCGCGGATTTGTCGGCATGCGGCTGAATCGGTTTCAGCGCAATGTCTCCGGCGCGCCGACCAAGCGCGACAAGAATGGCCGGCAAAGACTCGGGCCGGTGGATCATCGTCAATATGCCGCCCTCGGCAAGCAGCGCCAGACAGGCGAGAACCCAGGCGCCGAGGTCCGCGCCTTCGCCCATGACATGCGCGGAGCGTTTGCCAGAATCTGACGAATGACGAACCCGTCCCTCCTCGAAGAAAGGCGGATTGGTAATGACGAGGCTCGCCGATCCATCCTCAAGCCCAACCGCCTGCCGGCTCGCGCGGTCGAGCGCATCGCAGCGATAGACCGAGCCACGCTCTGCCAAGTCGTTTCGCTCGATATTCTCGCCTGCCAGCGCGGCAAGCATGAGATCGTTCTCGACGAGCCGAAAGCGAAGGCCCGGGCGCAGGGCCGCGAGCGCCAATCCGGCGGAGCCGACGCCTGAACCCACATCGAGCGCGAGGCCTGCGACGTCGGCCGGCGCAGCGGCGGCGAGCAGAATGGCATCGCTGCCGGCGCGATGACCCTCGCGCGGCTGGGTGAGCCGCAGCTGGCCTCCGAGAAAACCGTCGTCGCTGACCGGAGGAGCCACCATCGCACTCTCAACCACGCCGAAGTTCCCCGGCAAGACCCGCCTCTTTCAGCACGCGCCGCGCCGCCGTCTCGTCATCGGCGGGGACCAGCACGCGCCGCGGCAGAAAGCCGAGCGATCCCTCGACGGAGCTCGTGAATTGATCGGCCACGAAGACCTTGATCCCATGTTCCGCGAGCATCGCCTCGACCGCTGAGATCAGCACGAGATCATTGGTTCGCATCAATTCGACCATGGCCGATCCTTGTCCCTTGCCGCTCTCTTGCCTCCGTTGGGCGACACACCATGGGGCAAAATGTCTTTTAGCGCCAAGCTTCTTCGCCGCTTGGTTGCCCGCCGCGCCAAGCCGGCCTAATTTGCCCCGGGGGCATGCGTGAAGGGCTTTACGCCTCGCCCCTCCGTCTCCGGGCTTCGCTGAGCGATGCCCATCCGTCGTCTCGCGCATCACTGCGCCGGCTGGAGGTCACAAGCTTGGGCGTTGTCATTCCCCTCGAGGATGTCGCTCCAGACCGACGCATCGTGGCCCTGACCGGCCTTGTCGCCGCCGACATGGACCGCGTCAACCAGACGATCCTCGCCCGCGCCGCCTCGCATGTGGCGATGATTCCGGACATTGCCAACCATCTCATCTCCTCCGGCGGCAAGCGTCTGCGGCCGATGCTGACGCTGGCGACAGCCGGCCTCTGCACCTATCCCGGCTCGGGCCACATCAAGCTCGCCGCCGCCGTCGAGTTCATGCATACCGCGACGCTTCTCCACGACGATGTGGTTGACGAAAGCGACATGCGGCGCGGCCGGCTCGCCGCCCGCATGCTGTGGGGCAATGAGGCGAGCGTGCTCGTCGGCGATTTTCTGCTCGGCCAAGCCTTCAAGATGATGGTCGAAGTCGGCTCGCTTGCCTGTCTCGACGTTCTCTCTTCCGCTGCCGTCGTCATCGCCGAAGGCGAAGTGATGCAGCTTTCGGCGGCAAAGGACATGCAGACGAGCGAAGACGATTATCTCGAAGTCATACGCGCCAAGACCGCGGCGCTCTTTGGCGCCGCCTGCGAAGTCGGCGCCATTCTCGGCCAGCGGCCGAAGGCGGAGATCGCCGCCTGCCGCAGCTATGGCGTCAATCTCGGCATCGCCTTTCAGTTGATCGACGATGCGCTCGACTATGGCGGCGCCTCGGCGAAGCTCGGCAAGAATGTCGGCGACGATTTCCGTGAAGGCAAGATCACCCTCCCCGTCGTTCTCTCCTTCCGCCGCGGCTCGGAGAAGGAACGCGATTTTTGGCGGCGTACGCTGGAGCGCGGCGAGGTTGAAGGCGGCGATCTCGAAGCCGCGATCGCCGCCATGCATGCGCATCGCGCGCTGGAAGATACGGTGGAACGCGCCCGTCATTATGGCGCCATGGCGCGCGATGCGCTCGAACTCTTCCCAGCCTCAGAATGGAAGACGGCGCTGATCGAGGTCGTCGACTTCTGCATCGAGCGGGTGCATTAGAGTGGCGCGGCGGAAAGAGCGCTCGCCGTGAATCTAAAAATCGCCCTTGTCGCGATCATAAGCGTGGTCGTTCAGCTCGGCCTCGCCATTTTCGCTTTCGGCGGTTTCGCAGCTTTCTTCTCCCACCCGGCGCTGATCGCGCTCGTCGCGGTCGTTTTCGTGATGTCCGTGGTTGCGATGTTCAGCGAAGGCAATCTCAGCAGCGGCGAGCGCGAGGCACGCTCAAACCGCTGGGTTCTTGCAGCCTTCGGGGTTCTCGCCCTGCTGCTGACTTATCTCCCCGCCTATACGGACCGACGCGATTTTCTGACGATTGACGGTGAGACGATGCGTTGGTTCGGCGTTATCGTCCTTACGGTTGGTGGCATTCTGCGGCTGTGGCCAGTCTTCGTGCTTGGCAAGAGATTCAGCGGGCTTGTTGCAATCCAGCCCGGTCATACGCTGGTGACGACCGGCATCTATATGTTCATCCGCAATCCGAGCTATCTCGGCCTCATGGTCGGGGCGCTCGGATGGGCGCTCGCCTTCCGCTCCATCGTTGGGATTATCATCGCTCTGCTCAACCTCGTTCCCCTCGTCGCGCGGATGGACGCCGAAGAAAAACTGCTGCGCGAACATTTCGGCGCGGAATATGAGACGTACCGTGCGCGGACGAAGCGGCTGATCCCTTGGGTCTATTAGGGGCGTTTAGGGCACAATGGTCACAACGCAAGGCGCCAAACTGGCGAGTTTTTGCGAAACGCTTCCTAAGATGAGACCTTCAAGGCGTCCACGTCCGCGGCGTCCGACAACAACCATATCGATCTGCTTGAGCTGTATGGCTTCAATGATCTTCTCCGCCGGATCGCCGACGGCCAAAGTCGTCTCAACACTCTTTGCGCCGCTCTCTCGCGCATACTGGACCGCACGCACCAAAATTTGCCGGCTGATTGCCTCAAGGGCATCGCCCTCATCCAAGTGAAGCGACTCGACATAGCGAGCCTCGTCACCATTCAGGTCGTCCGTACTGACGGTCATGATCAAAAGATCGGCGCCGCCCGCTTTGGCAATCCCCGCCGCCACCACGACCGCACGCTCCGCCCCCTTGGAGCCATCGGTGGCGACCAAGAGACGGCGGAGCGGTGCTGTCGCGGGCGTTTCCATCGGGCAGCGACAGTTCGCGTCACTTCGTATCGGGACGCTTGAAGATATCCCACGCGGCCTGATTGGCGCGATCGAATGCGTTGCGCGATTCCGTCAGGGCAGCACTCAGGGCCGTCCAAGATTCGGTTCCCGTCCGCTTCAGATCTTTGAACGCCGCCTCCGCCTCCGCTGCGCCGGCCTTCATTTGCGTGACGAGCGCATCGGCGTCCGCGCGACGGTGGGATTGGAATTCCGCAGCGGCACCGTGCAGCGTCTCAGCCGCATCGCGCCAGGCCTTCAACTGCGCACTGGCCACGTCCTGGAAGACCCGTTGCTGCTGATCGACCTGCTTGCCGAAGGTTTCCAGATATTTCTGGGCTTCGGCCTGGAAACTGTTCCACATGGTTTCGAGCTGAGTCCGAGTGCGCTGCACAGTGGCTTCGCCCGCCTCCGCCTGTTTATTGAATGCCGCTTGGAATTCGGCGCGCTTCGTCTGCAAATCGGCAATGAGGCGCTCGGCCTTCCCACGGGATTCCGCCTGAACGTCTTTGGCTTTGTCTTCCAGAGACGCCAAGAGCGCATCCATCTCGTCGATCCGCTCCTTAGCCCAGTTGAGGTAGAAATGCATGTTGTTCTGATTGGGCATCTTCGCCTCCCTTATAGAAATTTAGAGATAAGAAGTCGCACGCAGCGCTGCCTTGTCGCTGATCCAGATCAACGACCATTTCAGGCGGATGTGGAATTGGGCAGCATCACATAATCGATCGCAAGCGCAGTTTCGCCAGTTCTGCAGGAAGGACCAGCCATGGCGCTTTCACCCGTTGCCGAACATGCGCGCGACATCAGCCTGCGCGAACTCGCCCAAGACCTCGCCGCCAAAGGCGAGCACCTGCCCTCTCCCGATGTCGCGAGCTTTGGCCAGGCCTTCGACCGCTTCGGCGACGCAAAGGTCGTCCTGCTCGGCGAAGCCAGCCATGGCACATCGGAATTCTACCGCGCGCGCGCCACGATCACGAAACGCCTCATCGAGCAGCATGGCTTTACAATCGTGGCCGTCGAAGCCGACTGGCCGGATGCGGCCAGCATCGACCGCTATATTCGCCATGGGCCGGCGGTCACCGCGCCCGAGCCACCCTTTGCGCGCTTCCCAACCTGGATGTGGCGCAATCTCGAAATGGTCGCGTTCACCTCTTGGCTACGTGGCTACAACGAAAACCGGCCGCGGGATTCACAAGTCGAGTTTCGCGGACTCGATGTCTACAGTATGCACGGATCGATTGCCGCCGTGCTCGCCTATCTCGATCGGGTTGACCCGGAGAGCGCAGCCAAGGCGCGCGAGCGCTATGGCTGTCTCACGCCTTGGCAAAACGATCCCGCCCGCTATGGACGAGCCGTCCTCTCCGGCCGCGACGCTTGCGAAGATGTGGTCGTCGAACAGCTGCGCGACTTGTTGAATCGACGCTTCGACTATCTGCGGCAGGACGGCGAAGACTATTTCGATGCCGCCCAGAACGCGCGCATCATCCGCGCTGCCGAGCGCTATTATCGAACCATGTATTGGAGTTCGACGGACTCCTGGAATCTGCGCGACCGGCATATGTTCGACACGCTGCAATATGTTCTGCAGCGGCGCGGCCCTGAGGCCAAGGCCGTCGTCTGGGCACATAACTCTCATATCGGAAACGCCGCGGCGACATCGATGGGATGGGCAGGCGAATTCAACATCGGCGAGCTGTGTCGGCGCAGCTATGGAGACAACGCCGTTCTCATCGGCTTCGGCACCGATCGCGGCACGGTCGCGGCAGCTTCAGAATGGGATGGGCCGGTGGAGATCAAGACGGTTCTGCCGGCGCGCGAGGACAGCTATGAATATCTGTTCCGCAAGTCCGGCCTCGCCCGATCCTTGACCGATTGGCGCACTCACGAATGCCGTGATCTGCGCGAAAGGCTCACGGGTCCTAGACTTGAGCGCGCGATCGGCGTGATCTATCGGCCGGAGACGGAATTCTCCAGCCATTATTTCGAGGCGGTTCTGCCCGAACAGTTCGACGCTTATCTCTGGTTCGAAGAAACCACCGCCGTCACGCCGCTTCGCGCCGAACACGCGAAAGGGGATTTGGACCTTTATCCCTTTGGCTTGTAAATGGCTCGATTCAATTCAACATCGCCGCCTTCACCCACCAGTCGGGATGCGCGGCGAGGATCGCACGCCGCGCTTTGGCGACAGAGCGACAGTCAGGAAAAAGTGCAAAGCATGTCGCGCCCGAGCCCGACATGCGCGCGAGCTTGCAGCCCGGCGCCGCGGAAAGAATCGCCAGGATGTCGCCGACGACGGGCGCGAGAACGCAGGCCGCGTCTTCCATATCGTTGCGGCCCTTCTTCAAGAGCGCGATAAGCGCGGCGGAGTCGAGTCCGCTCGTGATCTTGGGATGCGCGGCAAAGCCGGTGTCCGTTCCGGCTAAAATATTCATGCGCGCGAAAACATCCTTCGTCGCCAGCGCCTGACGCGGATTGACGATCAGCGTCGGCAGCGCCGGCAGATCGAGGATGGGTCCCAAGTGTTCGCCGACACCTGTCATCATGCGCGCCTTGGCGGCAAGACACACAGGAACGTCCGAGCCTGTCGCTGCTGCGGCCTCGAGAAGCCGCGGATCGTCGAGCGCAAGATGATTGGCGCGCGCCAGAAGCCGCAGCGCTGCGGCGGCATCGGACGAGCCGCCGCCAATGCCGGCCGCGACAGGCAGGTTCTTCACAAGATGAAAGGCGCCAAGCCGAAGACCGTCAACACGCTCGGCAAGTTTGCGCGCGGCCTTGAGAACGAGATTGTCGCCGGGATCGCCCGAGGCCGGCGCGGTCGGGCCGCTGATCGACAGTTTCGGCGCGTCGCCGGGGAGAAGCGACAGCGTGTCGCCGCTGCGCGAAAAGGCGACGAGGCTTTCCAGCCGATGATAGCCATCGGCCCTGCGGCCGAGGACATGCAAGGTCAGATTGATTTTAGCGGGGGCGCGATCTGTGAGAAGCACGGGCTCGGTCGAAGGAAGGCACGCGCGATCATACCATCGGCATCGCACATGATTGAATCCGAAATCGCGCGGCTTTTCGCGAGCCGCGCGTCTGGCTCATGCATCAGCCGCCGCTCTTTTGGGCCGTGGCTTCCGCTGCCGGCTTGCCGCTCGCATCGAGGCCATGCTCGATCTTCTGGAGAATTTTCGGCAGGTCTTCGGGGTCGGGATTGAGGTCGCGCGCATGATTCCATTGGAAGTGCGCTTCGAGCTTGCGGCCGACCTGCCAATAGGCATCGCCGAGATGATCGTTGATGACGGGATCGCCCGGCTTGAGATCGACGGCGCGCTCAAGCTCCTTTACCGCCTCGTCGTAATGACCGAGCTTGTAATCTGCCCAGCCGAGGCTGTCGACGATATAGCCGTCGGTCGGGCGCAGCTCCACTGCGCGGCGCAACATCGGAAAGGCCTCGTCGAGATGCATGCCTTGGTCGACCCAGCTGTAGCCGAGATAGTTCATCACCAGCGGCTGATCGGGGAAAAGATCCAGCGCATGTTTGAAATCGGCCTCGGCCGGCGGCCACTGCTTCTGCCTCTCATAGGAGATGCCGCGGAAATAGTAGAGCGGCCAGATGGCATTAGCAGGCTTCTTCGATTGCGCGATCGCTTTGGTGTAGGTCGCGACCGCCTCGGCATAATGTTTATGGGCGCGTTGCAGATTGCCAAGCGCGGAGAGCACGTCCTCATTGTCCGGATGGCCTGACGCGATCTTGTCGAGATATTGGGTCGCCTCGTCGGTGCGGCCGAGATTTTCCAGAACCTGCGCCGTCTCGATATCGGCGGTGAGGCGCAGAGGATCGCTATCGGGCACCGTTTCGTAGACGTCGATTGCCTGTTCATTCTGCTTAGTGCGCTCGTAGAAATCGCCGAGCATCAGGATCGCGAGGCTGTTGTCGGGGTCGAGATAAAGCGACAGCCGCAGATAGAGCAAGGCAGCCAGCTCATCGCCCTGCCGGCTGCCGGCGGCGCCAAGCCCATAAAGAACTTCGGCCGCACCCTGCTCCGGCGTCGCAATCAATGGATCGAGCTTCTTGCCGGCCTTGAGCTGCGCCAAGGCACTCGTCACCATGGGATGATCGGGCAGAACCTGTTCGAAGTCCTGGTAGACGCTCGTCGCCTGAGCATTCTTGCCTTCGCGGCTCAGAAAGCGGCCATAGGCATCGACGAGCCGCAGCGTGTTCTTGTCGATGTCATAAGCCGCCGCGTAGGCCTTTTCGGCATTCGCGTTGTCCTTGTTGACGTCGGCGATAAGCGCCTCGTGATAGTAGCGGAAAATCGCGAAGCTCGGATCATGCAGCTGATCGAGGAGATCGATCGCCTTTTGCGTCTCGCCACCGCCGGCGTAAGTCCAGGCCGCGAGCAGCGTCGCGGTCAGGTCGCCCTGCTCGCCGCTGTTATTTTTCACGATCTGGGCGCGCGCCGCGGAATATTGATGCGCCTTGATCTCCTTCACGCCGAGCGCGAGATGGGCAAGTCCATTGTTCGGGTCGCGCGCGATCAGGCGATCGGCGAGGCTGAAAGCCTCCTCCATATTGCCGTTGGAGACGGCTGCGACGAAGGTGCGTTCGAGCAATTGTGGATTGCGCGGATCGGCGCGCAGCGCCTCTCTGAAAAAGGTCGCGGCTGCGACCGTGTCGCGGTCGGCCCCGGCGATCAGGCCGGCGAGATAATTGCCGGTCGGGCTGTCGCCGACTTCAAAGGGCGAGGAAACGGCAAAATTTTCATGTTCGCGCGCAAGCGCTGGGCTGGCTGCGAACGCCGCGACAAACAGCGCGGTGCTGAGAAGCAAGCCGGTGCGCGATTTCAAAAAATGCGAAGACAAGCAGCGATCCTCCGGGCGATCTCTATTGCGTGGACCATAGACCATTTCGAATAAGGCTTGAAAGCGAGGATATTCCTCAATGGAGCTTGGCCGCTTCGCTTTTTTTGCAATGTTTCGGCGCCGGTTAATGGCCTTTTTGCCGATTCCGGACTGCCCTCGGACCGAATGTCCACCCTCCGCGCGCCGCAGGTTCGCCAAGGAAGGCGCAAAAAGCGAACCAACGCAAAAGGATTAGCTCGGCGGGCAATCCCGCCGCGTCCCCGTGCTGAAGGTGGTGTCATATTGAGACGGAAAATGGCCGTTTTGCGTTGTCGCGCAAAATTAATCGGCGCGCCCTGATCGGGCGGCCTCAGGTCTGCCCAGTTAGGTTTGTCCGGGCCGCAGCTCGTAGAATATGTGATGGCCAATGACATCCAATCGCTTGAGCCGGCGCGACCACTGTGGGCGGACGTAATCGGCGTGGTAGTGCGTCGCCGCGCCCACATCGGCAACATAGGTTCTGCCGGCGGTAACTTCGTCGGCGACGCGCTGTGCGGAGGCCCAGGCCTCTGGCTCCGTCACCCGCAGTGAACGGCCTTCGCAGGCGAAGGAGAATTGACAGCCGTGGTAATGGCTGCGGTTCTGGAAAACCACGCCGCAAATACTTGAGGGATAAAGGCCGCTCGAGACGCGGTTGAGGACGACTTGGGCGACCGCCGCCTGCCCTTCCTCAGGCTCGCCGCGCGCCTCGAAATAGATCGCCTCCGCGAGGCAGTCCTTTTCGCTGGCGGATTGATCCTGGCCGATCAACGCCGCTTAATCGGGACGATCGGCCGGCGCCGGCGTGGTCGAGGCAAGCCCAATCGGACAAACTACATCACGTGCCACCCGGCTTTGCAACCGTTGTGGCTCGCCCCTTCCACGCCTGCGCGCGACGGTGTAATTTGATTTCGAGGCATGCAGCGGGCCTTTTCCGCGAAACCTGAGACAATTGCGCCGGTATTTGAATGGAAGAGCTCAAACCAAAAGCGTGGTCTCCTAGCTATCAGGTGAACGTCGACCTGAATATTCCGGTGTCGATCAGCAAATACCACCAGGGCATCTATTATTGCCACTACCTGAATCAAATTCATCTGGTGTGCAAGCCGTCGGGTTATCTGGAAATAGGCGTGTTCGAGGGGGTGACTCTGTCGCTTGCCCGCTGTCGGGCGGTGGCGGTCGATCCGCGGTTTCAAATACGCGTCGATCCGCTCGGCCAGCGGCCGGAGACGTATTTATTTCAAATGACATCCGATGATTTCTTCGCGCGGCACAATCTTAAAACTTTTCTTCCGGACGGCGTCGATCTCGCCTTCCTCGATGGCATGCATCAGTTCGAATATCTTCTGCGCGACTTTATGAACACTGAGAAATATTCGCATAAGGGCACGATCGTCACGCTGCACGATTGCCATCCGGTCAATACCGAGATTGCAAATCGCGAACCGACTTTCGAACGCCGCAGCGATCCGGCCACGCGGACATGGTGGGCGGGCGACGTGTGGAAGCTGTTGCCTATTCTGCGCGATTTTCGTCCCGACCTCGACGTCACCATACTTGATTGCCCGCCGACAGCGTTTGCGGTCGTTCGCGGGCTCGATTCGGGTTCCACGGTGCTAGCCGATGCGTATGACGAAATCGTCGAAAAGTACCGGGACGTCACGCTGGATGCATTCGGAATCGAGCGGCTTCGCGAGGAATTTCCGACGACCGACAGCCGAGGCGTTTTCGAACCGGGCGCGATGACAGAGTTTTTGCTCCGGCGCTGAATCTGAATTTGGTATTCGATGCGACCGGCCCCGGCGGCTCAGGTCTGCCCCGGCCGTAGCTCGTAGAAGATGTGATGGCCGATCGCATCCAGCCGTTTGAGCCGGTGCGACCACTGCGGGCGAACGTAATCGGCGTGGTAATGCGTCGCCGCGCCCACATCGGCGACATAGGTTCTGCCGGCGGTGACTTCGTCGGCGACATGCATCGCTGAAGCCCAGGCCTCCGGCTCTGTCACCCGCAGTGAACGGCCTTCGCAGGCGAAGGAGAATTGACAGCCGTGGTAATGGCTGCGGTTCTGGAAAACCACGCCGCAGATGGTCGAAGGATAAAGGCCGCTCGAAACGCGGTTAAGCACGACTTGGGCGACCGCCGCCTGGCCTTCCTGAGGCTCGCCGCGCGCTTCGAAATAGATCGCCTCCGCCAGGCAGTGCTTTTCGCTGGCGGACTGGTCCTGGCCAACGAGGGCAGCGTAATCCGGACGATCGGCCGGGACCACCGTCATATCCTTCGGCAATCCGGCTGCGGCATAGACTTCGACCGGCGTCGCATCGGCGGGCGCCGGCGTGGTCGAGGCAAGCCCAACGGCGCGCGGAACCAGCGGAGTTGCGCCTTGCATCAACCGTTCGGTGATCGCCGCCGGACGCATGGTGATGAACGATGTTACCCCCTGCTGCGGCGAGGCATCGGCGACGGAATGCGCCGTCGTCGGATTTTCGCCCTCGGGCCAAGGTTCGAAATGCGCGACAGCGTCGGGGCCGGCAAAGTCGCCTTCGGAGGCCGCAAAGGCGCTCGTCGGCCACTGATCGTCGTGATCGAAGAGAAGATCGGAAGCGAGAACTTTTTTGAGACTGCCGTTTTGGCGCAGCTCGCTGTCGAAACTTGGACGCAAGCCGATCAGAGGATCGCCTTTGTTGCTGCGGTCGATGTCGGGAGCCCAATGCGCTTCAATATGGGAATGAGGTTTGAAGGCGATGCGCGGAAGGATCTCGTCCTTCCGCTCGCTGAACTCTTCGGACTCGCCGAGTTCGAGGCGCGCCTCTTGATCGCCCACCGCGGGACCCGCTTTAATGAGGGCGAGCGGCATGCCGTCGATTTGATTGGGGATGAGATCGGCGGGTTGCAGAATGGTCTGAAGACTGACCGGAGCCAGCGTCGCGCCGTACGTCATGTCCTGGCCGGCATCGGCCGAAAAGGAGACGAGAAGGCCGACACCGAGGCACCAGGGCGCGACAACGCCCATTGCCCAACTGATCCGGAACAGACCCAAACGCACACCAAACCCCGCGCGGGCGACGCTGTGCCGAAAAAATCACAGCCAAAAACTCATCGCCGCTCTTGGATGGTTATCGCCGTTTAAGCTTGAAAGGTCGTTTACGACTTAAAGTGTAACGACGTCTCAGAATGGGTCAGTCCGCCTTAGGCCGTTCCGCCGGCATTGCCCGCTCCGAGCGCCGCTTGCGCCGCCGCAAGACGCGCGATCGGCACCCGGAACGGCGAACACGAGACATAAGTCAGGCCGATTTTTTCGAAAAAGGCGATCGAGGCGGGGTCGCCGCCATGCTCGCCGCAGATCCCAAGCTTGATGTCGGGCCGAGATTTTCGCCCGCGCGTAATCGCGATTTCGACCAATTCGCCCACCCCTTGCTGATCGATGGTAACGAAGGGGTCCTGCGGCAGAATTCCGCGCGCCGTATAGGTGCCGAGGAAGGAGCCGGCATCGTCGCGCGAGATGCCGAGGCCGGTCTGTGTCAGATCGTTGGTACCGAACGAAAAGAACTCCGCCGTCTCGGCAATGGCTTCGGCCTGCAAACAGGCGCGCGGCAACTCGATCATCGTGCCGACGGAATAGGAAAGGGTCTCGCCCGTTTCCTTGGCGACGGCGGCGGCCATGGCGTCGATGTCTGCCTTGATCAGATCGAGTTCGCGCTTGGTGACGATGAGTGGCACCATGATCTCGGGGTGAGGCATGGCGCCGGTTTTCTTCTTCGCGGCGATGGCGCCCTCGAAAATCGCGCGCGCCTGCATTTTCGCGATTTCAGGAAAGGCGATGGCGAGCCGGCAGCCGCGAAAGCCGAGCATCGGATTGAACTCGTGCAATTCCGCCGCGCGCCGTTGCAGCTTGTCCGGCGACACGCCCATGGCTGCGGCGACTTCGGCGATCTCGGCGTCCGTATGCGGCAGAAATTCATGCAGCGGCGGATCGAGCAGCCGGATCGTCACCGGCAGGCCGGCCATGATCTCAAAAAGCGCAGCAAAATCGCCGCGCTGGATCGGCAGCAGTTTGGCAAGCGCCGCGCGGCGGCCTTCGACATCGCTCGCCAAGATCATCTCGCGAACCGCAATGATGCGGTCGGATTCGAAGAACATATGTTCGGTGCGGCAGAGGCCGATGCCTTCGGCGCCGAATTTGCGCGCCATCTTGGCGTCGGCTTCCGTCTCGGCATTGGCGCGCACGCCCATGCGGCGTACTTTGTCCGCCCATTCCATGATGGTGGCGAAATCGCCGGAGAGTTCCGGCTGCAGCATCGGCACGGAGCCTTCGATCACCTGCCCCGTCGAGCCATCGACGGTGATGACATCGCCGGCCTTGAATGTCTTGCCGGCGACGCTCATCGTGCCGGCCTCGTAATTGACGCGGATTGAACCGGCGCCCGAGACGCAGGGCTTGCCCATGCCGCGGGCGACGACGGCGGCATGCGACGTCATTCCGCCGCGCGTCGTCAAAATGCCTTCCGCCGCATGCATGCCATGAATGTCGTCGGGGCTCGTTTCGACGCGAACCAGAATGACCTTGTGGCCGGCGTGACGAACTTGCTCGGCCTCGTCTGAAGAAAAGACGATCTCGCCGCAGGCGGCGCCAGGCGAGGCCGGCAATCCGCTCGCGATGATTTTGCGCTCGGCATTGGGATCGAGCGTCGGATGCAAAAGCTGATCGAGCGAAGCCGCATCGATCCGCGCGACCGCCTCTTCGCGCGTGATGAAACTTTCATTGGCCATTTCAACGGCCATGCGCAGCGATGCCTTCGCAGTCCTTTTGCCGGAGCGGGTCTGCAGCATCCAGAGTTTGCCGCGCTCGACGGTGAACTCCATGTCCTGCATGTCGCGGTAATGTTTCTCGAGCCGCTCGGTCACGCGCATGAATTCGTCGAAGACCTCCGGCAGCGCCTTTTCCATCGAAGGCTTCTCGGACCCGGCCTCGATGCGCGCAGCCTCGGTGATGTTCTGCGGCGTCCTGATGCCGGCGACGACGTCCTCGCCCTGCGCATTGATGAGGAATTCGCCGTAAAGCTCCTTCGCGCCGGTCGAGGGATTGCGGGTGAACGCGACGCCCGTCGCCGAGGTCTCGCCCATATTGCCGAAGACCATGGCTTGCACGGTGACCGCGGTTCCCCAGCTTTCTGGAATGTCGTTCAGCCGCCGATAGGTGATGGCGCGCTGATTCATCCATGAGCCGAAGACGGCGCCGATCGCCCTCCAGAGCTGCTCGTTCGGATCTTGCGGGAACGGCGCACCACGCACCGATTCGACCTTCACCTTATAGGCGCGGATCATCGCGTGCCAGTCCTGCGCCGACAGTTCGGTATCGAGCAGAAAGCCTTGGCTCTCCTTGAAATGTTCGAGAATGTCCTCGAACTGATAATGCTCGATGCCAAGCACCACGTCGGAATACATCTGAATGAAGCGGCGATAGGAATCATAAGCAAAACGCGCATCGTCGGCGTCCCTTGCGAGCGCCTCGACCGTCTGATCGTTGAGGCCGAGATTCAAAACCGTATCCATCATGCCCGGCATGGATGCGCGGGCACCGGAGCGCACAGAGACGAGCAGCGGATGATTCTGATCGCCGAAGGCGCGTTTGGTCAGTTTGCCGATATGCGTGAGCGCCGCTTCGACCTGCGGCGCGAGTTCCGGCGGATAAGATTTGTTGTTCGCGTAGAAATAGGAACAGACGTCGGCGACAATCGTAAAGCCCGGCGGCACCGGGAGGCCGAGATTCGCCATCTCCGCGAGATTAGCGCCCTTGCCGCCGAGAATATCGCGCATGCGGCTTGCGCCTTCCGCTTGACCGTCGCCGAAGGTGTAGACCCATTTCGTCATGTTCAGATCGTCCCGGATGCCGCGCGGCGCGACCTCGCTCCCGCGCGCCGCTTTTGCTCAAGGTCTTCTCACCTTTGCCATACAGCAACGCGGAACGGCAATATAGCCAAAGGGTTGCCTATTGCGCCGCGGTTTGAATGTAGTGGGAGTGATGCGAGTGCAGCCTGAGACCGAGAACGATCCAGCTCACGCCCCAGACGAGCAGATCGAGGCCGAGAAGAACGCCGAGGACGACGAAACTGTTCGTCGGCCAGCCGACCAGGATGAAGACGCCGACGAGCGCCGCGGCTAGGCCCGCGAGCATCACGGACACCCGCGTCTTGTCGCACAAATGGCTGCCGATATAGACGCGGATCAAGCCGATGACGATCATGCCGATGCCGAGCACGAGGGTGAAGAGCGTCGCCGCGATCAAAGGCTGCACCAGCGCGAAGGCGCCAACTGCAATGTAAGCGCCGCCGCCGAAAATCCAGAGGAAGAAGCTCGAGAGACTGTGGGACTTGATGCCCATCACGATTTCGGCACCGCCGGCGATGATCATTAGCACGCCGATAATCACCACCGAGGCTACGGTCGCCGAAACGACCAGCACAAGAGCCACGACTCCGAGCAAGGCGACGAGCAGGCCGACGGTCACGAACCACGCCCAGCCATGGCGCAACTGATGAATGATCGGATGGCTGGTGGGCATCGGAACTGGCGCGAGGACATTGAGCAAATCCATGATCCATCCCTTTCCGCTTCCGCCCGGCCATCATGGTGAAGACCCGGGCCACGGCATTCGCCAAAACGTCCCCGGAAGCCTAACTTCATTCTTCGGCAGAGGTCGAGTGGCCACAAATTAGCCGGATGCCCAGCCTAGGCGGGGCAGGCTCGGAGGGTGGCTAAGCCCGACCTGGGCAGCGCCCAAGAGGCGCAAAATGTCCTATTCCAAGCGGGGCCGGCCCTATTCGATGCTTTGAACCTTGATGTATTCGCCCCCATCGGGCAAATTAGACGACTTAACCCTTTGCTAATGAAGTCGAACCCATTCGAGCCGATTGCGACTAAACTCTGAGACGGAGCGAATGAATAGGTCGGAAGCCGCGCTTGGGGGGCGAAGAAGCTTCGAGGGCCGTTTAGACTTATCGGCGAATACCCCTAGATTATGAGCAACGGTCACGGGCCGGGATCTCGCCACAGGCTGAGGTCGCCGCCGGAGTTCATCGGAACCCCGTGATCACAAAAAGAAGCGATTGATGAGGCGCCCGTGACAACATCTTCCAAGACTCCTCTTTTGGACACCATCCCGACGCCGGCGGATCTGCGCCGGTTGCCGGAGTCCAATCTGGCCCAGGTTGCGGCCGAGCTGCGGCGTGAGACGATCGACGCCGTCTCTGTGACCGGCGGCCATCTCGGCGCCGGATTGGGCGTCATCGAGCTGACCGTCGCGCTCCATTACGTCTTCAACACGCCGGACGACCGCGTGATCTGGGACGTCGGCCACCAATCCTATCCGCATAAGATTTTGACCGGCCGGCGCGACCGCATCCGCACGCTGCGCAAGGGCGGCGGCCTTTCGGGTTTCACCAAGCGCTCCGAGAGCGAATACGACCCCTTCGGCGCGGCGCATTCCTCGACCTCGATTTCGGCCGGTCTCGGCATGGCGGTCGCCAGCACATTGGCGAAGAAGGACAACCACGTCATCGCCGTGATCGGCGACGGCGCCATGTCGGCGGGCATGGCCTATGAGGCGATGAACAATGCCGGCGCGATGCATTCGCGCCTCATCGTCATCTTGAACGACAACGAGATGTCGATTGCGCAGCCGGCCGGCGCGCTCTCCGCCTATCTCGCCCGCCTCGTCTCCGGCGGCACCTATCGCACCGTGCGCGAAGCGGCGAAACAGCTCGGCCGCCATCTGCCGAAATTCGTCTACGACCGCGCCCGCAAGACCGAGGAATTCGCGCGTAATTTCTGGTCCGGCGGCACGATGTTCGAAGAACTCGGCTTCTATTATGTCGGCCCGATCGACGGCCACAACCTCGACCATCTCCTGCCCGTCCTGAAAAACGTGCGCGATGCGGAAGGCGGCCCGATCCTGGTTCATGTCGTCACGCAGAAGGGCAAGGGCTATGCCCCGGCCGAAGCCGCGAGCGACAAGCATCACGCCGTCAACACTTTCGATGTCGTCACCGGCGTGCAGGTGAAGCCGAAGGCCAATGCGCCCTCCTACACCCGCGTCTTCGCCGACGCGCTGGTGAAGGAAGCGCAGCGCGACGACAAGATCGTTGCGATCACGGCGGCGATGCCGTCCGGCACCGGCCTCGATATTTTCGAAAAGGCTTTTCCGGATCGCACCTTCGATGTCGGCATCGCCGAGCAGCATGGGGTGACTTTTGCCGCCGGCCTCGCGACCGAGGGCTACAAACCTTTCTGCGCCATCTATTCAACCTTCCTGCAGCGCGCTTACGATCAGGTCGTCCATGACGTCGCGATCCAGAAACTGCCGGTGCGCTTCGCCATCGACCGCGCGGGCCTGGTCGGCGCCGACGGCGCGACGCATGCCGGCACGTTCGATGTCTCCTATCTCGGCATTCTGCCGGGCATGGTCGTCATGGCCGCGGCGGACGAAGCCGAACTCGTGCATATGGTCGCGACCGCTGTCGCCTATAACGATGGCCCGATCGCCTTCCGTTATCCGCGCGGCGAAGGCGTCGGCATCGATATGCCTGAACGCGGCGAAGTCCTGCCGATCGGCAAAGGCCGCGTCCTGCGCGAAGGCAATAAGGTCGCGCTCCTCTCCTTCGGCACACGGCTGGCCGAGGCGCTGAAGGCGGCCGAGGATTTGTCCGCACGTGGCATCTCGACCACCGTTGCCGATGCGCGTTTCGCCAAACCTCTCGATCTCGATCTCATCCGCCGCCTCGTGCAGCATCATGAGGTTCTGATCACGCTGGAAGAAGGCTCGGTCGGCGGTTTCGGCTCCTTCGTCGGCCAAGCGCTGCTCGAAGAAGGTATGCTCGACGGACGCGCGCCGCGCGCCTTCAAGTTCCGCTCGATGGTTCTGCCCGATGTCTTCATCGACCAGGACAAGCCGGAAAAGCTCTATGCCAATTGCGGCATGGACGCGAAGGGCATCATCGCCAAAGTCCTCGCCACTCTCGGCCGCGGCGAGGAAGCGACCAAAGTGCTGATCGCCTAAGGGCCTCAGCCCTCAGGCGAAATAACCGAAATAGGTCATCGCCAGGCCAAGAACGAGGTCGAGCGCTTCGAAGGCGTAGAGAAGCTGCCGATTCGCGAGCAGTGCCGATCCCGCCTTCGCAACGAGCTCCGGCGCGTAAACGGCGACGAGCGCGCGGACAATCGTGAGCCAGCCGATCAGCGTGATGATCACGCGCCAGTCGGCCACCCAGAGATTATGGGTGAGCACGAGCGCGATCCCGCCGAGGAGTCCAAAGAAACCGGCGAGATAAATCATCGCCGGGCTGCGAAGGAAATCCTCCATAATCGCGCGAAAATGTGCGGGCTTTAGCAACATGGCAAAGCCGAGGAGGAGAAAGAGCGGCCCCAGGAGACGGGCGATGAAGATCGATGCTGTCATGATGGAGGCTCCGTGCTTGCCGCAGAGCTCGTCTAGCATCGCCCCTTTCGCCTGCCTGTGACGTGGATCAAAGTCACTTGCCGCCGTTTTCTTTTGCCCCGCGCAGATTCGCCGCGGGAAAAGGACAAGTTTTCCCGATTTTTGTCAGCCTCGCGCAAGTTTCGCGAACCTAGAGTTGCGCTCCATGCCTTTGGGAGAGTCCAATGCATGTGTCGCGTCTCAATCCCCTGCCGCTCCAGGCGAGCGCGCCGGTCGATTCGCGCCTGATGCGCAAAAAGCAGGACGACGACGCCGACCGCGTTCAGGCGATCGGCGAGGACGACGAGGAACGTCGCCGGCAGCAGGCCTGGCTCGATGCCTCGCTGGAAGAGCAGCCGGAGGCGGAGGAGCAGGCCGAGGGCGAGGAGTTTTATCAGGCATCGAGCGCCCCCACTCTGCCCGACGGCTCGGAGATGACGAGCACGCCGCAAGTCGAGTCGCACGCGCCGCCGCAAGACTCGGCGCTCGATCAGCTACTGGCTGGCATCAAAAGCGAAGAGACGGGTGAGACGTCCGACGATGCGCTCGTGATCGACCCGAAGCCGTCGCTCAATGAATTGCTGAGCCACATTCTGGAAAAGCCGGAAGAGCCCTGAGCACCCTACGCTCAGATGTCGCCATTCTCTTCGCCGGCATCTTCTTCGCCGATGCGCTCGACGCTGACGACCTGCTCCCCTTCCGCCGTATCGAAGACGATGACGCCCTGCGTGCCGCGTCCAGCGATGCGAATGTCTTCGACGGGGCAGCGGATCAGCTGGCCGCCATTCGTCACCAGCATGATCTCGTCGCTCTCTTCGACCGGCATTGAGGCGACAAGCTTGCCGTTGCGCTGATTGACCGCCATGGCGACAATGCCTTTGCCGCCGCGTCCCGTGATCCGATATTCATAAGACGATGTGCGCTTGCCATAGCCATTGGCGGAGACCGTGAGAATGATCTCTTCCTTGGCCGACATTTCGGCATAGCGCTCGGGCGGCAGCGTACCGGCTTGGGCGTCCTCGCCCGCCTCCTCTTGGCCGGCCTCATCGACGCCGTTTTCCGCCCCGCCTTCGAGCGTCGCTTCGCCCGCGACCGCGCGGCGCATTTTCAGATAGGCCATGCGCTCCGCGCTCTCGGCCTCGATGTGGCGCAGGATCGCGAGCGAAATCACGCGATCGCCCTCGCCCAGCGCAATACCGCGCACGCCCATGGAATCGCGGCCCTTGAAGACGCGCACGTCGGTCACCGGGAAACGGATGCATTGCCCGTTGGTCGTCGTGAGAAGAACGTCGTCGTCTTCGGTGCAGATCTGCACGTCGACGATCTCTTCGCCTTCGTCGAGCCGCATGGCGAGCTTGCCGGCACGATAGACCTGGGTGAAATCGGAAAGCTTGTTGCGGCGGACGCCGCCGCCCGTCGTCGCAAACATCACATCGAGCTTATCCCATCCCGCCTCGTCTTC
Source organism: Methylovirgula sp. (assembly GCA_049522395.1). Lineage (GTDB taxonomy): Bacteria > Pseudomonadota > Alphaproteobacteria > Rhizobiales > Beijerinckiaceae > Methylovirgula. Next base: position 58,610 of record JBEKNV010000014.1, read on the forward strand.
CGGCAGCGGCATGATGGTGGTGATCCGCTCGCCGGGATCGAGCGCGAGAATGTTGACAAGCGCCTTGCCGCGCGCCTGCGGCGCGGAGAGCGGCAGCCGCCAGACCTTCTCTTTGTAGACCTGGCCGAGCGAGGAAAAGAAGAGAACCGGCGTATGGGTCGAAGCGACGAAGAGGCGGGCGACGAAATCCTCATCGCGCGTCTGCATGCCGGAGCGGCCTTTGCCGCCGCGCCGCTGCGCGCGATAGGCGGAGAGCGGCACGCGCTTCACATAGCCCGTGTGCGAGACGGTGACGACCATGTCTTCGCGCTGGATCAGATCTTCGTCTTCGACTTCGGCTTCGACATCAATGATCTGCGTCCGCCGCGGCGTCGCATGCTCTGCCTTGATCGCTTGAAGTTCGTCCTTGATGATGCCGAAGAGCCGCGTGCGCGACCCCAAAATATCGAGATAATCGGCGATTTCGGCCGCGTGCTTTTCCAGCACTTCGGCGATTTCTTCACGCGCGAGCGCGGTCAGGCGTTGCAGGCGCAATTCGAGAATGCCGCGCGCTTGCGCTTCCGACAGCCGGCAGGTGCCTTCGGCCGAAATGCCATGGCGCGGATCGGCGATGAGCGCAATGAGCGGCGCCATGTCGCGCGCCGCCCAATCGCGCGCCATCAAGGCTTCGCGTGCCGCGGCCGTATCGGCAGACGAGCGGATGAGACGAATGACTTCGTCAATATTGGCGACGGCGATCGCAAGGCCCACTTGCTGATGCGCCGCATCGCGCACCTTGTTCAGCAGGAATTTGATCCGCCTTGTCACGACCTGTTCGCGGAAATCGACGAAGGCGGTGAGGAAGTTCCTCAGCGTCAGCGTTTCCGGCCGGCCGCCGTTGAGCGCGATCATATTGGCCGGAAAACTCGATTGCATGGCGGTGAAGCGCCAGAGCTGGTTCAAGACGACATCGGCAACGGCGTCGCGCTTCAATTCGATGACGATGCGCATGCCATCGCGATCGGATTCATCGCGAAGGTCGGAGATGCCTTCGATGCGCTTCTCGCGCACCAATTCGGCGATCTTCTCGATCAGCGTCGCCTTGTTGACCTGATAGGGAATTTCGGTGACGAGGATCGCCTCGCGCTCCTTGCGGATTTCTTCGATCTCAACTTTGGAGCGGACCAGGATCGAACCGCGGCCGAGCATATAGGCGCCCTTGATACCGACGCGGCCGAGGATATGGCCGCCGGTCGGAAAATCCGGACCCGGAATGATCTCCATCAGCTCTTCGATGCCGATGTCGGGCCGGTCAATCAGCGCGATGACGGCATCGATGACTTCGCCGAGATTATGCGGCGGAATGTTCGTCGCCATGCCGACAGCAATGCCGCCCGCGCCATTGACGAGAAGATTGGGGAATTTCGCGGGAAGGACGGTCGGCTCGCGCTCGCGGCCATCGTAGTTCGGCTGGAAATCGACCGTCTCATTGTCGAGATCGTCGAGAAGCGGAATGGCTGCGGTGGCGAGCCGCACTTCGGTATAGCGTTCGGCCGCGGGCGGATCGCCGTCGATCGAGCCGAAATTGCCTTGCCCGTCGATCAGCGGCAGACGCATCGAGAACGGCTGCGCCATGCGCACCAGCGCGTCATAGATCGCGAGATTGCCGTGCGGATGGTATTTGCCCATCGTGTCGCCGGTGACGCGCGCGGATTTGTTGTAGGGGCGATCCGGCGTGTAGCGGTTCTCATACATCGAAAAGAGAATGCGCCGGTGCACGGGCTTCAAGCCGTCGCGCACATCGGGTAGCGCGCGCGAGACGATCACGCTCATCGCGTAATCGAGATAGCTGCGGCGCATTTCATCGGAAAGAGAAACCGGCTTGATGTCGGAGTCCTGCGGACCTCCGGCGCCAGGGTTTTCAGTGTCGGCCAAAGTGGATCAATCCAAGCTTGCGGGTTATGCCGCTAATCTAAGCGATCTCGTCCCCGATTGCCAGTTTTTGCGTACGGAAAGGCGGTAAAAATCCGCCGTCTTTTCAATAAGTTGCCGGTTCCCTCTCGGCGCTCCGTGAGGAGCGCTGGAGGGAGGGCGGAAGACGCGAAGCCGGACCTTTTTCTAGAACGGAATATCGTCGTCGATCATATCGGCGACGCGGCCGGAGCCGGCGGCCGCGGGCCGCTTGTCGCCCTTCTCCATTGGTGAGGAACGGCCGAAATTGGCGCCGCCAGAGGCTTCGAAAGCGCCGCCGCGATCCTCAGAGAAATCGCTCTTGCCGCGGGAATCGAGAAGCGTCAGCTCGCCGCGGAAGCGCTGCAGGACGACTTCCGTCACCTTGCGCTGATTGCCGTCCTTGTCGGTATATTCCCGCGTCTGCAATTGGCCCTCGAGATAGACCTTCGAGCCCTTCTTGCAATATTGCTCGGCGATCTTGCCGAGGTTCTCATTGAAGATGACGACGTTGTGCCATTCGGTGCGTTCCTTGCGCTCGCCCGATGCCTTGTCGCGCCAGGATTCCGTCGTCGCGAGACCGAAACTCACGACGCTGTCGCCAGAATTCAGCCGCCGCACTTCGGGATCGCGGCCCAAATTGCCGATCAGAATGACCTTGTTGACGCTGCCCGCCATCGCTCTTCTCCTAACGCCTTCGACCTGCCGCCCATCATCTCGTGATCTTTGAGCTTACGCGCAAGGCGCCCGGCGGTTCGAAAGTCCCGCGCGCTTGTCCACACCAATTGACAACCGGCCGGCTTATGTTCTAGTTTTGTTCTAGCAGCCTGGCGCGCTCCGGGCAAGGGGAAATCTGGCGCCGTCGTGGAGGGGAAAAATATGGTTCGGAGTTCTCTCTTCCTTGTTGCGTTGCTGGCGCCGGCGCCAGCCCTGGCCCAGGAGCCGACAGGCTGCAGCGCATTCAAATGGCCGCTCGACCAGGAGCGCGCTTTGCTGGCGAAGGCTTCGCCAATCGCCTCGGGCGGGGCGCTCGCCCAAATCTCGGCGGCCGTGAGCGTGACGCTCGCGCCTTTCGCCAAAGCGAACTTGCCGTCGGCCCCGTCGCGGGCGCCGAAATATCCGGATTCCTTTGCCGGGTTCCTGAATGCTCCCGCGCCACAAGCGGGCACCTATCGGATCACCGTGGCGCAAGGCGCGTGGATCGACGTGATCCAGGACGGCCACACGCTGAAATCCGCCGGCTTCACCGGCGCCAAAGGCTGCGACGGCCTCGCCAAGAGCGTGAAGTTCGATCTCGCCGCGTCGCCCTACATCATCGAACTTAGCGGAACATCGGCGCATGAAGTTGCGCTCGTGGTGACGCCGGATTGAGAACGACGCAAACTAATCTTGCGCCTCGCGGCCGATGGGTCTTTCCCGATGATCACGCGTCTTGCCATTTCCGGCTACCGCTCGTTGCGCGACATCGCGCTACCTCTTGGGCCGCTGAATGTCGCGACAGGCGCCAATGGCAGCGGCAAATCCAATCTTTATCGCGCGCTTCGCCTTTTGGCTGATGTCGCCCAAGGCCGCATCATCCAATCACTTGCCGCCGAAGGCGGACTCCAGTCGAGCCTCTGGGCAGGCCCCGAGATTCTGTCGCGGGAGATGAAAAGCGGCATCCATCCTGTTCAAGGCACCGTCCGGCAAAAAACCGATCAGTCTAAAATTGGGGTTCTCGGGCGAGGACTATGGCTATGCCATCGATCTTGGCCTGCCAATGCACCCAACGACCTCTCTCTTTGCGCTTGATCCGGTCATCAAAATCGAAAGCCTCTGGGTCGGCGAGCAATTAAAACGCGCGCGGCTCATCGCAGAACGGCGCGGGCCGCTCGTCCGCATCCGCAAGGAAACCGGTGAATGGCGTGACGGTGCGACTGAACTTTCCTCGGTCGACAGCATGATGACGCATTGCGCCGATCCGGCAGATGGCGCGGAACTGCTCATTCTGCGCGAACGGATGCGCGAATGGCGCTTCTACGATCTGCTGCGAACGGATCGGGAGGCGCCCGCGCGCCGGCCGCAGATCGGCACATATACACCTGTGCTCGCGAGCGATGGCGCCGATCTCCCTGCCGCCATTCAAACGATTGTCGAGATCGGCGACCGAGATGGGCTCGCGGATTCCGTCAATGATGCTTTTCCCGGCGGTCGGCTAGAGGTCGAGAACGTCGGCGGTTCGTTCGGGCTGTTGATGCGGCAGCCCGGTCTGCTGCGTCCTTTGAAGACGGCGGAATTGTCTGACGGGACGCTTCGCTATCTGCTACTGATCGCGGCGCTTCTTTCGCCTCGCCCGCCGCCGCTCATGGTTCTCAACGAACCTGAAGCGAGCCTCCACCCCTCTCTTCTCACGCCGCTCGCGCGATTGATCGGACACGCTTCGCAGCATACCCAAATCATAATCGTCTCGCATGCCCGCGACTTGATCGAGCCGCTCGGGCATCTCGCTGGATGCCGGCAGATTCTGTTGGAAAAACCTCTCGGCGAAACGCTCGTCCACAACGGCGAGACAATTTCTTGGTCATGGCCCGAACGGTAAGCTGCGCGTTTCGCTAAATCCCATTTGACATCCTTTCGCCCTGATGTTCTCTATTTGTTCCTATGGTTAATTGAGTCGGCCAGAGGCCCGGCTCATCCAGTGGAATGGAGAGCGTCATGGATTATCGGACCACATCGGAAATGCTGCGCTTGAACCGGCTGGAGCAGCGGGCGAAGAGCTATTTCAAGATCGGCTGCACAAAATCGGATTTGACCCGGCTTGTTCGCGCCGCCCGGCTCGAGACGGCGGCGAATTCCAGGCTCGTCAAGCTGATGACGCAGGAGATCGAGGCCTATCGGCCGCTCTCCCCGAGCCTGACCATGCCGGAGACGCGGCCCGAGAGAAGGCCCGCTGCGGCGGCGAAACAGTCGCATTTCGTTGCGGAAGCCCTTATCTAGAGGTCTGGCTCATTCCGGCTTTTAGCCGCTCCGCTTCACATTCGATGAAATCACCGCGCAAGACCTCGGCTAAGACCACCAAGGCCGATCTCGACACATTGTTCTCAGGCACCGCGCCGCCCGTGGATAACCGCGTCATCGCGGTCCGCGGCGCCAGAGAGCACAATCTCAAAAACGTCGATCTGACGATCCCGCGCGACAAGCTCGTGGTCTTCACCGGCCTGTCGGGTTCCGGCAAATCCTCGCTCGCCTTCGACACGATCTATGCCGAGGGCCAGCGGCGCTATGTCGAGTCACTCTCGGCTTACGCTCGGCAGTTTTTGGAGATGACCCAAAAACCCGATGTCGATCATATCGACGGGCTCTCGCCGGCGATCTCGATCGAGCAGAAGACGACGTCGAAGAATCCGCGCTCGACCGTCGGCACGGTCACCGAGATCTACGACTATATGCGGCTTCTTTTCGCCCGCGTTGGCATTCCCTATTCGCCCGCGACGGGCCTGCCGATCGAAAGCCAGACGGTCAGCCAGATGGTCGATCGCGTCATGGCGCTGCCGGAGAAGACACGGCTCTTTCTGCTCGCCCCCGTCGTGCGCGGCCGCAAGGGCGAATATAAGAGAGAGATCGCCGATTATCTGAAGCGCGGCTTTCAGCGCTTGAAGATCGACGGCACTTTCTACGAAATCGCCGAGACGCCGGTGCTCGACAAGAAGGTGAAGCACGACATCGAAGTCGTGGTCGATCGCCTTGTCGTGCGCCCCGACATGGCGGCGCGGCTTGCCGAGAGTTTGGAGACCGCGCTCGAACTTGCCGACGGCATTGCGATCGTGGAATTCGCCGATGAAAAAGATGAAAAGGGCAAAGCGAAAGAGATCGTCTTCTCGTCCAAATTCGCCTGCCCCGTGTCAGGCTTCACGATCTCCGAGATCGAGCCGCGGCTCTTCTCCTTCAACAATCCTTTCGGCGCCTGCGAGACCTGCGGCGGCCTCGGCACGGAGCCGACGATCGATGCCGATATGATCGTGCCCGATCCGAAGCTCACTTTGCGCAAAGGCGCCATCGCGCCCTGGTCGCGTTCGACCTCGCCCTATTATCTGCAGACGCTCGAGTCGCTCGCCAAGCGCTACAAGTTCCGGCTCGACACGCCCTTCGAGGATTTGTCCGAAGATATTCAGAACATCATTCTCTATGGCTCGGGCGATGATGAAGTCCGCTTTTCTTATAATGACGGGCTGCGCGCCTATGATGTGAAGAAGCCGTTCGAAGGCGTCATCAACAATATGGAGCGCCGCTATCTGGAAACGGAGAGCGAATGGACGCGCGAAGACATCGCGCGTTTTATGACGCAGACGCCCTGCCACGCCTGTAAAGGCTATCGGCTGAAGCCCGAGGCGCTCGCCATCAAGATCGACGGTAAGCACATCGGTCAAGTGACCGAACTCTCCGTGCGCCATGCGGCGGAATGGTTCGCGGCGCTCCCCGCAAAACTCGACGACAAACGCAACGAAATTGCCAAGCGCATCTTGAAAGAGATCGGCGATCGGCTCGGCTTTCTCGTCGATGTGGGTCTCGATTATCTGACGCTCGCGCGAAGTTCGGGCACGCTCTCCGGCGGCGAGAGCCAGCGCATTCGGCTCGCCTCGCAAATTGGCTCCGGCCTCACCGGCGTGCTTTATGTGCTCGACGAACCCTCAATCGGCCTGCATCAGCGCGACAATGCGCGGTTGTTGCAGACGCTGCGGCGGCTGCGCGATCTCGGCAACAGTGTCATCGTCGTTGAGCACGATGAGGATGCGATCATGGCCGCGGATCATGTCGTCGATGTCGGGCCCGGCGCCGGCATTCACGGCGGCGAAATCATTGCGCAAGGGACTGCGCAAGAGATCATGGACAACCCGAAGTCCATCACCGGCCAATATCTCTCGGGCGCTTTGCAAGTGCCCGTGCCGCGCTTGCGGCGAAAAATCGAGCCGGCGCGAAAACTCAAGATCACGGGTGCAAGCGGCAACAATCTGAAAGATGTCACGGTCGAGATTCCCTTGGGCGTCTTCACCTCGGTGACCGGCGTCTCGGGCGGCGGTAAATCGACTCTCATCGTCGATACGCTCTACAAAATCGCGGCGCGCAGGCTCAATGGCGCGCTCGAACATCCGGCACCCTTCAAGAAGATCGACGGTTTGCAGCATCTCGACAAGGTGATCGACATCGATCAATCGCCGATCGGCCGGACGCCGCGTTCGAACCCCGCGACCTATACCGGCGCCTTCACGCCGATCCGCGAATGGTTTGCCGGCCTGCCGGAAGCCAAGGCGCGCGGCTATCAGCCGGGGCGCTTCTCCTTCAACGTCAAAGGCGGACGCTGTGAGGCCTGCCAGGGCGACGGCGTCATCAAGATCGAGATGCACTTTCTGCCGGATGTCTATGTCACTTGCGACGTCTGCAAGGGCAAGCGTTACGACCGCGAAACGCTGGAAGTGAAATATCGCGACAAATCGATCGCCGATGTGCTCGACATGACGGTGGAAGAAGCCGCTCAACTCTTCAAGGCCGTGCCGGCGATCCGCGAAAAGATGGAGACGCTCGCGCGGGTGGGTCTCAACTATATCAAAGTCGGCCAGCAGGCGAACACGCTCTCAGGCGGCGAAGCGCAGCGCGTGAAGCTCGCCAAGGAATTGTCGCGGCGCGCGACCGGCCGCACGCTGTATATTCTCGACGAACCGACGACGGGTCTTCACTTCCACGATGTCGCGAAATTGCTCGAAGTTCTGCATGAGCTTGTCGAGAACGGCAACACGGTCGTCGTCATCGAGCACAATCTCGAAGTCATCAAGACGGCGGATTGGATCATTGACCTCGGCCCCGAGGGTGGAGACGGCGGCGGCACAATCGTCGCGCAAGGCACGCCCGAAGACATCGTCAAAGTCCCGGCGAGCTACACCGGGCATTATTTGAAAGAGGTTTTGGCGCGACGCCCGGCGAAGGGGAAAGAAGCGGCGGAGTAGATCGACCAGCGAGCGAGGCAGACTTCCGCGGCGAGGTCAGTACCCGCGCCTAGGGCACGAAGGTTCCTGTTTTATGACCGGGGTAGAAGGGGATCGGGTCCACCGTGAACCGCCTGCGATCGATCGCGATCCATTGCTCATATTGTTCATCGGTCATCGGATTAAGGTAGTCTAATCGGCGGTTGAAGAATCGAGCATGGGCGAACTTCGCGTTTTTATAGAATCTCTTTGTGGAATGAACGCCGAGCGCACCGATATAACGCGCATGACAGGCAAAGGTTGTGACCCTCACGCGCCCCAGCTCTGTTGAGGCGATCCAGCGCGCCGCATCCTGGCCGCTGATCGACACCTTCCAGCCGCGGTCGGCAAAAAACTGTAAAATCGCCTCCGAACTGCGCTGCGTGTAATCGCAGCCTTCGAGCAGTCGCAGATACTCGAGACGAAACGGCCGCTCGGCGAGCCATGCCTCGCGCGTGAGCGCGAAACCCCAATTCTCGTGCATCGGCATCAGCTCTTGAGAACGGACTTTCTGCTCACGCAAGGACGCCCAGAAATTCCCCGAAGCCGAGATATAGCTGATGCGTTGATCGTTCCGCGCGATGTCGAGCAATATATGCGTCACGGTCAAGAACTGGCGCGAGAGGACGAGATCGTCTTCAAGAAACAGGCCGCAGGGCGCTTTCATCCACTGGAAAATTCTCTGTTCCGCGCGCTCGTAATTCGCGGCGATGCCAAGATTGTTTTCGGAAGCCGCCACTTCGCCCCAGGGAAAGAGCTTGCGAAAAAGGGCAATGCATTTTGCGATTGCGGCTGGATCGCCCTTCGTTTGCTGACTCCAGGGATTCCAGGCACCGTCCTGAAACAGAATGATCGGATCGCCCGGACTGACCTGCGGATGGAGGCTCTGAAGCACCTTGCGAAGATAGTGTGGCCGGTCGAACGAGAGGATTGCGATAGGGAGTTCCCCGCAGATCTCTGGCTCAAATAAATGCCTTTTGAAGAACATAATGAAGACAGAGCCTTGCACAGGAACTTCGGTTATCTTCTTTACGCAAGAAGTCGCCCGATTTCGCCAATATCGGGAAGTTGATCCAAACTCCTCTCTTCCTCATCCCTTCCAAAGCCATCCGGTCCATTGACCGAATTCATGCCCTCGTATACAACTTTAAGGCGAATATTATACTTGACGGGACCAGCCACATCATATAGTCTTGCGGAATAAGGAGATTCCGCTATGGCCAAGTCCATTTTCGGTCAGCCACATTTCAATGACGAAGCCACAGCTTACGCTTATGTGGAAGCTCGTCTTTGGCCGAATGGCCCTGTTTGCCCGCATTGCGGCGTCATCGGACAAGCAGGGAAACTGGCCGGGAAGACCGATCGGATCGGCTCTCACAAGTGCTACGCTTGCCGGAAAAAGTTCTCCGTCAAAGTCGGAACGATCTTTGAGTCTTCGCATATCGCGATGCGGGATTGGCTGATTGCCATCCATCTGATTTGTTCGTCGAAGAAAGGCATCAGCGCGAACCAGCTTTCCCGGACACTCGGGATAACGCTCAAGTCCGCTTGGTTTATGGGCCATCGCATCCGCGAGGCTATGCGAAGCGGCGACCTCGCGCCGATGGGTGGCGACGGTCAGGTTGTCGAAGCGGACGAGACCTATTTCGGAAAAATCGCGGATGAGAACATGCCTGCGACCAAGACGACCGGGCGCCCTTTCGCTAAGGGCCGCAAGAAGGGAATCGGCAACAAGCGTGCTATCCTCTCCTTGGTCGAGCGCGGCGGTAGCGTGCGCTCTTTCCATATCCCGGCTGCGCGTCTTGATACAGTGGCTGGGATCGTTAGCAAGAATGTCGCCCGCGAGACGCGGCTGCATACGGATGAAAGCAACCTCTATCTGAAAGTAGGCAAGGAGTTCGCCGCGCACGAGACCGTCAAGCACTCGGACGAAGAATATGTGCGCGGTGATGTAACGACCAACACAGTTGAAGGCTTTTTCTCGATCTTCAAGCGTGGCATGAAAGGCGTCTATCAAAAGTGCGACGAGAAGCACCTTCATAGGTATCTTGCCGAATTCGACTTTCGCTATAACAATCGTGTTCGGCTCGGCGTGAGCGATGAAATGCGCGCTGATCGCGCGTTGCAAGGAATTGTGGGAAAGCGTCTTACCTACCGGGACTCATCAGTGTAAGGTTTCGCATTCGAATTACGGTGTGGCTTATGGCGCAGGATGATCGTGTCGAGCTTATCATAGAAGGCCTTCCTGAGGATGAGGGCAGGCTTCGGCTTAATACGTTCATGTCTCAGTTGCAGAAATTCGGCGCTACGTTGGCCAGACTAGACCGCGAAACGAACGAAGGAAA
>JBEKNV010000015.1:0-90983 GCA_049522395.1 Methylovirgula sp.
CGTGAAGGCATCGAGCGCGTGAAACTCTATCCGCTGCAAGAGGCCGTGAAGCTCGTCAAACAAAAGGCGAGCGCCAAATTCGATGAGACGGTCGAGATCGCGATGAATCTCGGCGTCGATCCTAAACATGCCGATCAAATGGTCCGCGGCGTCGTCAATCTGCCGAACGGCACGGGCCGTACTTTGCGGGTTGCCGTCTTCGCGCGCGGTGCCAAGGCGGATGAGGCGAAAGCCGCCGGCGCCGATCTCGTCGGCGCCGAGGATCTCGTCAACGTGGTGCAAGCGGGCACGATCGATTTCGACCGCTGCATCGCGACGCCCGACATGATGCCGCTCGTCGGCCGGCTCGGCAAAGTCTTGGGTCCGCGCGGCCTGATGCCGAATCCGAAGGTCGGAACGGTGACCATGGACATCACCGCCGCCGTCAAAGCCTCGAAGGGCGGGGCAGTCGAATTTCGTGTGGAAAAGGCGGGCATCGTCCAGGGCAGCGTCGGCAAGGCATCATTCGACGAGGCCAAACTCATCGAAAACATCACGGCCTTCATCGACGCCGTGGCCAAGGCCAAGCCGCAGGGCTCAAAAGGCACCTATATTCAAAGGGTTGCCATCTCCTCGACCATGGGCCCTGGGGTCAAGGTCGATCCCGCCACGCTTTCGCATTGATTGCGTTTGTCCAATGCCGGCGCGCGCTGCCGGCTTGACAAGTTGAAAAAATGCGGATTCGGCCCCTTGGCAGAGGGGATAGATCAGTCTAAATAGAGCGTTCGGGTTGGCGGATATCGCGCCAGCCCGAAACTCTTTTACAGCTTCCGTGTCGAGGAATTCCGCCGTTCCGTTGTGTATCAACGGTCGGGATGTCTGGACGCGGCGGAGTGGCCGGGGGATCGGAGCCATGCTGCGGTCCTTTCCGGTCATGTCCTGTCCGAGACTGCCGGTGTCCGTTCATCGGTCGGCGCGGCCCTCCTTCGGGAGAGCGCAAAGACTCCATGTCCGGCCTTAATGCTCGAAGCTCCTGTCCGGTTCCGGCTTCTCGTCGGTCCCGTTCGCGAGTTGAGCGCCAGCATAGACGGGGTCGGTACCGATATGAAAGTGCAGGTGCGGCAGTTTCCCTGCAAGCTTTGATTTTGGTCGCATCCCTCTGTCCGGAGCGCGTGGCGTTCCGGAGGACAGGCGTAGCGCCCTTGGCGGATTGAGCGAAGCTCAAACCCGTCGAACGGCAAACGCAACCGGCGGGCAAAAGCCCGCGTAGACAGAGAGAGTAGTGTGGACAGAGCAGAAAAGAAAGCCTTCGTCGCCACATTGCATGATGTCTTGGAAAAGACATCCGTCGTTGTGGTGGCGCATTATTCGGGCTTGACGGTGGCCCAGATGCAAACCTTGCGCAAACAAATGCGTGAGGTCGGCGCATCCGTCCAGGTGACCAAGAATAGACTGACGAAGATAGCGCTTGAAGGGACGGAGATTGCTTCCGTGGGGACTCTTCTGAAGGGTCCCACTCTGCTTGCCTATTCGAAAGATCCCGTCGCTGCGGCGAAAGCCGCCGTGGCTTTCGCCAAGGACAACGAGAAGCTCGTCATCCTCGGCGGCGCCATGGGCAAGACGGTGCTCAATGCTGAGGCTGTCAAATCGCTCGCGACGCTTCCGTCGCTCGATGAGATGCGCGCTCGGCTCGTCGGCCTCATTCAGGCTCCTGCGACCAAACTGGCTCAACTCGCCAATGCTCCGGCAGGCAAGTTGGCCCGTGTCGTCCAGGCCTATTCCGACAAGGGAGCGGCGGCCTGATCGCCGATCCCATCATCATTTCCGCTCATATCTGCGACCGAAATCAGAGGACGTTTTACAATGGCTAATCTTGCAAAGATCGTCGACGACCTTTCGAGCCTGACGGTGCTCGAAGCCGCCGAACTCGCGAAAATGCTCGAAGAAAAATGGGGCGTGTCTGCCGCGGCGGCTGTTGCCGTTGCTGCTGGTCCCGCGGGCGCGGCGGCTGGTGCCGCTCCGGCCGAGGAGAAGACGGAGTTCACCGTCGTTCTCGCCGCCGTCGGCGACAAGAAGATCGAAGTGATCAAAGAAGTCCGCGCCGTCACCGGGCTCGGCCTGAAGGAAGCCAAGGACCTCGTCGAAGGCGCGCCGAAGCCTGTCAAGGAAGGTGTGTCGAAGGACGAGGCCGAGAAGATCAAGGCGACCTTGGAAAAGGTCGGCGCCAAGGTCGAACTCAAGTGATGTTTGCGGGGGCCACTGGCCCCCGCAGCTGCCAAATCGGTTCCGGGGCCCGCCCCGGGACCGTTGCGATGTTCCAGTCTCGCGCCGCGCGGTCCTAGCCGCAGCGAGGATAGGCGAGACGAGGCGGGCGCAAACGACGGAACCCGAGTTCCGCCGCGTGAACCAAGTTCGGGGACGCGATTTGGCGTGGTGCCGTGCCGGCAGCCGACGCCTAGAGATGCAGGTGCGAGATGGCTCAATCAAATGCGCAAAGTTTCAGTGGCCGTAAGCGCGTTCGCAAATTTTTCGGACATATCCGCGAAGTCGCGGAGATGCCCAATCTGATTGAAGTCCAGAAGGCCTCCTATGATCAATTTCTGATGGTGGACGAGCCGCAGGGCGGCCGTCCAGAGGAAGGCTTGCAGGCTGTTTTCAAGTCGGTCTTTCCGATTTCCGATTTCGCCAATATTTCGCTGCTCGAATTCGTCCGCTACGAATTCGAAGCGCCGAAATATGATGTCGACGAGTGCCGCCAGCGCGGCATCACTTTCGCTGCGCCGCTCAAAGTGACGCTGCGCCTCATCGTGTTCGATGTCGATCCGGAGACGGGCGCGAAGTCGGTCAAGGACATCAAAGAGCAGGACGTCTATATGGGCGACATGCCGTTCATGACAATGAACGGCACGTTCATCGTCAATGGCACCGAGCGCGTCATCGTCTCGCAGATGCACCGTTCGCCGGGCGTCTTCTTCGACCATGACAAGGGCAAGAGCCATTCGTCAGGCAAACTCCTGTTCGCGGCGCGCATCATCCCGTATCGCGGCTCCTGGCTCGATATCGAATTCGACGCCAAGGACATCGTCTATGCGCGTATCGACCGGCGTCGCAAGATTCCGGTGAGCTCGCTTCTATTCGCGCTCGGTCTCGACGGCGAGGAGATTCTACGCACCTTCTACAAGACGCTCGTCTACACGCGCGACGGCGAAGGCTGGCGGCTGAAGTTCGATCCGGACCGCATGAAGGGCATGAAGGCCCAGATCGACATGATCGACGCCGACAGTGGCGAAGTCGTGCTCGAAGCGGGCAAGAAGCTCACCGTGCGCGCCGGCCGTCAGCTCATCGAGAAGGGCCTCAAATATATCCGCGTGCAGGATGCGGACCTCTTCGGCAATTACATCGCGACGGATCTCTATGATCCGGCGACGGGCGAGATTTATGCCGAAGCGGGCGAAGAGATCACGGCCAAGACCTTGCCGGCTCTGATCGGCGCGGGCTTCATGGAACTGCCGGTGCTCGACATCGACCATGTCAATGTCGGTCCCTATATCCGCAATACGCTCGCCGTCGACAAGAACTCGTCGCGCGAGGAAGCGCTGTTCGACATCTATCGCGTGATGCGTCCCGGCGAGCCGCCGACGCTCGACACCGCCGAGGCGATGTTCCATTCGCTGTTCTTCGATTCCGAGCGCTACGACCTCTCGGCCGTCGGCCGAGTCAAGATGAACATGCGTCTCGATCTCGATGCGCCGGACACGGTGCGCACGCTCCGCAAGGAAGACATCATCGCGGTGGTGCGCGCGCTCGTCGATCTGCGCGACGGGCGTGGTGAAATCGACGACATCGATCACCTCGGCAACCGTCGTGTGCGCTCGGTCGGCGAATTGATGGAGAATCAATATCGCCTCGGCCTGCTGCGCATGGAGCGTGCGATCAAGGAGCGCATGTCCTCGGTCGATATCGACACGGTGATGCCGCAGGACCTGATCAATGCGAAACCCGCTGCAGCCGCGGTACGCGAGTTCTTCGGCTCGTCGCAGCTCTCGCAGTTCATGGACCAGACCAATCCGCTGTCCGAGATCACCCACAAGCGGCGCCTCTCGGCGCTAGGCCCGGGCGGTCTCACGCGCGAGCGCGCTGGTTTCGAAGTCCGCGACGTGCATCCGACGCATTACGGCCGCATCTGCCCGATCGAGACGCCGGAAGGCCCGAACATCGGTCTCATCAATTCGCTGGCGACCTTCGCGCGCGTCAATAAGTATGGCTTCATCGAAGCACCGTACCGGCGTCTGCGCGAGGGCAAGCTGACGGACGAGGTCATCTATCTGTCGGCGATGGAAGAGGCGAAATATTACGTCGCCCAGGCCAATGCACCGGTCGACAAGAATCGCGCGCTCACCGAAGATCTCGTCGTCTGCCGGCATGCCGGCGACGTCGTGATGGTGACGCCCGACAAGGTCGACTTCATGGATGTGTCGCCGAAGCAGATCGTCTCCGTCGCGGCCGCGCTCATTCCCTTCTTGGAGAATGACGACGCGAACCGTGCTTTGATGGGCTCGAACATGCAGCGCCAGGCGGTGCCGCTTGTGAAGGCGGATGCGCCGCTTGTCGGCACCGGCATGGAATCGATCGTGGCGCGCGACTCTGGCGCGGCGATTGGCGCGCGCCGTTCAGGCTACATCGACCAGGTCGATGCGACCCGTATCGTCGTGCGCGCGACGGAAGACATGGACGGCGGCAAGCCGGGCGTCGACATCTACCGGCTGATGAAGTTCCAGCGCTCGAACCAATCGACTTGCATCAATCAGAAGCCGCTGGTGCGTGTCGGCGATTTCGTCCGCAAGGGCGAGATCATTGCCGACGGTCCTTCGACCGATCTCGGCGATCTGGCGCTGGGCCGCAATGTGCTCGTCGCCTTCATGCCGTGGAATGGCTACAATTTTGAGGACTCGATCCTGTTGAACGAGCGCATCGTCAAGGACGACGTCTTCACCTCGATTCACATCGATGAATTCGAGGTGATGGCGCGCGACACCAAGCTCGGACCGGAAGAGATCACGCGCGACATTCCCAACGTTTCGGAAGAGGCGCTGAAGAATCTCGACGAAGCCGGCATCGTCTATATCGGCGCCGAAGTGCAGGCCGGCGACATTCTTTGCGGCAAGATCACGCCGAAAGGCGAAAGCCCGATGACGCCGGAAGAGAAGCTTCTGCGCGCCATCTTCGGCGAGAAAGCCTCCGATGTGCGCGACACCTCGCTGCGCGTGCCGCCCGGCGTCCAGGGCACGATCGTCGAAGTCCGTGTCTTTAATCGGCATGGCGTCGAAAAGGACGAGCGCGCCCAGGCGATCGAACGCGAAGAAATCGAGCGGCTAGCAAAGGACCGCGACGACGAGCTCGCGATCCTTGACCGCAACGTCTACGGCCGTCTTTCCGATTTGCTCAGCGGCAAAGTGGGCATCGCCGGTCCCAAAGGCTTCAAGAAGGATTCGGTTCTGAACAAAGAGGTGTTCGAGGCGAATCCGCGTTCGCAATGGTGGATGTTCGCCGTCGAGAACGACCAGCTGATGACCGAAATCGAGGCCATGCATAAGCAATACGACGAAGCGAAGAAGGGGCTCGAGAGCCGCTTCCTCGACAAGGTCGAGAAGTTGCAGCGCGGCGACGAACTGCCTCCGGGCGTGATGAAGATGGTCAAAGTCTTCGTCGCGGTGAAGCGCAAGATTCAGCCGGGCGACAAGATGGCCGGACGCCATGGTAACAAGGGCGTCGTCTCGAAGATCGTGCCGCAAGAGGACATGCCGTTCCTCGCCGACGGCACGCCGGTCGACATCGTGCTCAATCCGCTCGGCGTGCCGAGTCGCATGAACGTCGGTCAGATTCTCGAAACCCATCTCGGCTGGGCCTGCGCGGGCTTGGGCCGGCAGGTGTCGGACGCGGTCAACGCCTATCTGCGCAGCCATGATGCGAAGCCGCTCCGCAAGGAGCTGGGCGACCTCTATGGGGCCAAGGAGGAGATCGACGCGCTCGACGAAACGACCTTGCTCGAAGTCGGCGAGAATCTGCGCCGTGGTGTGCCGATCGCAACTCCCGTGTTCGACGGCGCGCATGAAGCCGACATCTGCGAGATGCTGGATAAGGCTGGGCTCGATCGTTCGGGCCAGGTGACACTTTATGACGGGCGCTCCGGCGAGACCTTCGATCGGAAAGTGACTGTCGGCTATATCTACATGCTCAAGCTGCATCACCTTGTCGACGACAAGATTCATGCGCGTTCGATCGGTCCTTATAGTCTCGTCACCCAGCAGCCGCTCGGCGGCAAGGCGCAGTTCGGCGGTCAGCGCTTCGGCGAAATGGAAGTCTGGGCGCTCGAAGCCTATGGCGCGGCCTACACGCTGCAAGAGATGCTGACGGTGAAGTCGGACGACGTGGCCGGCCGCACGAAGGTCTATGAATCGATCGTTCGCGGCGAGGACACGTTCGAATCGGGCATCCCGGAAAGCTTCAACGTTCTGGTGAAGGAGATGCGCTCGCTCGGCCTCAACGTCGAACTGAAATCGGCGCTGCAACCGGCAAACAATTCGACATTGTTGCCGCCGACAGCCGCGGCGGCTGAATAAACATGATGCGGGAGCGGACGCGATGTGTCCGCTCCTCGATCGCTCAAAAATGCGGTCGAAATGATTGTGAGTGAGATGGGCAGGGTGCCATTGCCTCTGCCGAACGTTCCGCCCCGCGGTCCGGCGTTGTCCCGCGCGGGCGCGGACATCAGGAGAAAAAGATGAATCAAGAGGTCATGAATCTCTTCAATCCGGTGGTCCAGCCGCAAGTGTTCGACCGGATTCAGATCTCGATTGCGAGCCCTGAGAAGATTCTGTCCTGGTCCTTCGGCGAAATCAAAAAGCCGGAGACGATCAACTATCGCACCTTTAAACCGGAGCGCGATGGGCTTTTCTGCGCCAGGATTTTCGGTCCGATCAAGGACTACGAGTGCTTGTGCGGCAAGTACAAGCGGATGAAGTACAAGGGCGTCATCTGCGAAAAGTGCGGCGTGGAAGTGACGCTTTCGCGCGTGCGCCGCGAGCGCATGGGCCACATCTCGCTCGCCGCCCCGGTGGCGCATATCTGGTTCTTGAAGTCGCTTCCGTCACGCATCGGGCTTCTGCTCGACATGACGCTGAAGGATCTCGAGCGGATTCTCTATTTCGAATCCTATATCGTCATCGATCCAGGCATCACGCCTCTGAAGGAGCGTCAGCTTCTGTCGGAGGACGACTATCTGCATGCGCAGGATGAATATGGTCAGGACTCGTTCACGGCGCAGATCGGCGCCGAGGCGATCCGCGAACTGCTGCGTGCGATGGATCTCGAAAAGATCGCCGAGCAGCTCAAGGTTGAGATTTCCGAGGCGACGACGGAACTGAAGCCGAAGAAGCTCGCCAAGCGGCTCAAGATCATCGAGGCTTTTATTCACTCGGGCAATAAGCCGGAATGGATGATCTTGACCGAAGTGCCGGTCATTCCGCCGGACCTGCGTCCGCTCGTGCCGCTCGACGGCGGCCGTTTCGCGACCTCGGATCTGAACGACCTCTACCGCCGCGTCATCAACCGCAACAACCGTCTGAAGCGGCTGATCGAACTGCGCGCGCCGGACATCATCATCCGCAACGAGAAGCGCATGCTTCAAGAGGCGGTCGACGCGCTGTTCGACAACGGACGCCGCGGCCGTGTCATCACGGGCGCCAACAAGCGCCCACTGAAGTCGCTCGCTGATATGTTGAAGGGCAAGCAGGGCCGGTTCCGTCAGAACCTGCTCGGCAAGCGCGTCGATTACTCCGGCCGCTCCGTGATCGTCGTCGGTCCGGAACTGAAGCTGCATCAATGCGGCCTGCCGAAGAAGATGGCGCTCGAATTGTTCAAGCCGTTCATCTATTCGCGTCTCGACGCGAAGGGACTGTCGGCGACCGTCAAGCAGGCGAAGAAGCTGGTTGAGAAGGAGAAGCCGGAAGTTTGGGATATTCTCGACGAGGTCATCCGCGAACATCCGGTGATGCTGAACCGCGCGCCGACGCTGCATCGCTTGGGCATTCAGGCCTTCGAGCCGAAGCTCATCGAGGGCAAGGCGATCCAGCTGCATCCGCTCGTCTGTGCGGCCTTCAACGCCGACTTCGACGGCGATCAGATGGCCGTGCATGTGCCGCTGTCGCTCGAAGCGCAGCTCGAGGCGCGCGTGCTGATGATGTCGACGAACAACATCCTGCACCCGGCGAACGGGCAGCCGATCATCGTGCCGAGCCAGGATATCGTCCTGGGTCTCTATTACCTCACGCTGATGCGCGACGGCGATGTGGGGCAGGGCATGATGTTCTCGAACATGGGCGAGATCGAGCATGCGCTGCATGCCAAGGCGATCACGCTGCATACGAAGATCAAGGGCCGTGCGTGGAGCTACGACGGCAATGGCGAACGTGTGTCGAAAATCTTCGACACCACGCCCGGCCGTCTCATTCTTGGTCAGCTGCTGCCCGAGCACAAGAAGATCACTTTCGACGTCGCCAACAAGCTGATGACGAAGAAAGAGATCTCCAGCATGATCGATATCGTCTATCGCAACTGCGGGCAGAAGGAGACGGTGATCTTCTGCGACAAGATCATGGCGCTCGGCTTCCGCGAGGCGTTTAAGGCCGGCATTTCCTTCGGCAAGGACGACATGGTCGTGCCGGAGACGAAGCCGCGCATCATCGCAGAGACGGTCGCGCTCGCCAAGGAGTATGAGCAGCAGTACAACGACGGTCTCATTACTCAGGGCGAGAAGTACAACAAGGTCGTCGATGCCTGGGCGAAGTGCTCGGACAAGCTCGCCGAAGAAATGATGGCGCGCATTTCGTCCGTGCAGAAGGACGAGCACGGCCGCGACAAGCCGATCAACTCCATCTATATGATGGCGCATTCCGGTGCGCGCGGTTCGCCGACGCAGATGAAGCAGCTCGCCGCCATGCGCGGCCTGATGGCCAAGCCCTCGGGCGAGATCATTGAGAGCCCGATCATCTCGAACTTCAAGGAAGGTCTGACCGTCCTTGAATACTTTAATTCGACCCACGGCGCCCGCAAAGGCCTCGCCGATACGGCTCTGAAGACGGCCAACTCCGGCTATCTGACCCGCCGTCTCGTCGACGTCGCGCAGGATTCGATCATCACCATGGTGGATTGCGGTTCGACGAACGGCATCCGCATGCGCGCGATTATCGATGCCGGCCAGGTCGTCGCGTCGCTCGCTTCACGTATCCTGGGCCGTACCTCGGCCGAGGATCTGAAAGACCTTGATGGCAACATCATCGTCCATGCTGGCGAGATGATCGAAGAGTGGCACATGGAGCGGCTCACCACCGCCGGTATTCAGGAGGTGAAGATCAGGTCCGTGCTCGTCTGCGAGGCCAAGAACGGCGTCTGCGGCAAATGTTATGGACGCGATCTTGCCCGCGGAACGCCTGTCAATATGGGCGAAGCGGTGGGCGTCATCGCGGCGCAATCGATCGGCGAGCCGGGTACGCAGCTCACGATGCGCACCTTCCACATCGGCGGCGCGGCGCAAATCGCGGATCAGTCGTTCATCGAATCCAATTTCGATGGCACGGTGAAAATGCGCAACCGGCATGTCGCTCGTAATTCGGACGGCGATTTGATGGTCATGTCGCGCAACGTCGCCGTGGTCGTCGAAGGACCGGACGGGGTCGAGCGCGCTGTGCACCGCATCCAATATGGAGCGCGGCTGAAGGTCGACGAGGGCGATAAGATCAAGCGCGGACAGCGGATTGCCGAATGGGATCCCTATACGCGCCCGATCTTGACCGAGGTCGAGGGTACCGTCGATTTCGAAGATCTCGTCGAAGGCGCCTCGATGTCCGAGACGGCCGACGAGTCGACCGGCATTACCAAGCGCATGGTCGTCGATTGGCGGCTCAACCAGCGCTCGGCCACCTTGAAGCCGGCGATCCTGATGAAGGGTTCCGACGGCAAGATCTTGAAGCTGCTGCGCGGTGGCGAGGCGCGCTACAACCTGCCGGTTGACGCCATCCTCAATGTCGAGCCGGGCAGCAAGATCAAGGCTGGCGACATCATCGCCCGTGTCTCGATGGAATCGGCGAAGACGCGCGACATCACCGGCGGTCTGCCGCGTGTCGCGGAATTGTTCGAGGCGCGGCGGCCGAAGGATCACGCGATCATCGCCGAGGCCTCTGGCACGGTGCAATTCGGGCGCGATTATAAGAACAAGACAAGGATTTCGATCATTCCGCACGAAGAAGGCGTGGAAGCGGTCGAATATCTGATCCCGAAGGGCAAGCACATCCATCTCCAGGATGGCGACATCGTGGAGAAGGGCGATTACATCGTCGACGGCAATCCGGCGCCGCACGACATCCTGGCGATCAAGGGCGTCGAAGAACTCGCCGCCTATCTCGTCAACGAGATCCAGGAGGTCTATCGGCTGCAGGGCGTGAACATCAATGACAAGCACATTGAAGTCATCGTCCGGCAGATGCTGCAGAAGGTCGATATCACCGATCCCGGCGATACCGAATTTCTGGCGGGCGAGCAGGTCGATCGTATGGAACTCGACGAAGCCAATGAGCTGGTGCTTGCTGAAGGCAAGAAGCCGGCGTCCGGCACGCCGGTTCTGCTCGGCATCACCAAGGCCTCGTTGCAGACCCGCTCCTTCATCTCGGCCGCCTCCTTCCAGGAGACGACGCGAGTGCTCACCGAGGCGGCCGTTAATGGCAAGACGGACACGCTCGAGGGGCTGAAGGAGAATGTCATCGTCGGCCGGCTGATTCCGGCCGGTACTGGTGCCGCGATGGCGAAGCTCCGGGCGATTGCCGCCGGCCGCGACGAGATGATCTTGGCGCACAAGGCCGAATCCGGCGAAAGCCAGCTGCAACTGCCGCCGGCCGAGGCGGGGACGAAGCAGCCGAGCCCGGCCAAGACCTGAGGCCAAGAGGCCTGACGCGGCGCCCTTTTTGGCGCCGCGAACAGCCCTGGCGCGCATTAAGAATTGGCGGCGGAACGGACATTTGTCCCTTCCGCCGCCATTGCTGTCTTCCCCGGCGCTTCCTGGCTGATTTTGCGGGGGTAAGGGGTTGACGGCCTGAGGCTGCAACATTAAGTTCCGCGCACTTTCGACAGGCCGTAGGTTCTTTTCTGTTCGGGACGTCTCGTCCTGAAGCCTTACGAACCTAAACGCTGTTGGTCTCAGCGACTGAACCAGTCACATCGGATCGGCGAGCACGCTGATCCCACATAAGCATGATCGAGGCGGTGCCTTGGTCCTCTGCACTACCAGCGCCGGAAGCCCCCGGGCCTAAGGCGCTGATGTTCGTTTGCGTATCCGGCTGCCGCATGCGCGGCATTCGGACCGAGGGAATTGGAAAAGGCGAGAGGCAAGGCAAGGTATGCCGACGATCAGTCAGTTGATCCGCAAGCCGCGGCACGAAAAGATTTACCGCGAGAAGGCGCGCCATCTGCAGGCGTGCCCGCAGAAGCGCGGCGTCTGCACGCGTGTCTATACGACGACGCCGAAGAAGCCGAACTCCGCCTTGCGCAAAGTCGCCAAGGTGCGGCTGACCAACGGCTTCGAAGTGATCGGCTACATTCCGGGTGAAGGTCACAACCTTCAGGAACACTCGGTGGTGATGATCCGGGGCGGCCGCGTCAAGGATTTGCCGGGCGTCCGCTATCACATCCTGCGTGGCGTGCTCGACACCCAGGGCGTCAAGAATCGCAAGCAGCGCCGGTCGAAATACGGCGCCAAACGGCCGAAGTAAGAGGAACGAAGAGCATGTCGCGCCGCCATCGGGCCGAAAAGCGAGAAATCATTCCGGACGCAAAGTTCGGCGATATCACGCTCGCCAAATTCATGAATTCGATCATGTACGACGGCAAGAAGTCGACCGCCGAGACGATCGTCTACGGTGCCTTCGAGTCGATCGAGCAAAAACTGCGGACAGAGCCGCTGCCGGTCTTCCGCCAGGCTTTGGAGAATGTCGCGCCCGCGATCGAAGTCCGCTCGCGGCGCGTCGGCGGTGCCACCTATCAGGTGCCGGTCGAAGTCCGCACGGAGCGGCGTCAGGCTTTGGCGATCCGCTGGATCATCATCGCCGCGCGCGGAAGAAACGATAAGACGATGGTGGACCGTCTGTCCGCCGAAATCATGGATGCCGCGAACAATCGCGGCAATGCCGTCAAGAAACGGGAAGACACGCACAGGATGGCTGAGGCCAACCGCGCCTTCTCGCATTACCGTTGGTAGACCTTTTCGCCTTTTAAGGAACTTCACCCATGCCGCCGCGCGTTCATCAGATCCAAGACTACCGAAATTTCGGTATCATGGCGCACATCGACGCTGGCAAGACCACGACGACCGAGCGCATCCTCTTCTATTCCGGCAAGTCCCATAAGATCGGCGAAGTCCATGAGGGCGCCGCCACGATGGACTGGATGGAGCAGGAGCAGGAGCGCGGCATCACGATCACGTCCGCCGCGACGACGACCTTCTGGAACGGCAAGCGCCTCAATATCATCGACACGCCCGGCCACGTCGATTTCACGATCGAAGTGGAGCGCTCGCTGCGCGTGCTCGACGGCGCTGTTTGCGTTCTCGACGGCAACCAGGGTGTCGAGCCGCAGACGGAAACCGTATGGCGCCAAGCCGACAAATATAATGTGCCGCGTGTCGTCTTCGTTAACAAAATGGACAAGATCGGTGCCGATTTCTATCGCTGCGTCGATGACATCAAGACCAAAGTCGGCGGCCGTCCGGTCTGCGTCCAGCTGCCGATCGGTTCCGAGTCCGACTTCAAAGGCATTATCGATCTGGTACGCATGAAGGCCGTCGTCTGGGAGGACGAGGGTCTCGGCGCCAAATATCATGACGAAGAAATTCCCGCGGAGCTGCGCGAGCAGGCGGAAAAATATCGCCACGATCTTCTTGAGGCGGCGGTCGAGCTCGACGACGATGCCATGACCGCCTATCTCGACGGCACTGAGCCTGACGAGGCGACGCTGAAACGCCTCATCCGCAAGGCGGTACGGACCGTCGCCTTTGTCCCGGTCCTCTGTGGCTCGGCCTTCAAGAACAAGGGCGTGCAGCCGCTCCTCGATGCGGTCGTCGATTATCTGCCGTCGCCCGTCGATCGCGAGGCGATCAAAGGCGTCGATTTCGACACCGGCGAGGAGATCGTTCGGCATCCGACGGATTCCGAGCCCTTGTCCGTGCTTGCGTTCAAGATCATGGACGATCCTTTCGTCGGCACGATCACCTTCGCGCGCGTCTATTCCGGCAAGCTCGAATCCGGCACGACGGTGCTCAATTCGACGAAGGACAAGAAAGAGCGCATCGGCCGCATGCTTCTCATGCATGCGAACAACCGCGAAGACATCAAGGAAGCCTATGCGGGCGACATCATTGCGCTCGCGGGCCTGAAGGACACCCGCACCGGCGACACGCTCTGCGATCCGGCCCATGCCGTGATCCTCGAGCGAATGGAATTCCCCGATCCGGTCATCGAGATCGCGATCGAGCCGAAGACCAAGGGCGATCAGGAGAAGCTCGGTGTCGCGCTCTCCAAGCTCGCGGCGGAGGACCCGTCCTTCCGCGTTTCGACCGATCAGGAATCCGGCCAGACGATCATCAAGGGCATGGGCGAACTTCATCTCGACATCAAAGTCGATATCTTGAGGCGCACCTATAAGGTCGATGCGAATATCGGCCAGCCGCAGGTCGCCTATCGCGAGAAGATGAGCCGCCGCGTCGAGAAGGATTATACGCATAAGAAGCAGTCCGGCGGTTCGGGTCAGTTCGCTCGCGTCAAGATCATCTATGAGCCGACGCTGCCTGGCGCCCTTCAACAGCGTGCTGGGGTCTGGCGTGCTCGCCGGCTTCCCGGTCGTCGATGTCAAGGCGACATTGGTCGACGGCGCCTACCACGACGTCGACTCCTCCGTTCTCGCCTTCGAAATCGCATCGCGCGCGGCGTTCCGCGAGGCGCTGCAGGAAGGCGCTTGCGTCCTCCTCGAACCGATCATGAAGGTCGAGGTGACGACGCCTGAAGACTACACCGGCTCGGTGATGGGCGATCTCCTGTCACGCCGCGGCCAGGTGCAGGGTCAGGACATGCGCGGCAATGCGGTCGTCATCAATGCGATGGTGCCGCTCGCCAACATGTTCGGCTATGTCAACCAGCTGCGGTCTTTCTCGCAAGGTCGTGCCAATTACACCATGCAGTTCGATCACTATGAGCAAGTCCCCGCGGGCGAGGCGGCAAAAGTTCAAGCCAAATACGCCTGAGTGTCATTGAAAAGGGGTTAGAGGAGCCAAGCCATGGCCAAGGAAAAATTTAACAGGACGAAGCCGCATTGTAACATCGGGACGATCGGTCATGTCGATCACGGCAAGACGTCATTGACAGCGGCGATCACGAAAGTCCTGGCGGAAACGGGCGGCGCGACCTTTACGGCCTATGATCAGATCGACAAGGCGCCGGAAGAGAAGGCGCGTGGCATCACGATTTCGACCGCGCACGTCGAATATGAGACGAAGAAGCGCCATTACGCGCACGTCGACTGCCCCGGCCACGCCGACTATGTGAAGAACATGATCACCGGCGCGGCGCAGATGGACGGCGCGATTCTCGTCGTCTCCGCCGCCGACGGCCCGATGCCGCAGACGCGCGAGCATATTCTGCTTGCCCGTCAGGTCGGCGTGCCGGCGCTCGTCGTCTTTATGAACAAGGTCGACATGGTGGACGATCCGGAACTGCTCGACCTCGTCGAGCTCGAGGTTCGCGAACTTCTGTCGAAGTATGAGTTCCCGGGCGACGATATTCCGATCACCCGCGGCTCGGCGCTCTGCGCGCTGGAGAATCGCAATCCTGACATCGGTCATGACGCGATCCTTAAGCTGATGACGACGGTCGATGAGTATATTCCGCAACCGGTACGCCCGATCGAGTTGCCGTTCCTGATGCCGGTCGAAGACGTGTTCTCGATCTCCGGCCGCGGCACGGTCGTGACCGGCCGCGTCGAGCGCGGCATCGTCAAGGTCGGCGACGAAGTCGAGATCGTGGGCCTGCGCCCGACGATCAAGACGATCGTGACCGGCGTCGAAATGTTCCGCAAGCTGCTCGATCAGGGCCAGGCGGGCGACAACATCGGCGCGCTGTTGCGCGGCACGAAGCGCGAAGAAGTCGAGCGTGGCCAAGTGCTGTGCAAGCCCGGCTCCGTCAAGCCGCATACGAAGTTCAAGGCCGAAGCCTACATTCTGACGAAGGAAGAGGGTGGCCGTCACACCCCATTCTTCACCAACTATCGGCCGCAGTTCTATTTCCGCACGACCGACGTGACCGGCGTCGTGACGCTGCCGACCGGCACCGAAATGGTGATGCCGGGTGACAATGTGACGATGGACGTTGAGCTGATCGTTCCGATCGCGATGGAAGAGCGTCTGCGCTTCGCCATCCGCGAAGGCGGCCGTACCGTCGGTGCAGGCGTTGTGGCTGCGATCACGGAATAAGTCAAAAGCGGGCGGCGTTCGCGCCGCCCGCATTATTGAGCGTTTCGACTGCGTTGAGACAGTAACTAGACTGATAGAAGGTTCTGTTCGGCCGGGCGTGGAAGCCCACGGACGGTCGAGAGGAAAAGAGCATGAACGGCCAAAATATACGCATCCGTCTCAAGGCGTTCGATCACCGGATTCTCGACTCCTCGACCAAGGAGATCGTGTCGACGGCGAAACGGACCGGCGCGCAAGTGCGCGGCCCGATACCGTTGCCAACCAAGATCGAGAAGTTCACGGTGAACCGCTCGCCGCATGTCGATAAGAAATCGCGCGAGCAGTTCGAGATCAGGACTCATAAGCGCGTGCTCGACATCGTCGATCCGACGCCGCAGACGGTCGATGCTTTGATGAAGCTCGATCTCGCCGCCGGTGTCGATGTCGAGATTAAACTGTAATTGGAAGGGAATCGGGCTTCGCATCCGTTGCGGCGCCAGAGGGAATTGAACATGCGGTCAGGCGTCATTGCACAAAAGCTCGGAATGACCCGCGTCTTCACGGACGGCGGCGAGCATGTGCCTGTCACGGTGCTGAAGGTCGACGGCTGCCAGGTCGTCGCGCATTGCACCAAGGAGCGCAACGGCTACACCGCCGTGCAGCTCGGCATCGGTCGTGCCAAGGTGAAAAATGTTCCGAAGGCGGAGCGCACGCGTTTCGCTACGGCGAAAGTCGAGCCGAAACTGAAGCTCGCCGAATTCCGCGTCGAGGACAAGAGCCTGCTGCCGGTCGGCGCCGAAATCACCGCCGATCATTTCGTCGTCGGCCAGTTCGTGGACGTCACCGGCACTTCGACGGGCAAAGGTTTCGCCGGCCCGATGAAGCGCTGGAACTTCGGCGGTCTGCGCGCGACCCATGGCGTGTCGGTCTCGCATCGCTCGCATGGTTCGACCGGCGGCCGTCAGGACCCGGGCAAGACCTTCAAGAACAAGAAAATGGCCGGCCATATGGGCGTCGATCGCGTGACCACGCTCAATCTGCGCGTTGTCCAAACCGATGTCGAACGCGGCCTGATCCTCGTCGAAGGCGCGGTGCCGGGCACCGCCGGCGGCTGGATCTATGTCCGCGATGCGGTGAAGAAGGCTCTGCCGAAAGAGGCGCCGATGCCGGGCAAGTTCCGCCTGGCGAACGACGGCGCTCCCGCCGAAGCCACACAACCGGCGGAAGGATGAGCCCCATGAAGATCGACATCCTTTCGCTCGACGGCAAGAAGGCGGGCTCCGCCGAATTGAAGGCCGAAATTTTTGGCCTCGAGCCGCGCGAAGACCTCATCGCGCGCATGATCCGCTATCAGCTCGATAAGCGCCGCGCCGGCACGCACAAAGTGAAGGGCCGCGCCGAGATCGCCCGCACGGGCAAGAAAATGTACAAACAGAAGGGGACCGGCAATGCCCGCCACGGCTCGGCGCGCGTGCCGCAGTTCCGCGGCGGCGGTCGTGCCTTCGGGCCCGTCGTGCGCTCGCATGCGCATGACCTGCCGAAGAAAGTCCGCGCGCTTGCGTTGAAACATGCGCTGTCCGCCAAGGCGCGCGACGGCGGGATCATGATCTTCGCCGATGTGGAGATGGCCGATCCCAAGACGACGGGGCTTCTGACGCGGTTTGCCAAGCTCGGTCTTACCAGCGCCCTGATCATCGACGGCGCCACGCCACAACAGAATTTCGTTCGCGCCGCCCGCAACATTCCTGAAATCGACGTGCTTCCCGTGCAGGGCCTCAATGTCTACGACATTCTGCGCCGCGAGAAGCTCGTCCTCACCAAAGCGGCGCTGGCCGCGATCGAGGCGCGATTCGCATGAGTTCGAAATCTTTCGCGGACACGCGCCATTACGATTTGATCATCGCGCCGGTCATTACCGAAAAGGCGACGCTCGCCTCCGAGCAGAACAAGGTGATCTTCAAAGTTCGCAGGGATGCGACCAAGCCGCAGATCAAGGCGGCGATCGAGCGTCTGTTCGACGTCAAGGTCGAATCCGTCAACACCGTCCTGCGCAAAGGCAAGCGCAAGACGTTCAAAGGAATGCGCGGCGTCCAGTCGGATGTGAAACGGGCGGTCGTGACCCTCGCCGAGGGCCAGACCATCGACGTCACGACCGGGCTCTAAGGAAGGTTTGCCGAGGCTCATCAAATGGCACTGAAGACATTTAAACCGATCACCCCTGGGCTTCGCCAATTGGTGATCGTCGACCGCAAGGACCTCTACCGCGGCAAGCCGATCAAGCAATTGACGGAAGGCCAGCACTCGTCCGGCGGGCGCAACAATCTCGGCCGCATCACTGTGCGGTTTCGTGGCGGCGGCCATAAGCAGAACTATCGCATCATCGATTTCAAGCGGCGCAAGCTCGACGTGCCGGGCAAGGTCGAGCGGATCGAATACGATCCGAACCGCACCGCCTTCATCGCGCTGATCCGTTATGCCGATGATGAGCTCGCTTATATCATTGCGCCGCAGCGCTTGGCCATCGGCGACGAAGTGATCGCCGGCAATCAGGTCGACGTGAAGCCGGGCAATGCGATGCCGATGGCGAATATGCCGGTCGGCACCATCGTCCACAATGTCGAGATGAAGATCGGCAAGGGCGCGGCGATGGTCCGCTCAGCCGGCAATTATGCGCAGATCGTCGGCCGCGACCGCGGCTACGTGATTTTGCGCCTCAATTCTGGCGAGCAGCGGCTCGTCCTCGGCCAATGCTTCGCCACCGTCGGCGCAGTCTCCAATCCCGATCATATGAATACGTCGATCGGCAAGGCGGGACGCCAGCGCTGGTTGGGGCGCAAGCCCCATAACCGCGGCGTGACCATGAACCCGGTCGATCATCCGCATGGCGGCGGCGAAGGCAAAACCTCGGGTGGCCGCCATCCGGTGACGCCGTGGGGCAAGCCGACCAAGGGCAAGAAGACGCGGTCCAACAAGGCAACCGACAAATTCATCGTGACCTCGCGTCACAAGAGCAAGAAGAAGGGCTGAGCCATGGCGCGTTCGATCTCCAAAGGTCCGTTCGTCGACGGCTATATGCTGAAGAAGGCGGAGGCGGCGCGGTCCAGTGGCCGCAGCGATGTCATCAAGACTTGGAGCCGTCGCTCGACGATTCTGCCGCAGTTTGTGGGCCTCATCTTCGGCGTCCACAACGGCCACAAACATATTCCGGTGTCGATCAGCGAAGACATGATCGGTCACAAGTTCGGCGAGTTCTCGCCGACGCGTACCTTCCACGGCCATTCGGCCGATAAGAAAGCCAAGCGAGCCTGAGATGTCCAAAGAGAAGACCCCGCGGGCATTGCCGGAGAACGAGGCCAAAGCGGTCGCGCGCATGCTGCGCGTCTCGCCGCAGAAGCTCAATCTGCTCGCCCAGCTCATTCGCGGCAAGGCGGTCGAAAAGGCGCTTGCCGAACTCCAATTTTCGCGCAAGCGCATCGCCGGCGACGTGAGGAAGACGTTGCAGGCGGCGATCGCCAATGCGGAGAACAATCACGGCCTCGATGTCGACGATCTGATCGTCGCCGAAGCCTTTGTCGGCAAAGCTCTTGTTATGAAACGTTTCAGCCCGCGCGCGCGCGGCCGGTCCGGCCGCATCGAAAAGCCCTTCGCGAATTTGACGATTATCGTCCGCGAAGTCGAAGCCCGCGCCGAGGCTTGAGGAGGAAGAATGGGACAGAAAGTCAATCCGGTCGGCCTTCGCCTGGGCATCAATCGCACCTGGGATTCGCGCTGGTTCGCCAATAAGGACGAATACAGCAAGCTTCTGCACGAGGACATGAAGATCCGCGAAGTGCTGATGAAGCTTTTAAAGCAGGCCGCCGTCTCGCGCATCATCATCGAGCGGCCGCATAAGAAGGCCCGCGTCACGATTCATTCCGCTCGTCCCGGCGTCGTCATCGGCAAGAAAGGCGCCGATATCGACAAGATTCGCAAGACGGTGGCGAAGCTCACCGACTCCGAGGTCGTGATCAACATCGTCGAGGTGCGCAAGCCCGAAGTCGACGCGACGCTCGTCGCCGATTCGATTGCGCAGCAGCTCGAGCGCCGCGTTGCGTTCCGCCGCGCCATGAAGCGCGCGGTGCAGTCGGCGATGCGTCTCGGCGCAGAAGGCATCCGTATCAATTGCTCGGGCCGTCTCGGCGGCGCCGAAATCGCGCGGCTCGAATGGTATCGCGAAGGCCGCGTGCCGCTGCACACGTTGCGCGCCGATGTCGATTACGGCACCGCGACGGCGCATACGGCCTATGGCACTTGCGGCATCAAGGTCTGGATCTTCAAGGGCGAGATCCTCGAACACGATCCGATGGCGCAAGACAAGAAGATGGCCGAGCAGGAACATCAGGGTGGCGGGGGTGGCGGCGGCGATCGTCGCCGGCGCGAACGCGACGCGGCCTGAGAGCTAAGAAAATTCGAGAGTTTGAATCATGTTGCAACCCAAGCGCACGAAATTCCGCAAGGCCTTCAAGGGCCGTATCCACGGCGCCTCGAAGGCGGGGTTCACCTTGAACTTCGGCCAGTATGGGCTGAAGGCGGTGGAGCCCGATCGTGTGACCGCGCGCCAGATCGAAGCGGCGCGCCGCGCCATGACGCGTCATATGCGCCGCGTCGGCCGCGTGTGGATTCGCGTTTTCCCGGACGTGCCGGTGTCGAAGAAGCCGGTCGAAGTCCGCATGGGCAAGGGCAAGGGCGCACCGGAATTCTGGGCCTGCCGCATTGCGCCGGGCCGCATCATGTTCGAGATCGACGGCGTGACGACCGAAGTCGCACGCGAAGCACTGCGGCTTGCGGCGGCGAAACTGCCGATCAAGACCCGCTTCGTTCAGCGCATCGTGGAATAGGGGCTGGCGATGAAGACCAAACAGCGACTCTCCGACCTGCGCGTCATGACCGACGACCAGCTCGAGCAGGAAATTCTGAACCTCAAGAAAGAGCAGTTCAATCTGCGCTTTCAACGGGCCAGCGGACAACTCGAAAACACCGCCCGCGTGCGTGTCGTCAGACGCGAGATCGCCAAGGCGAAAACCATGGCGGCCCAGCGCCGCCGCACGAAATAACAAGGTCTTAAAGGCAATGCCGAAACGAATTTTGCAGGGTGTCGTCGTCAGCGACAAGCAAGACAAGACGATCGTGGTCAAGGTCGAACGCCGCTTCACGCATCCGCTGTTGAAGAAGACGGTGCGCCGGTCGAAGAACTACCACGCGCATGACGAAGACAATCATTGCAAGGTCGGCGACGTGGTAGCGATCGAAGAGACCAAGCCGCTGTCGCGGTTGAAGCGTTGGAAAGTCGTCGAAGGCGCGGCGAAGCCGTGAATTGAAATCCAGGGGGAATGTCCTCCTCAGGCGAAGTCCGGCGGCCCGTTCGGGCGATCCGGAAACCGATCTGAAAGAAAGGCGTAGGCCATGATACAGATGCAGACCAACCTCGACGTCGCCGACAATTCCGGCGCGCGCCGCGTGATGTGCATCAAGGTGCTCGGCGGTTCGAAACGCAAATACGCCGGCGTCGGCGACATCATCGTCGTCTCGGTCAAGGAAGCGATTCCGCGCGGCCGCGTGAAGAAGGGCGATGTGATGAAGGCGGTCGTGGTACGCACGGCCAAGGACATCAAGCGCCCCGATGGCTCCGTCATCCGCTTCGATTCCAATGCCGCCGTGCTCATCAACAATCAGGCCGAGCCGATCGGCACCCGCATCTTCGGGCCGGTGCCGCGCGAATTGCGCGCCAAGAATCACATGAAGATCATCTCGCTTGCTCCGGAGGTTTTGTGATGGCGGCTAAGATCAAGAAGGGCGACAAGGTCGTCGTTCTCGCCGGCCGCGACAAGGGACGCTCCGGCGAGGTTTTGGAAGTGATGCCGAAAGACCACCGCGCGGTCGTGCGCGGGGTCAATCTCGTGAAGCGCCATCAGCGCCAGACGGTGAAGCAGGAGGGCGGCATCTTATCGAAAGAGGCCGCGATCCATTTGTCCAATCTGGCTTTGGCCGATCCGAAAGACGGAAAAGCGTCGCGTGTCGGCTTCAAGATTCTCGATGACGGCCGCAAGGTTCGTGTCGCGAAGCGTTCGGGAGAATTGATCGATGGCTGACAGCAAGGGCGCAAAGCCCGCCAAGCCAGGCAAGGGCGGCGCGAAAGACGCTGGCAAAGAGGCGCCGAAAGAGGCCAAGGCCGCTCCGAAGGCCCCCAAGGCTGCCAAGGAGGCTGCGAAGCCCGCTCCAAGGAAAGAGAGCGGCGCGGCGGTGGCCTTTGACGTGCCGGCCGACTACATGCCGCGGCTCAAGAAACATTATGTCGATGTCGTGCGCCCGCAGCTCATCGAGCAGTTCGGCTATAAGAACGCGCTCGAAGTGCCGGTGATCGAGAAGATCGTGCTCAACATGGGCGTCGGCGAGGCGGTGAACGACACGAAGAAAGTGGCGGCGGCGGCGGCCGATCTCGCGCTCATCGCCGGGCAAAAACCGATCGTGACCCGCGCGCGCAAGGCGATCGCGACCTTCAAGGTGCGCGAGAACATGCCGATCGGCGCGAAAGTCACGTTGCGGAAGACAAGGATGTACGAATTCCTTGACCGTCTCGTGACCATTGCTCTGCCGCGGGTTCGAGACTTTCGCGGTCTCAATCCGAAGAGCTTTGATGGACGGGGTAATTATGCTTTGGGCATCAAGGAACATCTCGTGTTCCCGGAAATCGACTACGACAAGGCCGAGAGCGTTCTCGGCATGGATATCACCGTGTGCACCAGCGCCAAATCGGATGACGAGGCGCGCGCCCTCTTGACGGCGTTCAACTTCCCGTTCCGGCAGTGAGGCCGATCGGCTTCAAACGCGGAAACCAGAGGTAGAGATTTTATGGCGAAGAAAAGTTCGATCGAGAAAAACAAGCACCGGATGAAGCTCGTGAAGCAATATGCGGCACGGCGCAAGAAGCTGAAGACGGTGGCGGCTGACCCGAACGCGACGCTCGAAGAGCGCTTCGCGGCGCGCCTCAAGCTCGCCGAGCTGCCGCGCAATTCGGCGGCGGTCCGCATCCGCAACCGCTGCGAAGTGACCGGCCGCCCGCGCGCCTTCATCGGCAAGATGAGGATGTCGCGTATCGCGGTCCGCGATCTTGGATCGCGCGGTTTGATTCCCGGTCTTGTGAAGTCGAGCTGGTGAGGGGGCGCTGATGGCAACGAACGACCCCTTAGGGGATCTCCTCACCCGCATCCGCAATGCGCAGATGCGCCGCAAGGGCAAGGTCCAGAGCCCCGGCTCGAGGCTGCGCGCCCATGTGCTCGACGTCTTGGCGGCGGAAGGCTATATCCGCGGCTATTCGACGACGGAATATGGCAACGGCCGCACCGAGTTCGAGATTGAGCTCAAATATTACGACGGCCAGCCGGTCATTCGCGAGATTCAGCGCGTCTCCAAACCGGGCCGGCGTGTCTATGCCGGCGTCGATGAGATGCCGGAAGTCGCCAATGGTCTTGGCATCACGATCATGTCGACGCCGAAAGGCGTGATGGCGGATCATGCGGCACGCGAAGCCAATGTCGGCGGCGAAGTGCTCTGCAAGGTCTTCTGAGGAACGAGGAATTTAAGTCATGTCCCGCGTCGGAAAGAAGCCTGTCACCATCCCCTCTGGGGTCACGGCGAAAGTAGATGGCCAGGCGATTGCCATCAAGGGCAGCAAAGGCGAATTGCGCTTCACCGCGCCTGCGGAAGTCGCGGTCGCCTTCGCCAACAATCAGATCACGGTCGATCCGCGCGCCGAGACCAAACGCGCGCGGGCGATGTGGGGCACGACGCGCGCGATGGTCAACAATCTCGTCGTCGGCGTGACCAAGGGGTTCGAAAAGAAGCTCGAGATCACCGGCGTCGGCTACAGGGCCGCCGTGCAGGGCAAGAATTTACAGCTGTCGCTCGGCTACAGCCACGACGTGCAGTTCCCGATCCCGGAAGGCATTTCGATCGTCACGCCGAAGCCAACCGAGATCACGATCACCGGTATGGATCGCCGAAAGGTCGGGCAGGTCGCCGCCGAAATTCGCGGCCTGCGTCCGCCGGAGCCTTATAAGGGCAAAGGCGTGAAATATTCCGACGAGTTCATCTTCCGCAAGGAAGGCAAGAAGAAGTAATCGGCTCCGCTGCGAGCCAGAAGCGATTGAAGGAGCGCCGTTATGGCGAAGGGCAACGAAGCGGCTGAGCGTCGCAAGGCGCGGGTCAGACGATCAGTGCGGGCGCGCGCTTATGGCAAGCCGCGCCTTTCCGTGCATCGCACGTCGATGCAGATCTATTGCCAGATCATCGACGATGATGCAGGCCGGACCGTTGCGTCGGCATCCTCGCTTGAAAAGGCCAATCGCGAGGCCCTGAAGAAGGGCTCGACGATCGAGGCGGCGAAGATCGTCGGCAAGCAGATCGCCGAGCGGGCGATCGCAGCGGGCGTCAAGGAAGTGATCTTCGACCGCGGCGCTTATATGTACCACGGCCGCGTCAAGGCGGTGGCGGAAGGTGCGCGCGAAGCGGGCTTGAAGATTTAAAGCGTGATCCCGAAAAGTTGCAGACTTTTCGGACGAAGATCACGCGAACGGAAAAGAGAATTCGAAGCGAGCGGCAGGGGTAGACCCGCCGCGCAAGTGACGAGAGAACGGAAGCAAGATGGCACGTGAAGGACAAGTAGGCGGCGGTGGGCGCGGCCGCGATCGCGAAGACAGCGAATTCGTCGATCGCCTGGTTCACATCAACCGCGTCGCGAAAGTCGTGAAGGGCGGACGTCGATTCGGCTTCGCCGCGCTCGTCGTTGTCGGCGATCAGAAGGGCCGCGTCGGCTTCGGCCATGGCAAGGCGCGCGAAGTGCCGGAAGCGATCCGCAAGGCGACGGAATCGGCGAAGCACGCGCTGATCCGCGTGCCGCTGCGTGAAGGCCGCACGCTGCATCATGACGTTGCGGGCCGGCATGGCGCCGGCCGCGTCATTTTGCGCGCCGCGCCGGCCGGCACGGGCATCATCGCCGGCGGCCCGATGCGCGCCGTCTTCGAGACGCTGGGCATGCATGACGTCGTCGCCAAATCGCAGGGATCGTCAAATCCTTACAACATGATCCGGGCAACTTTTAATGCTCTGCAGCAAGAGGATTCGCCGCGCATCGTGGCGGCCCGCCGGAGCATGAAAGTCTCGACATTGCAGGGACGCCGCCAAGGCGCCGAAGCGGATGGGGCGGGCGATGCCTAAGTCACCGAAGAAGACCAGCAAGTCCACGATCACCGTCGAGCAGACGGGAAGCCCCATCGGGCGCCCGAGCACGCAGCGCGCGACGCTGGTCGGCTTGGGATTGAACAAGATCGGTCGCAGAGCGGACCATAACGACACGCCCGCGGTGCGCGGCATGATCGCCAAGGTCAAGCATCTCGTCCGCGTCGTCGAGGCGGAGTGATGACGATGAAACTCAACGACATCAAAGACAATCCCGGCTCCTCCAAAGAGCGCATGCGGATCGGCCGCGGCATCGGTTCTGGCAAGGGCAAGACGGGCGGCCGCGGCGTCAAAGGTCAAAAGGCGCGCACCGGCGTTCGCATCAAGGGCTTTGAAGGCGGTCAGATGCCGCTGCATCGGCGTCTGCCGAAGCGTGGCTTCACGCCGCCGTTCCCGACGGATTACAACGAAGTCAATCTCGGCCGCATTCAGGCCGCGGTCGACTCGGGCAAGCTCGCGAAAGACGCGCCTGTCACCATCGATGCCTTGATCAAAGCGGGCCTCTGTTCGCGGCCGCGCGACGGCGTCAAGATTCTCGGCACCGGCGAGATCGGCGTCGCCTTGACGTTCGAAGTCTCGGCGGCCTCGAAATCGGCGATTGCGGCGATCGAAAAGCGCGGCGGCAGCGTGAAACTGCTGGCGCAAGAGGCAACGCCAGCCCAGGGCGGTTGAGCGGGGGCGGTCCGGTTCCATTCCGCCGGTCTTGAACCGCCGCCTCTCAGGCGCCACCTTGGTGCAGAGTCTGGGTGTATAAACTCAAGGGCAAGTCATAGCGGATGACCACCCGTCGTCTTTGCCCGCGAGGTTCCTTCGGGTCTTAGCGGCACTCCAATTGCCGCGCGGAGAATCCTATGGCATCGGCCGCCGAACAGCTTGCAGCGAATGTCAACTTTGGTGCCTTTGCCAAGGCCGAAGAGCTCCAGAAGCGGATCTGGTTCACGCTTGGCGCGCTGATCATCTATCGGCTCGGAATCTATGTTCCGCTGCCCGGCATCGATCCGACCGCGTGGGAACATTTCTTCAAGACGCAATCCTCGGGCGTCTTGGGCATGTTCAACATGTTTTCCGGCGGCGGCGTTCAGCGCATGGCGATCTTCGCGCTGAACATCATGCCCTATATCTCGGCCTCGATCATCATCCAGCTTCTGACCAGCGTCTTTCCGACGCTCGAGGCCTTGAAGAAAGAGGGCGAGTCGGGCCGCAAGGTGATCAATCAATACACGCGTTATCTCACCGTCGTGCTGGCCGCCTTCCAGGCCTATGGCATTGCGGTCGGCCTGCAGGGTCAAGCAGGCGTTGTCAGCAATCCCGGCTTCTTCTTCGTCATCTCGACCGTGCTGACGCTGACCGGCGGCACGATGTTTCTGATGTGGCTCGGTGAACAGATTACCTCGCGCGGCATCGGCAACGGCTCTTCGCTGATCATTTTCGCCGGCATTGTCGCGGCGCTGCCGAATGCGGTCATCAACACGCTCGAACTCGGCCGCCAGGGCGCTTTGTCGACGGGCCTCATCATCGCCGTCATGGTGATGGCGATTTCGGTCATCGGCTTCATCGTTTTCATGGAGCGGGCGCAGCGCCGTCTTCTCATCACCTATCCGAAACGCCAGCAGGGAAATCGCGTCTATGAGGGGCAGACGTCCTTCCTGCCGTTGAAGCTCAACACATCAGGCGTCATTCCGCCGATCTTCGCCTCCTCGCTTCTGCTCTTGCCGACGACGATCGCCAATTTCTCGAGTCAGCGCGGCGGAACGGGTTTTCTTTCGACGCTGACCACCTATCTCGGCCATGGGCGGCCGCTTTACATGCTCGCCTATATCGGCCTCATCGTCTTCTTCGCCTTCTTCTATACGGCGATCGTCTTCAATCCGACGGAGACGGCGGACAATCTTAGAAAACACGGTGGCTTCATTCCGGGCATAAGGCCCGGCGAGCGCACGGCGCAATTCATCGACAAAGTGCTGATGCGCATCACCGTTATCGGCGCCGCCTATCTCGCTTTGATTTGCCTCATACCCGAAATGCTGATTTCCTACGCAGCGATCCCATTCTATTTTGGCGGGACGTCGCTCCTGATCGTGGTCAGCGTGACGATGGATACAGTGGCGCAGATCCACGGCCATCTGCAGGCCCACCAATACGAAGGCTTGGTCAAGAAAGCCAAGCTGCGGGGGAAGCGAAAATGAAGCTTATTCTGCTGGGGCCACCGGGAGCGGGAAAAGGAACGCAATCGGCCAGGCTCACGCAGAAATATGCAATCCCGCAACT
The DNA here is from genome assembly GCA_049522395.1 of Methylovirgula sp. Lineage (GTDB taxonomy): Bacteria > Pseudomonadota > Alphaproteobacteria > Rhizobiales > Beijerinckiaceae > Methylovirgula. The sequence continues at coordinate 27,065 of JBEKNV010000015.1, forward strand.
CTCGACCGGCGACATGCTGCGCGCCACTGTTGCCGCCAAAACGCCCATCGGCCTCAAGGCCAAATCGATCATGGATGTGGGCGGCCTTGTCTCGGATGACATCGTGGTCGGCATTGTCGCGGACCGTATCCAACAGCCCGACGCCGCGCAGGGCTTCATACTCGACGGTTTTCCACGCACCGTTCAGCAAGCCCAGGCGCTGGATACAATGCTTGCCGAGAAGGGCATGGACCTCGACGCGGTGATCGAGCTGAAGGTCGATGAAAACGCGCTGCACGACCGCATGGCGCATCGGGTCAAGGAAATGCAGGCCGCCGGCCAGCCGGTGCGCGCCGACGACAATCCGGAGGCCTTCCGTACCCGCCTGACGGCCTATCGGACCCAGACAGCGCCAGTTTCGGCCTATTACGCCAAATCGGGCCGACTCAAGACGGTGGACGGCATGGCCCCCGTCGACGAGGTCTCAAGGGCAATCGACGGGGTTTTGGCCCCCGGCGCGCGGGTCTGAGGCCGCAGATGGCCCTAGCGGGCCGGCCGGACCGTTCTTATGTGAAGCTGGCGCCGCAATTGGCGGTTGACGCCCCCCGTCGCCACCAGTAAAAGCGCGGTTTCCAGCTTAACTCATTGGGCTCCGGCTTCCTGCAAGCGCGGAGCTTTGTATGTTGGGCACCCCGCAGGGGCCGGCCTCCACCGGACGCGGGTTTTCGCGCCGCTTTTGCGGCCTTTCACATGGAGAATGTTTCGTGGCACGTATCGCCGGCGTCAATATTCCGACCAATAAGCGCGTCGTTATCGCGCTCCAATATATCCACGGTATCGGCCCGAAGAAGGCCGAAGAGATTTGCGAGAAGGTCCACATTCCGCCGGAGCGGCGCGTGTCTCAGTTGACCGACGCCGAAGTGCTGCAGATCCGCGAGACCATCGACCGTGATTATATGGTCGAAGGCGATCTGCGCCGCGAAGTGGCGATGAACATTAAGCGGCTCATGGACCTCGGCTGCTACCGCGGCCTTCGTCATCGCCGCCAGCTGCCGGTCAGAGGCCAGCGCACCCACACCAATGCGCGTACCCGCAAGGGCAAGGCCAAGCCCATCGCCGGCAAGAAGAAGTAACAGAGACAAGAATTTCCGCGTTCTCGTCTTTAGCGGGAACGCGTCAGCGCGCCTCTGGCGCAATCACCGAAGGCAAAGCCTTCATAGAAGCCTGAGCGCCTGGCATTACGGGCGCGTTGGAGGGACGAGTGGCAAAGGATGCAACCCGCGTACGCAAGCGTGAGCGTAAGAACATCGTGTCGGGCGTCGCGCACGTCAATTCGACGTTCAACAACACGATGATCACGATTACCGATTCCCAGGGCAATACGATTTCCTGGTCGTCGGCTGGAACGATGGGGTTCAAGGGGTCGCGCAAATCGACTCCTTACGCGGCGCAAATGGCGGCCGAGGATGCGGCCCGCAAGGCGGCCGATCATGGGATGCGGACGCTCGAAGTTGAAGTTTCAGGACCGGGCTCGGGGCGGGAGTCGGCACTGCGCGCATTGCAAGCGGCGGGATTCACCGTGACGTCGATCCGCGACGTAACGCCGATCCCGCACAACGGATGCCGACCACGCAAACGCCGCCGCGTCTAATTGGCGGGTCGCTGGTCTCGGCTCTTTCACTGAAGGATGCGAACGTGATACAGAAAAATTGGCAAGAGCTGATCAAGCCGAACAAGCTTGAAGTCGCCTCCGGCGACGACTCGAAGCGTTTTGCGACGGTCGTGGCGGAGCCGCTCGAGCGCGGTTTCGGCGTCACGCTGGGCAATTCCTTGCGCCGTATTCTGCTCTCCTCGTTGCAGGGCGCGGCCATCACCTCGGTTCATATCGACGGCGTTCTGCACGAATTCTCGTCGATCCCCGGCGTGCGCGAGGACGTGACCGACATCGTCCTCAACATCAAGGACATCGCCATCAAGATGCAGGGCGATGGGCCGAAGCGCATGGTGCTCAAGAAGCAGGGGCCGGGCAAGGTCACGGCTGGCGACATCGGCACCGTCGGTGACGTTCAGATTCTCAATCCCAATCTCGTCATCTGCACGCTCGACGAAGGCGCTGAAATCCGCATGGAGTTCACCGTCAACACGGGCAAGGGCTATGTCGCCGCCGACCGCAACCGCGCCGAAGACGCGCCGATCGGCCTCATCCCGATCGACAGCCTCTATTCGCCGGTGAAGAAAGTGAGCTACCGCGTCGAGAACACGCGCGAAGGCCAGATCCTCGACTACGACAAGCTGACGATGGAGATCGAGACAGACGGCGCGGTGAGCCCCGAGGATGCGATCGCTTTCGCGGCGCGCATTCTACAGGATCAGCTCAATGTCTTCGTCAATTTCGAAGAGCCGCGCCGCGAGGAAGTGAGCCCGTCGATTCCGGAGCTCGCCTTCAACCCCGCGCTCCTCAAAAAAGTGGACGAACTCGAACTCTCAGTGCGTTCGGCCAACTGCCTGAAGAACGACAACATCATCTACATCGGCGATCTCATTCAGAAGACGGAAGCCGAAATGCTGCGGACGCCGAACTTCGGCCGGAAGTCGCTGAACGAGATCAAAGAAGTTCTTGCCCAGATGGGTCTCCATCTCGGCATGGAAGTCACCGGCTGGCCGCCGGAGAACATCGAAGAGCTGGCCAAGCGCTTCGAAGAGCATTATTGAGTTGCGCAACCCTCTCCCGCGTGCGGGAGAGGGAAATAGAATAGACGGTCGACCCTTGGCACGGCGCACCGTAAGAACAGGAGCAGGCCATGTATCACGGGCGCGCCAAACGGCGCTTCAATCGCACGCATGAACATCGCAAGGCGATGTTCGCGAATATGTCTCAAGCCCTCATAAAGCACGAGCAGATCGTCACGACCTTGCCGAAGGCGAAGGATCTTCGTCCCGTCGTCGAAAAGCTCGTGACGCTCGGCAAGCGCGGCGATCTGCACGCGCGCCGGCAGGCGATCTCCGAGATCAAGGATGCGGAGCTCGTCAAGAAGCTCTTCGAGGTCCTGGCGCCCCGCTACAAGGACCGTCACGGCGGCTATACGCGCGTGCTGAAGGCGGGCTTTCGCTTCGGCGACAATGCGGCGATGGCGGTCATCGAATTCGTCGATCGCGATGTCGAAGCGAGAGGCAAGGACTCAGGTCCCGTGCCTGAGAAGAAAGAAGCTGCCGCCTGATCGGACCCTTGGCGCGCGGGGGCTCTAAAGTTCGTTCGTCTGGGAGCGAGAAAATGGCAGATCGCGCGTGCGGCTCTCATTTGCTGCGGCGGCTATGCGCCTTGAGCGCCGTGCTCGCGCTTTGTGCGACGAACATGGCGCCCGCGGCGGCGGAGGCGACGCGCGAGCTTCCCTCGGGCCGCGCCGAGATCACGCTTTCTTTCGCGCCGGTCGTCAAAAAGATCCAGCCCGCCGTCGTCAACGTCTATGCCTCGCGCACGGAAGAGATTCCGCGCAATCCGCTCTTTGACGATCCGATCTTTCGCCACTTCTTCGGCGAGGGCAATGCGCACGCCGGCAAGCAGGTCGCGCGCTCGCTCGGCTCCGGCGTGTTGGTCGATCCGTCCGGCATGGTCGTTACCAACAATCATGTCATCGAGGGCATGACCGATGTGAAGGTGGCGCTCGCCGATCGCCGCGAATTCGACGCCGACATCATCCTGCGCGATCAGAGAACGGACCTTGCCGTTCTGCGCCTGCGCGGTAAGGGTCCGTTTCCCTATGCGGAGTTTGGCGATTCCGACGCGCTGCAGGTCGGCGATCTCGTGATCGCGATCGGCAATCCCTTCGGTGTCGGGCAGACGGTCACGCAAGGCATTGTCTCGGCGTTGGCGCGCACCGAAGTCGGCATTTCTGACTATGGATTTTTCATTCAGACCGATGCCGCCATCAATCCCGGCAATTCAGGCGGCCCGCTCGTCGATATGAACGGGCGCGTGGTTGGCATCAATTCCGCGATCTTCACCCAGACAGGCAGCACGGTCGGCATCGGCTTCAGCATTCCGGTCAATATGGTGAAGATCATCGTCGAGACCGCGAAAAGCGGCGGCAAACGCGTGAAACGACCGTGGCTCGGCGCCAGTCTGCAGGGGGTCAGTCCTGAGATTGCGGAATCGCTCGGATTGGATCGGCCGATCGGCGCGCTTGTGACTGAAGTCATTCCCAAAGGGCCCGCCGATCAAGCCGGCCTCCTGCATGGCGACGTCATCGTCAGCATCGACGGGCAAACCATCGATGATGCCGAAAGTTTTGGCTATCGCTTCGCGACGAAGCCTCTGGGCTCGACGGCCACCGTCGGGATTTTGCGCAACGGCAAATCTTTGACGTTGACGATCAAACTCTCCTCAGCGCCTGAAATCCCGCCGCGCGACGCGATCACGATCAAGGGACCATCGCCCTTTGCCGGCGCAACTGTCGTCAATCTTTCGCCCGCCGTCGCCGACGATCTCTCGATCCAAACGCCGAAGGACGGTGTCGTTGTCTCGGATGTGACGCCGGGTTCGCGTGCCGCGGACGTTCATCTGCAGCGCGGCGATGTCGTGCTGTCGGTGAATGACATCAAGATCGCAACAACGCGCGATTTGGAAAAGGCAACGCGCGACACTTATGATTTCTGGAAGGTCAGCATCGCACGCGGCGATCAGATCATCACGACGCTGCTTCGCTGACGATCGAAACGTGACATTCGCCGAACGGGTCGCATTGCCATAATTTAATGCCGCGCTTGGCTTTTGTTGGTCGATACGTGCAACGCAATCGACCACCTCGCGTTTTGCTTTCAGGTCGGCGATCAATCAACCGCGATGTTCGCGCTCGATCTCCAGGCACCGAATGTGCATTAGGAGATTTTGGCAGGCGGGGTTCAGCCTGCGCACAGTGATCGATTCGACGTCCAGACTCACAAAGGAGATCGGAATGGCGAATTCGCAACGTGGATTTGCGTCAATGGACCCGGCGAAGCAACGCGAGATCGCCTCAAAAGGCGGCCAATCGGTTCCGAGAGAAAAACGCAGCTTTTCGAAGAATCACGCGCTCGCGGCGCAGGCGGGCGCCAAAGGGGGGAGGGCGGTCCCCGACGAAAAGCGCAGCTTCTCCAAGGACCGCGACCTTGCCTCGGAGGCGGGCGCCAAGGGTGGTTTGCATTCGCACGGAAAGATGTGAAGCGCCCCACCGTTTCAGGCGATGAGCCCTTTGGAAAAGCCCTGGACGGCGTCCGAGGCTTTTTTTATGCGGCACGGGTCCCTTTGCCGTTGGGCTTGAGCATGGCGCAGCGGCGTTGAACTGAGGCCCACAATTGCCGCATCTCGTCGGCGGCCTTGCCGTCGCTGCCGAGTTCCGTGACGCCGAGGCCCTGGCGGGCCGCTTCCTGGTAATCGACGCGGGCACAGATGAAAGGCTGGAGCAGGGCGCCCATGGCCTCGAGCGCCGCGGCGCCGTCGCGCACGCGGGCATTGTCGGGCATCGGCGAGCATTGGGTCAGCGCAAAGACGTAATCGCGGCCGAGGGTCTTCAGCTTGCCTCTCGTCGTTTCGCTCGACCAAATGTCGAAAATCGTCGGCCGGGCGGGAATGATGCAGAGATCGGCGCAGGCCATGGCGGCCTCCGCTGCCGGCGAATCAGTTGCCGGCGTATCGATGAGGACGAGGCTGACGCGTCCGCGCCCGAGTGCGGTGAGCACGGTTTCGAGCTTTGATTCCGTCACTGATTCGACGGGCAGCTCTTTATCTCTGCGCCGATGACCCCATTTCAGAAGGGATTTCTGCGGGTCCATATCGATCAGAAAGACGCGTTCGCCAGCTTCCTTGGCGGCAACGGCAAGACAGGCCGCGAGCGTGCTCTTGCCCGTGCCGCCCTTCTGATTGATGAAGGCGATCGTGCGCATGAAAACTCCTTCAATCGAGCCCGCCCCAGCCCATTTTATCTTGAATCCCACTCAAACATTAACCTTTTGATAAATGTGAGGCGCCGTCCAGGCCAAGTTCCACAGCCGAATGCATGGGGTTGAACGCCCAGGTTGAATCTTATGTCCGATCTCTTCCAAGCCGCAGGCCTTTCAGAGGACGCTCCGCATCCTCTGGCTGACCGTCTGCGCCCGCGGCGACTCGAGGAGGTCGCGGGTCAGGACCATCTCCTGGGCCCTGACGGCGCTCTGACGCGACTCATCCGGGCACGGTCTCTCGGCAGCCTGATTTTCTGGGGACCGCCGGGGACAGGCAAGACAACGGTCGCCCGTCTCTTGGCACATGAGGTGAAACTCGCCTTCGTGCAGATTTCGGCGATCTTCTCGGGAATCGTCGAATTGAAGAAGGTCTTCGAGGAAGCGCGCAAACGCCGCGCTGTGGGGCAGGGGACGCTGCTCTTCGTTGACGAAATTCATCGCTTCAATCGGACGCAGCAGGACAGTTTTCTCCCCGTCATGGAAGACGGCACGATCACGCTCATCGGCGCGACGACGGAGAATCCGAGTTTCGAACTGAACGCCGCGCTCCTGTCGCGGGCGCGCGTGCTGATCTTCCGGCCGCTCGATGAAGAGGCGCTTGAGAAACTCTTGAAGCGCGCGGAGGCGATCGAAGGCAAGCCTCTGCCGCTCGACGAGGAGGCGCGCGCGGCGCTGTTACGCATGGCCGATGGGGACGGGCGCGCGGCATTGACTCTCGCTGAGGAAATTTGGCGCGCCGCGAAGCCCGGCGAACAATTCGATGTCGCGGCACTGACCGAGATCGTGCAGCGCCGCGCGCCGATCTACGACAAGGCCCAGGAGGGACATTACAATTTCATCAGCGCGCTACATAAGGCGGTGCGCGGCTCCGATCCCGACGCGGCGCTCTATTATCTCGCGCGCATGTTGGACGCGGGCGAGGCGCCGCTGTTCCTGGCGCGACGCATTGTGCGGATGGCGGTCGAAGATATTGGGCTTGCCGATCCGCAGGCTCTTGTCGTCGCCAATGCGGCGAAGGATGCTTATGATTTTCTGGGTTCTCCCGAAGGCGAATTGGCGCTCGCCAATGCCGTGATCTATGTCGCGACGGCGCCGAAATCGAACGCCGCCTATCGGGCCTATGGCGAAGCCAAGCGATTGGCCAAAGAGCACGGCTCCTTGATGCCGCCGAAAATTATCTTGAATGCGCCGACGAAATTGATGAAGTCCGAGGGCTATGGCTCGGGCTATGACTATGATCACGATTCGCCCGATGCTTTTTCCGGCCAGGACTATTGGCCCGAAGCCTTGGGGCGGCAGACGCTTTATGAGCCTGTCGACCGCGGTTTCGAGCGCGAGATCAAGAAGCGGCTGGATTATTGGGAACGGCTGCGCAAAGAGCGGCTGCAGAAATAGCGCCTCAAAAACCCTCTCCCTGTGGGAGAGGGTGGTCGGCGGAGCCGACCGGGTGAGGGGTTACGATCCTTTCGGCCGATATGCTAACCCCTCATCCGGCTTGCTTCGCAAGCCACCTTCTCCCACTGGGAGAAGGTTGCGCAGCGAGTGCAAAATGGACGTTCAAAACCTGCAAGTCACCGAAGACGAAGAAGGCATGCGGCTCGATCGCTGGTTCAAGCGACGCCTGCCGACGCTGTCTCTGTCGCATCTGAACAAGATCGTGCGCACCGGCCAGGTGCGGGTCGATGGCGCGCGGGTGAAGACGGCGACGCGCCTTGCCGCGGGACAGAAAGTCCGTGTGCCGCCGCTCGAAGTCGCGCCACCCCCGGCGAAACCAAAAATCTTGGAAGCGGACGCGCGCGCCATCCGCGACATGATCCTTTATGAGGATAAGGACCTCATGGTCCTCAACAAGCCCTTTGGTCTCGCCGTGCAGGGCGGCTCCGGCACGACTCATCACATCGACGGCATGCTCGCTTCGCTCGCCAATGACGCCGGCGAACGGCCCGTGCTCGTGCATCGCCTCGATCGCGACACCTCGGGCGTGTTGCTCGTTGCGAAATCGCGGCGCGTGGCGGCAGAACTCGGCGAAATTTTTCGCTCGCGCAAGGCGCAGAAAATCTATTGGGCGCTCGTCGAAGGCGTGCCGAAGCCAGCGCAAGGCCGCATTTCGCTGTTTCTCGCCAAGGGCGAAGGCATGGGGGATGCGCGTACGGGGTCCCGTGCGCGGAAGGATCAAAAGGACCACATGCAGAAAGAAAAGATGCGTGTCACCAAACATGGCGATGAGGATGCGCAACATTCCGTCACCTATCTGCGCGCTCATGCCGAAGCGATTGGTCATCCGATCGTCGGCGATCCGAAATATCATGGCGAAGTTGGCGATCGGCGCCGGCACGATCCGCTGCGGGCCGTGCCAGACAGCGTCGAGCACAAACTTCATCTTCTCGCGCGCCGTCTCGTCCTCCCCCATCCGAGGGGCGGGACGCTCGATGTCACCGCGCCCTTGCCGCCGCATATGCAGAAGAGCTTCGACATGTTCGGCTTCGACGTGAAGCGTTACGACCCGATCGACGCCGCGCCGGAATAGCATCCCACAGAAATTACGAAGGTTTTTTGCTGCGCTGGAAAAGATGCGGATAGCGGGCAGTCACGCAAATTTCGCTGGACGTTGCCAGTCTCGGCGTGATCAATTCCGCTGAGAATTGGCATTGAATTTTTGAGGGGGACATCATGAAACTCTTTGCGGCTGTCGTGATCGGGCTCTTTCTCAGCGGGCCGGCGTGGGCGCAGGACGTCGCGCCGGCTCCCGCGCTAGCTCCCGCACCCGCGCCTAACCCCGATCAGAACAGCGACCAGGCGGTGCTGGAGCAATGCCGCGCGGCTGTGGCGGCCAAGAACCTCGATGAGCAAACAAAGCACAAAGAGCTTGCCGCATGCATTATCGCGGCGACGCCGAAGATCGCGCAGCGTATCCGTTGTCTGATGGACCCGCGCCTCAAGACGATGGACAAGCCGACGCGCGAAGTCGCGATCGTGGGTTGCCTCGAAGGAAAGCCCATCCCATAGGTGCGATCAGCCGCTGTTGCGTAGTCCCGCCGAAATGCCGTTGATCGTGAGCTGAATGCCGCGCAGGATCTGCTCGTCCTGCGCGTCCGCCGCGCGATGCTTCTTCAGGAATTCGACCTGGATATGGTTCAGCGGGTCGAGATAGGGCACGCGCATCTTGAGCGATCGATCGAGCGACGGATTGTCCTGCAACAGCTCCGATTGCTTGGTGACGGCAAGCAATGCCTCGGCGGAATCCGCCCATTCGGCCTTGATGCGCCCGAAGATCTCTTCGCGTAGCGCCTTGTCCGGCACGAGTTCGGCATAGCGTGAGGCTATGCCGAGGTTGCTCTTGGCGAGCACCATTTCCATGTTAGACAACAGCATCCGGAAGAAACCCCACTCGTGATGCATGTCCTGCAGGAATTCGAGACCGTTCTCGGGATGCGCCAGCATGAAGTCGCGGAAGGCGGCGCCGAAGCCGAACCAGCCGGGCAGCATGAGGCGGCATTGCGCCCATGAGAAAACCCACGGGATCGCGCGCAGATCTTCGATGCGGCGCGTCTTGGTGCGTGAGGCCGGCCGGCTGCCGATGTTGAGCGTCGCGATTTCGGTGATGACGGTCGAAGACCAGAAGTAATTCTCGAACCCCGGCGTCTCATAGACGAGGCCGCGATAGGCCTTGAACGCGGCGTGTGACAATTCTTCCATGGCGGAGAGATATTCCGGCCGCGGCGCATGATGCTCGGGCATCAAGAGGCTCGCTTCGAGAGTCGCCGCAACAAACGTTTCGAGATTGCGGCGGCCGATCTCGGGGTTCGAATATTTGCTCGAAATGATCTCGCCCTGTTCGGTGAGGCGGATTTGGCCGCCAACAGCGCCGGAAGGCTGCGCGAGAATGGCTTCATAGGCCGGGCCGCCGCCGCGGCCGACCGAGCCGCCGCGGCCATGGAACAACCGCAGCTTCACGCCGTGCTTCTTGAACGTTTCGATGAGGCTAATCTCGGCCTTATAAAGTTCCCAGCCGGAGGTGATGAAACCGCCGTCCTTGTTGCTGTCGGAATAGCCTAGCATGATCTCCTGAACATTGCCGCGGCTCTCGACGAAGCGCCGGTAGATCGGCAATGAGAAGGCGTGATCCATCACCTTCGCGCAATTCTGCAGATCGGCGATGGTCTCAAAGAGCGGCACGATGTCGATGACACTCTTGCCCTCCGCCGTGACGAGCCCAACTTCCTTGAGAAGGACGGCGAGTTCGAGCAGATCCGAGACGGAATCAGTCTTAGAGATAATGCTCGTCCTGATGGCTTCTTCGCCATAGGTTGCGCGCGCCTCGACCGCGGCGTGGAAGATCGCCAGCTCCTTCCGTGTCTCGTCGGAATAGATCAGGAAGGGCGAGGCGAGCGGCCGCGGCGTCTCCAGCTCTTTGACCAGGAGTTCGATCCGCGCGTCTTCATCGCGGCCTTGGTAATTTGTGGCGGGCGCGACGGCTTCGAGAAGCTCGGCGACCGTGCGCTCATGCACGTCGGAATTTTGGCGCAGATCGAGGCTCGACAGATGAAAGCCGAAGCAGCGCGCCGCGCGCCGCAGGCCCCTGAGCCGCCCGCGCGTGATGATAAAAGAGCCATGCGCGCGTAAAGACTGGTCGATGATATCGAGGTCATGGCGGAATTCTTCGGCGCTCTTATAGGGCTCCATCTTCGCGGCGCGCGCCTTGACGGGATGATGCGCGTCGATTTCGCGCAAGGTCGCCGCAAGCCGGCCATGGATCGCGGCGATCGCGCGCCGATAGGGCTCCGCCATGCGGTGCGGCGGCGAATCCGAGGCACTCATGGCGAGCGCCAACAATTCATCGGAGACAGTCACGATATGCGCGTTGATCGACAGCTCGGCGCCGAGCCGCGTAATTTCGTCGAGATAATGAGTCAGGATGCGCATCCCGTGCAGCGCGACGCTCTCGCGCACGACATTGGCGTCGACGAAGGGATTGCCGTCGCGGTCGCCGCCGATCCAACTGCCGAGCCGGAAGAAGGACGGGATATCGGCTTCCGCCAAAGAGGGCGCATAAGCGCGCACTTGGCGCTCGACGATCTGATAGAGGCGTGGCACCTGTTCCAGGAACGTATAATTGTAATAGGTGAGGCCGTTTGAGACTTCATCGAGAACCGTCAGCTTGTTGCGGCGAAGCAGGCTCGTCTGCCACAGGATCAGAATGGCGCGGCGGAGTTTGTCCTCGATTTCCTGCTCTTCCTCAGCCGTCCATTGCTGACGGTCACGGCGTTCCAACAGATGCGAGATGGCGATCTCGCGCGTCATCGTGCTGCGGCGGCGCACCTCCGTCGGATGGGCGGTAAGAACCGGCATCATGAAGGCGTGGTCGAAGAAATCGCGCAGCATCTCCGGCGCGATGCCAGCCTCCCTGCAGCGCTGCAAAGCGCAGGCGAGCGTGCTCGGCCCCGGCGGAACGCCGGCCAGCGCATCGGCGCGCGTCTTCCGGATCGTGTTCAGGTCTTCGGCATTGTTCGAGAGATGCGAAAAATAACTGTAGGCACGGACAATCTGCGCCGCTTCCGCTGGCGAAAGCTTTTGCAGAATGTCTTCGAGCTGATGGCGCGCGGTCTCATCCCCGTCGCGGTGAAAACGGACGGAGGTCTGGCGGATCGTCTCGACAAGATCGAAGATCGCCGCGCCTTGCTGTTCGCGGACGGTGTCGCCGAGAATGCGGCCGAGAAGACGGATGTCCTCCCTGAGCAGCCGATCCTCTTCGCGGTCGGCCGAAAACTCCGTCCTTTCCGCTTCTTTGTCCATTTGATGTCTCCGGCAGCAGGGCAGTAATCAGCGCCGCTGTCATGGGTCGATTTGAGAGCCGGCGCAAGAGTGACCAGCGACCTTGCGATAAATGCCGCACCCATTGTATTTGCGGTATAAATCGGAGCGCGCTTGGTTTTCCAAGGGGTCTCAATATCTCATCCTTATTCTAGCCGAGCCGCAGTCTCAACGCGACTGGCCCGTGTGCATTTTTCAGCGGACACAGCACCGTTTCCATTCCGGACCAGAGAATGAAATCCGAACCGCCAGCGCCCATCGACCCAATTGCGGCAACCCGCCTCGCCACGAAGCCACAGGTGCGCAAGCGCTTTTACGAAACGGCCGAAGCCGCTCCGTTCGAGAGCCAGTTTGCGGTGGCGCTTGACGGAAAGCCCGTCTTCACGCCTGCCAAGTCCAGGCTCCAATTGCCGACGCGCGCGGCGGCGGAGGCCGTGGCGGCGGAATGGCAGGCGCAGGGCGCCGAGATCGATCCGACGACCATGCCGCTGACGCGGATTTTGAACGCGGCGCTCGATGGCGTGGCCAAAAACAAAGAGGCTGTCGCCGCCGAAATCGTCCAATACGCCGGCTCCGATCTCGTCTGTTATCGCGCGGAAGGGCCGGAGAGCCTCGTCGCCGCTCAGGCGGAAGCCTGGGACCCAATCCTCGCCTTTGCCGCCGCCACCATGGGCGCGCGGTTTCACTGCATCGAGGGCATTGTCCATATGGCGCAGCCGCCGGCGGCTTTGGAGGCGGTGGCCGCGGCGGTCGCGCGCATCACCGACATCGGCGCGGGGTCGGTCCTTGCGCTCGCCTGTCTCAATGTCATGACGACGCTGACCGGCTCGGCGCTCATTCCGCTGGCGCACGTCGGCGGGCTCCTCAGTCTCGACGAGGCCTGGGGCGCGGCGCATGTCGATGAGGATTTTCAGACGCGGCTTTGGGGCACCGACGCCGAGGCCTTGGCGCGCCGGGCGCAGCGCTTTGCCGAAATGGCTGCCGCCGATCGGCTCTGGCAGCTCGTGCAGCCCTGACGGTTTCAGCCCTCGGTCGCGGCCTTGGCGAGCGCCGCCAGCGCGGCGGACAAAGCGGCGACGACTTGAGGCGCTTCGACATTGTGACGCTGCGCAAGCCAGGCCGGATCGTTATAGGACAGCCATGTCTTGCCGGCGGCATCCTGCCAGACAAGGGCCTTGAGCGGCAGATCGATGCCGATCGACTGCTGCGCCTGCATCAGCGGCGTGCCGCCCTTGGCATTGCCGAAGATCAGCACTTCGGTCGGGCGCAGCGCCATGCCGACGGCCGCGGCGCCTGCAGCATGATCGACCCGCGCGAAGACGGTGAGGCCCTTGGATTTGATCGCCGCTTCGAGCCGCTCGGCCGTCTCTTTGGGGCCAAAGGCACTGGCGATGTTGGTCAGTCCCGCTAGAGCCATGTGCAACCTCCGTGACGGTGGATTCCACTGCCACGAATTGGCCGATCGTGCCACGCCAAAAGTACGAGCTTGGGCGAGGCACTGGAGAAAACGCCTTGATTCCGCTTCCGTTTCAGGGCGGGCCCGAGCCAGGACACATCTAAGAATTATGCCGCAATCCTTGTGTTCATCAGGCCGCAAGCATAGGTTCCAGGCAACGCGATAGGAGGTTTGTCGTGGGAAGTTGGTCTCTCATCCATTGGATCGTCGTCGGAGCGATCGTGCTGATCCTGTTCGGCGGCAAGGGCAAGATCTCCGACATCATGGGCGACGTCGCCAAGGGCATTAAGTCGTTCAAGAAGGGTCTCGCCGACGAAGAGGCGAAGCCTGCAAGCGACAGTGAACCGCCGCGCGCGCTCGAACATCAAAAGGCCGCAGAGGCCGCCAAAGTCGGCGATCAGCAAAAACTCGGCTGAGCGTCAAAACTTGCTTCGCTCCTGTCTCTTCGGTCCTCGAAAGCCCGCTGACCTCCCATGTTCGAATTCGACGCCGGCAAATTCATCATCATCGGCATTGTCGCGCTGATCGTGATCGGACCGAAAGAATTGCCGCGCGTCATGCGCCAGCTCGGTCAGGTTCTTGCCAAGCTGCGTCGTCTCAGCAGCGACTTCCAGGCGCAGTTTATGGAAGCAATACGCGAGGCCGATCTTGAAGACGTCAAGGCGGAAGCCGCCAAGATCGCCGAAGCAACGAAACTCGACACGACAAAATTCAACATCGATCCACTCGCTGGAATCCGCTCGGATTTGATGAAGCCGATCGCGGCGTCGAGCGCTGCGACCGATGCATCGCCTTTGCCGGCGCAAAGCGATCCTCTCGGCCAAGCGCTGAAAGCCGATCAGCCGGCGGTGGTGCGGACGATCGAATGCCGCGAGGCGGCTCCCGAAGGTTTTTCGCCCGACAGTACCATTGCCAATTCTCAAGACGAACTCGACGATCTCGCGGCCGTCGAAGCGCAAGGCCCGGCCGCCGATGTCGATGATGTCGAGCCGCTGCGCAAGCGTCTCTGAGCCATCCTCTCCATGACGGACGCCCCATGACCGAGGCCGATATCGAGGCGACGCAAGCGCCTCTGATGGATCATCTGATCGAACTTCGGGCGCGGCTCATCAAGGCGCTGATCGCCTTCGTCGTGCTGTTCGTCCTCTGCTTCTTCTTTGCCAAAAGCATTTATAACATTCTGCTCTTGCCCTATGAGCATGTCGCCGGCCCCGACGCGAAGCTGATCTATACGGCGCCGCAGGAATATTTCTTCACGCAGATCAAGGTCGCGATTTTCGCCGCGGCGTTTCTTGCCTGTCCGATCATCTTTGCGCAACTCTATGCCTTCGTTGCGCCGGGCCTCTACAAGAAAGAGCGCAAGGCGTTTGCGCCCTATCTTTTCGCGACGCCGGTCTTTTTCGCCATCGGCGGATTGCTTGTCTATTTCGTCGTCATGCCGAATCTCTTGTCCTTCTTCATCGGCATGCAGCAGGCGAAACAGCCGGGCCGCGCCGAGATCGAGCTTCTGCCGCGCGTTTCCGAATATCTGTCGCTGGTGATGACGCTGATCTTCGCCTTCGGGATTTTCTTTCAACTGCCGGTGGTTCTGACATTGCTCGGCCGCGTCGGCATCGTGACGGCCGATTTTCTGCGCCGGCAGCGGCGCTATGCCATCGTTCTCGTCTTCATCGGCGCGGCCATTTTGACCCCGCCCGACCTCTTTTCGATGATGGCGCTTGCTCTCCCTGGGCTCGTCCTCTACGAGCTGTCGATCTTTTCGGTTGCGTGGATCGAGAAACAGCGGGCGGCCGCGGCGGCAGCCGAGGCCGGAAGCTGATCTCGTCTGGCGGCGCCGCCCCGAGACAATGCCATGTATGACATCAAATGGATCCGCGACAATCGGGAGGTCTTCGACGAAGGCCTGAAACGTCGTGGGCTTGAGCCGCTTTCGGAAAAACTGATCGCGCTCGACGATGTGCGGAAAACCGCGATTGCGAAATCGCAAGCCGCGCAAGAACGCCGCAATGCTGCGTCGAAAGAGATCGGCGCGGCGATGAAAGCGAAGGACGAGGCGAAGGCCGAAGCCTTGAAGGCCGAAGTCGCGGGACTGAAAGAGGCGCTGCCTGTGCTCGAAGAGGAAGAGCGCCAGGCGATCAACGGGCTCGACAAGGCGCTCGCCGAAATTCCCAACATTCCTCTGCCCGACGTGCCCCTGGGCAAGGACGAGAACGACAATCCCGAATTGCGCAAAGTCGGCGCGCCGACAAAATTCTCTTTCCAACCGAAAGAGCATTTCGATATCGGCGAAGGCCTTGGCCTGATGGATTTCGAAACCGCGGCAAAAATTTCCGGCGCGCGCTTTGTCGTCTTGAAAGGCGCGCTGGCGCGTTTGGAGCGCGCGCTGGCGCAATTCATGCTCGATCTCCATACCGGCGAACATGGTTATATGGAAATCAATCCGCCGATCCTGGTGCGCGACGACGCGATGTTCGGCACCGCGCAATTGCCGAAGTTTGAAGAGGATCAGTTTTTCGCCGATGGTATCTCTGGAATTAGGGCGGTAGCGCTCGTTAGTGATTTGGCCGATCAGTCCTATGAAGACCTTGAAGCGGCAGCAAAGGCTTCTGGCAGCGTTGAAGTGATTCGATCGTGGACGGATTATTCCATCAACGCAAACGAGAAAGATGAAGATACAGTTAGATTTCTTTTTGCTCGATTTGCTATGCGTCTTGCGGCCTTTCAACTAGGAATTCCACCACGGTTGGGGCTCATCCCCACCGCCGAAGTGCCGCTCACCAATCTCGTCCGCGAAAAAATCCTCGACGAAAAAGATCTGCCCATCCGCGTCACCGCCGCGACGCCGTGTTTTCGCGCCGAGGCCGGCGCCGCAGGCCGCGACACGCGCGGCATGATCCGCCAGCATCAATTCACCAAGGTCGAACTCGTCTCGATCACCACGCCCGAAGAGTCCCTGAAAGAGCATGAGCGCATGCTGAAATGCGCCGAAGAAGTGCTGCAGCGTCTCGAATTGCCCTATCGCGTCGTCACGCTCTGCACGGGCGACATGGGCTTTGCGTCGCAGAAAACCTATGACATCGAAGTCTGGCTGCCGGGCCAGAACCGTTATCGCGAGATTTCATCTTGCTCCGTCTGCGGCGATTTTCAGGCGCGGCGCATGAAAGCGCGCTATCGGCCGGAGGGCAAGAAGGACACGGCCTTCGTCCATACGCTCAACGGTTCCGGTGTCGCGGTCGGCCGCGCGCTTGTTGCCATTCTCGAAAATTATCAGAACGAAGACGGATCGGTCCGCGTGCCGAAGGCCTTGCAGCCCTATATGGGCGGGATGAGCCTGATCGAGAGGAAGAGTTGAGTATCCCCAATCTACGAATGCGTACCCTCTCCCTGTGGGAGAGGGTGGCTTGCGGAGCAAGCCGGGTGAGGGGTTACGATCTGCGCAAGCTCGGAGAAACCGTAACCCCTCATCCGGTCGGCTCCGCCGACCACCTTCTCCCACGGGGAGAAGGTTCGCGCCCAATATGAGCGATAGAACGAATTCATGCGCATTCTGATCACCAATGACGACGGCATTCACGCCCCCGGCCTCTCGGTCCTCGAACGCATTGCCGCGGCGCTCTCCGACGACGTGCTCGTCGTCGCGCCCGAATATGATCAATCGGGCGTCGCCCATTCGCTGTCCCTCAACGATCCTTTGCGCCTGCGCAAAATTTCCGAGCGCCGTTTCGCAGTGAAGGGCACGCCGACCGATTGCATCATCATGGGCGTGCGCTCGATCATGCAGGGCGAGAAGCCCGATCTCGTGCTCTCCGGCGTCAACCGCGGCCAAAACATCGCCGACGACATCACCTATTCCGGCACGGTCGCCGGCGCCATGGAAGGCACGATGCTCGGCATTCCCTCGATCGCGCTCTCGCAATGCTACGGACCTGACGGTCACGATGCGATGCATTGGGATTGCGCGGAACATCACGCGCCTGGGCTCATCAACAAGCTCCTCGCCGAAGGCATCGACCGCAATGTGCTGGTCAACATCAATTTCCCCGATTGCGCGGCCGAGGAGGTCGCGGGCGTCGAGGTCACGGTGCAAGGACGCCGCGACATGCAGGTGATCCGCATCGATCCGCGCCTCGATGGCCGCGGCAATCCCTATTATTGGATCGCCTTCGATCGCGAGACGACCGAGCCGCCGCCGGGCACGGATTTGAAAGCGCTGCGCAACAAGCTCATTTCCGTCACGCCGCTGCGGCTCGACCTCACCGACGAAGCCTCGCTTGCCCGCTATACGCGGCTCTTCAATTAGCCGCTCAATTGGCATCTTGGCGTTGGTTCGAATCGCGGTAAACCGCTATTTTTGATCGCGTCAATGGGAATGTTTGCCGTCCGATCAAAATTAGAGTGTGAATTTCGCGGCGCGCAGGCAGAGGATTGCGGCGCTGCGGCCTTTGTTGCGTCATGATTTTCTTTGGGGGACTCACCCGCATGGTCCGGCTGATCGAGTCGACGCTTGTCGACCCGCCGAGGAAGAAGAGCGCGCGGTGACGACGAACGCAGTGATGGCGATCACAAATGGGGCCGAAGCAAAGGCAGCCTTCGTGCTGCAGTTGCGGGCGCGTGGCATTCGCGATCTCGCTCTGCTGCGCGCGCTCGAAAAAGTGCCGCGCGATCTCTTCGTTCCACATCGTTATGCCGATCTTGCGGGCCGCGATCTGTCTTTGCCGATCGGCTGCGGCCAGACACTGTCCGAACCCGGGCTTGTCGCGCGGATGATCGAGAGCCTCGCGATCGCGCCTGACCATCGCGTGCTCGAAATCGGCACCGGCTCCGGCTATGCGACGGCGGTCCTCGCCAACATCGTCGAGACCCATGTCGTCTCGGTCGAGCGCTTCCAGTCACTCGCGATCGAGGCGCGCCTGCGGCTTGCGTCTCTCGGCATCGCCAATGCAACGGTCCTTTTCGGCGACGGTCTGTCGATGGCGCCGGACGCCGGAACGTTCGACCGCATTCTGGTGCATGGATCGGTCGAGGAGATTCCGCAATCGCTCATCGATCGGCTCGCGGCGGACGGCAAAATGGTCTTGGGCAAGCCCGATCCCGTCGGGAGCCGGCATTATAGGCTTGTCGAGATCACGCGAGCGAAGAATGGCCTTATGGTGACGCCGCGCGGGGCCTGCCGTTTGCAGCCCCTGGTGCCGGGACTCGCGCGCATTCTGTGAGCTAGCCCTCCTTAACCTTAAACTTAGAACGATCCCTCTGACACCCCGTTCACCTTAAGCGCTCCTTAACCCGCGCGCCGCTTAATGAGGCCTGAGTTTTTTGGGTGTGGGTTGCGTCATGGGAAGAATTGCGTCGATCATCGGATCGCATCCGGTCCTTCGTCTGGCTGTGCTTGGCTGCATAGCGGCGTCGCTTGCCGGCTGTGCCGATTCAGAACGCTTTGCCAGCTCCGACCCGTTCAGCAATCCTTTCCACAATTCGGACCGCACGCCCACCGGCACCGTCCCCCAGCCCAACGATCAGGTCTCCTCGCAGCCGCTGCCGCCCGCGAACTACAGTTCGAATTACAGCTCGAATTCCGGCAGAAATTATTCGCAAGCCTCCTATTCGGCGCCGAGCCATTACAATCCCGGCCCGATCGGCGGTTCGGTTGCCGGCTGGACGGCGGAAGGCGGCATGCCCATCGTCGTCGCGCAAGGCGAAACGGCCGAGATCGTGGCGCGCCGCTACGGCATTCCGGAGCCCGCTCTGCTGCGCATCAATGGCTTTTCCGGCGCCTCGCAGGTGCGCCCCGGCACGCGGCTCATCATTCCGACGTATAATGCGGCGCTGGCGGCCTCGAGCGGCGTCAATGTCAACCACGCCGAGCATCTGCATTTCGTAAAAGGCCCCGCGCCGGCGGTGGAACGCGGCAAGCAAGCGAGAGAGATCAAAGAGCGCGAGGATAAGATCACCCGGGCCGAGCGCATGCGCGCCTCGAAGATCGCGGCGCGCTCGGAGCCCAAGCCCGCGAAGATCGAGAAAGTGGCGCTCACCGACACAGGATCGTCGCCCGAGCCGAAGAAACAGATCGATCAGGCGCCGCTCACCACGGGCCAGATCGAGAATACAACCGCGGCGCCTGAATTCCGCTGGCCAGCGCGCGGCCGCATCATCCGCGGCTTTGCCGGCAATGACGGCATCAACATCGCTCTGCCGGAAGGCACGCCCGTGAAAGCGGTCGAGGCGGGCGTCGTCGCTTACGCCGGCAATGAACTCAAGGGCTATGGCAATCTGATCCTCATCCGTCATCCGAACGGCTTTGTGTCCGCCTATGCGAACACCGCCGAGATCGATGTGAAGCGGGGCGAAACAGTCAAACGCGGACAGATCATCGCGAAATCAGGCCAGACAGGAAATGTCGCGACACCGCAGCTCCATTTCGAACTGCGCAAGGACTCCAAGCCCGTCGATCCGATCCAATATCTCGCCGCTCTCTAAAGGCGAGACTGGTTACGCTTCTGGCGTCGCGAGACAGCGCCAGAGGCGGCTCCCGCGGCGGGTTTCCAGAAACCCGCCGCTATTTTTATGCCTAGCCTTCGCTATTTCCGGACGAGGCTGCGCCCATTGACCAAATCGGCGAAGCGCGGCAATTGCGCGAGCCTTTGCGCAACCACGATCGAGCCTTCCGTCGTCAGATGGGTGGCGTCGAACTGCAAGGGAATGTCTTTTCCCGCATAGACGATGCAGCGGCGTAGCGGACACAGCAGATCGACCAGAGAGACGTAGCTTTCCGGCCCGACCGCTGCTTTTAGCTTGGGATCGAAAGCGAATGAAAAGGGCGACTGATTGTCGATGACGAGTTCGGGCCGGTGTTCGACAAGACTGCGGCCGAGGAGATTGGGCAGATCGATCTCGTGGCCCGGGATCTCGCCGAGGACGATCACATTCGGCACATGGGCCTTGGCATAGGCCAATGTCGGCTTCAGCAGCGCGAGATCGTCGTCGTTCCACGCCGCCGAAAAGATAATGCCGTCGAGCTTAGCATGCGGCAGGAAGTCGATCAGCGCTTCGTGCATCAGATCGACGCAATAGCGCAGCCCATGCGTGCCGATGAGTGGCTTGCAGCCCGATGCCGTCGCCTGCAGAAGATTGATCTTCGGGAAGACGTGCGACAGGCCGGCCCAGAAATGCGCGCCATGGCTGTCGCCGATCAAGAGATAATTCGGCTTCTCGGTTGAAAGGTGAAGACAGGTCTTGCGGTCGAAAATGCGCGCATCGCCGTATTTCGACGTGACGAAGCAACTGCCTTCGCGATAGTCGCGGCGATCCGCATAATCGTAATAGGAGGTAATCGCCGCGACATCGGGCGAGAAGCGCGTCGGCCAGCCGCGCGCCGCGATGACGGCGCTCGATGACGCGCCAAGGAGACAAAGCCCGCTGAGCAAGATCGGGATCGCATGGCGCTTGAAGGACGAGGCCGGATCGCGGAACGGCGTCTCGACAAATTTCCAAGACAGGATCGAGAGAGCGAGCAGCAGTGCGGCGCCAATCGCAAGGACGAGCGGCGTGATGGCAATGTCCGCATAGCGCGCGAAGACGATCATCGGCCAATGCCAGAGATAGAGCGAATAGGAGATCAGGCCGCAGAAGGCCAGCGGCGCAAGACCGAGAAGGCGGTTGGCAAAACAGGGCCGCGTTCCGCCAAGGTGAATAAGCAGTGCCGTCGCAAGACAGGGAATAAGCGTCACGAGACCCGGATGCGGCGCCGTCCCTGAAATCCAGAGCAGCGACAGAAGCAAAGCGGCGAGCGCCGCAGCCCCGACGAGTTCGGCGAGCCATTGACGATTGAATTGCGGAAAGAAGCCTTCGGCGATGAGGCTGCCAAGCAGGAATTCCCACAGCCGCGGGGGCATCATGAAGAATGTGATCTCGGGAATGAGGCCCTGAACGATGATGCAAAAAATAAGATCGAGGGCGAAAAGGCCGAGAAGAATGCCGCAGCGCGCGGACTTCGAGAATCGGCAGATGGCGAAGGGAATGAACGGCGCGACGAGATAGAACTGCTCTTCGACGCCGAGGCTCCAGGTATGCAACAGCGGCTTGGTGATCGCGCTGTGATCGAAATAGCCGGCCTGCATGGCGAAGAGGATATTCGATGCGCCGAGGCACGCGGCGATGACGCTGCGCGACAGGGCATCGAAATCGCCGGACATGAGGAGAAGCGCGCCCACTATCAGAGTGATCGCCGCAACAAAATAAAGGGCGGGGAAGGTGCGCCTTATTCTTCGCCCATAAAAGGCAAAGAGCGAAAAGCGATGCGCGTCGAGCCGTGTCGCGACCTGCTGATGGACGAGGAAGCCCGAAATCACGAAGAAAATGTCGACGCCGAGAAATCCGCCATGGACCGTTTCGAACCCAGCGTGAAGTAAGATGACGCCGAGAACCGCGATGGCGCGAAGCCCGTCGATGTCGGCGCGATAGTGACCCACGCTCTCGCGGCGTCCGCGACTGAAAAATGAGAGGCTGGCAGCCGGTCTCTTTTCAGCGGCGGGAGCCGACGCTGATTTGGTGTCGTCGCGAAGAGAGACCGGAGCCCATTCGGTGGGAAGCCCATTCAGCGCAGGCCGGCGCATCGATGTCATGGGCGGGTCGCTCATCTCGATTGAGATTGAAGGCTTATCAAAGGCTTGGAATGCCGCCTCGGGACTGCCCGCGAGCTTAGGCGAGAGGATCGCAAGGCGCAATCGACTGAAATCAATCGCTCGTCAGTAACGGCTGCGATGACAATCACAAATGGGCGGAAAAGACGATGTATGACGTCAATTCGGCCAGCTGCTGTGTTGCGCCGGCAACATCGCCCGTTTGTCCTTGCAGGAGACGCCGCGCAAAGGCCGTGACGCCATAGGCCACCGCCGCGCTCAAGATCAATGCCAAAATCACGCGCCCGAGGCCTGCGCCCGCAAAGAGCGGCAGCATATTGATGATAAGCGTTGAGACGACGGCAATCGCGATCCCATAGGGTTTGGGCGCCGCCGCCGCCGCGCCGAGTCCCTCGCTGCGCGCGGGCGTGAGAAGATAGAGGGGCGCGAGCGCAAAACAGCGCGAACTCGCCCCGGCCGCGATGAGTACTGTGCTCGCCAGTCCAACGCTGTGGTCGGCCAAGAGCGCGACGGCCATGATCCGGCCAAAGACGACGAGGAGCAGCGCCAATCCGCCGAACGTGCCGATGCGGCTGTCTTTCATAATGGCAAGCCGCTCTTCGGGCGTTGCGCCGCCGAGGCCATCGCCAAAATCGGCGAGCCCGTCTTCGTGCAGGGCGCCAGTAATGAGAATCAGAGCGGCAATGGCCAAAAGTGCCGCGAGCGGAGACGAAAGCCCGAGCTTGACGGCGATCCAGAGGACGATCGCGCCGGCAAGGCCAATCAGAGCGCCGGCGATCGGCAACATGGCGGAGGCCGCCGCAATCGATGCCTCGGCGGGCGGGGATTCAAAACCGAATGTCTTGATCGGGAGACGCGTGCAAAAGCGCAGGCAGACGAGGACGTCGGCGGTCCCGTCGGCGATCCATTTTCGCGCGTTTTGCGAAATCTCGGGCATCGGCAGCCACATTGAGAAGAGTCCGAGTCCCCCATATTTCAACTTGTGCTTTTTGTCGAGGGAAGGGGGCGGGGGTAGTGGGTCAGTTTGAAATTTTCAGCGTTTCCCGGTTTCGGGACGGCAAAAGGACTTTATACTCGTCAGCACGTTTCACTTTTCGCATGGCGTGAAGCGCATCCAGCCTGGTGAGGCCCAAACACTTTTCGCATATGATCGCTAGCGCGCTGCCGGAAATCGGATCAAGCCGATTGCCTTCAGCCCAAAGATAAAACGCAAATATCTCGTCAATGTTAGCTAAGCGGCGAGGCGGTCCAGTCAGGGTTTGCAGATTGATTATCTGCTTCATTTGCACATCAGTTAGGTCACAAAATAAGGCCAGTGTTTCGACGTGTCGGTGTATTTTCGCGGACAGCCGTTGAGCCCTTGAAATAAGAATCCGCGTTCTTCTCGTGACGAGGAACGTGACAATCGATCCTATAACTGCCGCTCCGACAAGACAGTTGAGAGCCGTATCAGCCGTGATGTTCATGCAGCCCTCTGTTTATACGGGCCGCGTCTCCGCTCTGCCTTTCCTTCTTCGGCTTCAACCAGCGCAACAATGTCCGCGACTTCCCAAAGCCGGTTTGCGACTCGTGCCGCCATAGCCGGCGTCATCCGCAGCCGACATTGGAGCCTTATCTGAGGGTTGTGGAGCATCTTTAGCGTCGCCGGCAGCAATGTCGATAACCAGCTTGGCCAATTGGTTCGGATCGCGGGGGCGCTTGGGGTGCTTAGCCATTGGATCGGCCCACTAAGCGCATCTCAAGCCAACTGGCGGAACTGTGCTTAATCCATTCTTGAGCTTCGCTTTCCGTTGCAAAGCCGCCGACCTGTTCGGACGGCAGACTGCCCCATGTAACAAGCACGTACCATCCCAAGCCATCCTTCAGCTCACATGGGCGCATATCCGGTTTCTTCTCAAGTTTGTCCATGTCGTAAAATATGGCACGCCTACCGGGTGGTTTCCACCGTCGTCAACCCCGGCGGATTTCAAACTGACCCACTACCGGGGCGGGGCCGTCCGGAATTTGCCGGGGGATTTATTCTTCGATCGCTTTGGCGAGCGCGGTCTGTTGATCCGCATCGGGCGCGCCGAACCAGCGGCGCGGTTTATCGCCGTCGATCAGCAGGCCATAGGCTTTTGCGGCGTCGGGCGAAAACATCACTTCAAGTTCATGGCCCGCGCAATCATGCGCCTTGCAGGCGTGAAAGAGGCGATAGGGGATGCCGCCTACCGTCGCCGGTGTCTCGGGCGTGGCAACATAATTGCCCTTGCCGGTGATTTCGCGCAGCCAGGACGGCAGATGCGTTGCTCCGGTCAGCATCGCGGCATAGGCTTTTTGAAATTGGGGCTCTTTCATCACGTCGAAGAGATAGGCGCCCGTTGCCTGCGCAAAGGCGACGCTCGCGCCGGCGAAGAAAGCGGCAGCGAGACTGACAAGAACGGCTGTCTTCTTCACGTCGCATTCCCCTGCGGAAGAGAGGCGCTTGTCGCGGCGATTTCCTGCGCCGTCTTGGGCAGCAAAGCGGACAGTACAACCGCGACGACAATGTTGGCGGCAAGGCCGATCAGGCCATTGTAGACGGCGATGCCCGTGCCGAACAACGCATGCACGGGCACCCAGGCGCCGGGCGTCCAGGCGAGCCATGTGCCGAGTACCATACCGACCGCCCAGCCAAAGAGCAGGCCAATCCCGCTGAACCGGTGGCTGAACAGACCGAAGATCAAAGCCGGAAAAATCTGAATCATCCACACACCGCCGAGCAATTGCAGGTCGAGCGCGAATTTGGTCGGGATCAGAAGAATGAAGGCAAGCGCGCCGACCTTGACGACGAGCGACATGAGCTTGGCGAGCACGGCTTCATCCTCGCCGCTCATGTTCGGGCTGACAAACGGCTTCCAAATGTTGCGCGTAAATGTGTTGGCAGCGCCGATCGACATGACGGCGGCCGGCACGAGCGCCCCGATGGCAATTGCGGCGAAAGCAAAGCCCACGAACCAATCCGGAAAGACTTTCAGAAAGAGCTGCGGAACGGCGTCTTGCGGATTGGCGACTTTCACGCCTGCCGCATGCGCCATCAGGCCGAGCAGCGCGACAAGGCCGAGGAGAAGCGAATACGCAGGCAATGCGACAGCATTGACCTTGATCGCCTTCTCACTGCGCGCGGCCAAAATGGCGGTCATGGAATGCGGATACATGAAGAGCGCCAGCGCCGATCCGATGGCGAGCGTGATGAACGGCCATATTTGCCCAGGTGCGAGCAAGAGGCCTGCTGCGACTTTGCCATGGGAGGCCGCGGTCTTTTGCGCGAAAAACTCGCCGGCCTTGTCGAAGATCACGCCATAGCCGCCGAGCTTGATCGGCACGACGATGACGGCGGCAATGACGAAAATATAGATCATAATGTCTTTGACAAAGGCGATCATCGCGGGGGCTCTGAGGCCGCTCCTATAAGTATAGACCGCGAGGATGATGAAGGCGATCGTTAATGGCAGATGGCTGGTGAGGCCTTCGCCCTGAAATCCCAACGCCTGAATGACTTTTTCCATGCCGACGAGTTGCAGAGCGATATAGGGCATGGTCGCGAGAATGCCGGTAAAGGCGACGGCGAGTTCAAGCCAGCGATTGCCGAATCGGCCGACGAGATAATCGGCCGCCGTCATGCAGCGATTGCGATGCGCAAGCCGCCACAGCCGCGGAAATGCGACGTAGAGCAGCGGATAAATGATGATCGTATAGGGAACGGCAAAGAAGCCGTAGGCGCCGATTGCATAGACGACGGCCGGCACGGCGATCACGGTGTAGGCGGTATAAAGATCGCCGCCGATCAGAAACCAGGAAATCCACGGGCCGAAGCGGCGCCCGCCCAATCCCCATTCATTGAGGTCGGCGAGATCGCCGCGCTGCCAATGCGCCGCGACGAAGCCCAGAACCGTGACCAAAAGAAAAAAGGCGACGAAGACGATCGTCGCCGTCCAATTCAAATGATCGATCACTCTTTCTCTCCGCGATAGACGAGAAAGGTGCCGATGCAGGAGACCGGAATGAGAAGCAGCAGGAACCAGTAGAAAAACGGAAAGCCGAAGAGACGTGGATCGATGTGGTTATAGAGCGGCACGCAGAGCGCGATCACGCTCGGCAGCAACAGCAGAATGGCTTTGATCATCAGTGTCCCCCGTCAAGCGGGTTTTGGCGCTTAGCGGCGCAAAACCCAGCTTCCTCGCCAGACGAGTAGCTTTGCCGGCGATGGCGATCAAGGGCTTGTTCGAGGGGCGGGCGGGGAGGGTGCGCGCTCGGGCTTATTTCATCAGCACTTCGACATCGCGGTCCTTGGTCGACTCGACCTTGAAGTCCGCTTGATAGGTTTTGTTGTCGTGGCGGGCGATGGCGACATATTCGCCTTCCGCGAGGACGAGCGAGGGGAAGGCGCCAATCAGTTCGCGAATGACGTCGCCGCCGGGTGTCAGGATCGTGAAGGCTGTATTGGCCAGCGCGTCGCCGCCCGGGGCGCCGACCAGTTTCAACGTAATGACGGCGGCGCGATGATGCAGTGTTGCATCGGTGAGCTTACCCGCCTGGACGCGCAGATCCGCATGGACGACGGAGTTCGTCGCATTGGCAATGCCGTTCTGGGCGAGCGTGCCCATGCCCGTGGTGTCGAGAAGCGTCGAGACGACATGGTAGGCGCCTTCCGGCAGGCCGATCACCTCGCCTGATCTGGCGGTCGAAAGGACGAGTTTGGCTTCGGAATTCCCCGGCTCCGAGACATAGATGGAAATCGCGAGTTTCGCGGGATTGATCGGTTTATCGCCGAGCACGGAGACGACCCGCAGGGCACCGGCATTGAGCACGAGGCGCTCGCTCGCCGGCTGGCCGTTCATGATGATCTTTTTGGTCATGCCGGCGAGACCGAGGTCGGCATGGACGATATAGGTGCCGGCGGCGAGGGCGAGGGACGGGGCCGGGTCGGTCGATTTGGCGACGAGCTTATGCGTGCCGTCGGGAAGGGCGGTCTCGTCATAGACACGCCAGGTGAGGCCCCCGCGCAGAGGCTGCGTGTCGGTGGCGCTCAGAAAGGCTGAGAGCAGCAGCATCGCCTTGGGCTGGTCGGGCGCGGAGTCGAATTGTTGTGGGGAGGCAAAACCGGAGGGCAAAGGGGTCGTCTGAGGCGCGAACAACGGCTGCTGGGCGGCCGTGGGTCCGGCCGCCGCTACGATCCAGAGGAGGGCCGCTGCGAGGCGCCAGGAGGCAGGCCAGAGGGTTCGGCAGGTCGCCCAGAATTTCGGCCAGAAGGTCGGCATTGTCTCTCGATAAGGGGCAGCCCAGACGGCGCAATCGTTCAATCGCCGAGCTTTGCGGCGAATTTCGACGCGATCAAGGCCGCGGCTCCGTGAAAGTGATGGGTCCCTTGCCAATCTTGGGTTTTTTCCGCTGGTGGCGCGGACTATGGGTGTCGCGCGGCGCGTGAGCCGTGGCGATGAGTCGAGGCTTCGGACGGCGCATGAATCCATTCATTGAAATGTTGAAGACACGCCGCTCAGCGCCGCCCATGACGCTTGATGGGCCGCCGCCGACGGCAGAAGAAATCGAGACGCTGCTCACCATCGCCGCTCGCGTTCCCGATCACGGCAAGCTGGCGCGATTCCGCTTCATTCTGTTCGAAGGAGAAGCGCGGAAAAAAGCCGGCGACATTGTCGCCGAGGTTTTTGCTGCTAAGAATCCGAAGGCCGATGCCAAACAGATCGAGGCGGAGCGCATGCGGCTCGTCTATGCGCCGCTTGTGATCGGTGTTGTCTCCAGCGCCGGTCCGCATGAAAAAATCCCGGAATGGGAGCAGACCCTCACCGCGGGCGCGGTCTGCATGGCGCTCGTCGTCGCGGCGAATGCGATGGGCTTCGCCACGATCTGGCTCACCGAATGGTACGCCTATGACCGCAAAGTGCTGGATCGCTTCGGCCTCGCGCCGCATGAGCGCATGGCGGGTTTCGTTCACATCGGCCACAACGACGCGCCGCGCGAAGACCGTCTGCGCCCGGTGCTGTCTGACATCGTAACGCGCTTCGAGGCTTAGGCCCGCTTTGCGGAGCTGCAGCACCCCCACTTTTCGATTGACTCATATAGCTCAGCGGTTATACGTCGATCAATAACCAGCGGGTTATAGATCACCCATGCCGAACGCGCACGATGTACTCTTCAGAACGCTCGCCGATCCGACGCGGCGCGCCATCTTCGAACGCCTATGCCGCAAAGGCGAGCAGACGGTGGGCGCTCTGACGCTTCGTTCCGGAGTCTCGCAACCGGCCGTCTCAAAGCATCTCAGCGTTTTGAAACAAGCGGGGCTGGTCCGCGACCGGCATGAGGGTCGCGAGACTCATTACAGCGCGCAGCTTGGCGCGCTGGCCCCGCTGATCGATTGGACCAGCCAAATGACCGGCTTCTGGCAGAGCCGGTTCGACCAACTCGAAGACCTCCTCAAAAGGATGGACCAATGAGCGAACAAGCGACCGAAGCGCTCTCCGTCGTTGTTGAACGTGAGATTCCCTTTCCGCCCGAAAAGATTTGGCGCGCGCTGACCCAGCCGCAGCTGATCGAGGAGTGGCTGATGAAGAACGACTTCAAGCCAGTGGTGGATCACCGCTTCAATCTTCGCGCGGACTGGGGCGCTGTCGATTGTCAGGTTCTGGCCGTCGAGCCGAACAAGACGCTCTCTTACACTTGGGCGGCCTATGGTCTCGAGAGTGTCGTCACTTGGACACTTACGCCGACGCCCACGGGCACACATCTGCGCATGGAGCACGCGGGCTTCCGGCCGGATCAGCAACAGGCCTATCAAGGGGCCAAATTCGGATGGCAGAAGTTCTTTGCGAATCTGGAGCAGATCTTGGCGCGAGCAGATTCCTCGCTGTAGGCTCTTTCGAGAGGCCTTCGGAGAACGGGGAGTTCGCGGTGACGCCAACTCCCCCTTGTCCTTCGCCATTAACGCGTGCTGTTGCGCGCAGCCTCCAACTCAAGCAGCTGGATGATGGTCTCTGTGTAGGTCGCCAGCGCTTCATAGGCGCCGACGCTACGGCCCATTATGTATGGATCCAGGTCGTGACCGCGGAACTGCTTTACAGCCCGCGAAATCAATTCGTCCTGACGGAAAAGCTCCGGGTAATCGATCGTCCACTTGTTCCGAGAGTTCTTCTGAACGAACGCGGAAAGCGCCTTCATCATCGGGAACAAAATGCCCGGCGCGACCCACACAACCTTCTTTTTCTCATCGCGGCGGACTGCGCGACCGCCGTGCTTGGTCGTCTCGTGGAGACGGTGGCCATTCCAGGCATCGTCGCCGTTGAGGCTTTGAAATTCCTTCCAAGCCTTCGGTGCGATTTGGATGGTAAAGTCGTAGCGCGCTTTGGCCTTGTCGGCTTTGGCACGATCTTCCTTGTCGTCTTTATCGCGATGCCACTCGGCAAACTCCTGAAGGCACTTTTCCTTGTTTTTGTAGGCCTTCAACACTTCCGCTTCGCTCATGGACGGCGCAAGTTCCTTGGGCATAAGGAGGCGGCAAACCTGCAAAAGCAGCTTGGTATCGACGGCCTCTGGGTCATCATCGGTCTCAGACGTTGTAATCTGTAGGCCAAGCTCTGAACGGAAAGCCTCTTCGAGATCCTTGAGAATCCCGCGAGCACCAGCTTGCGAGATGCTTTTGACGGAAGTCGCGCTGTTGCGGGCGATCGCGGTCTCGATCACCGAGCCGTCGTCTGGATCTACATTGATCTCGGCGCGAATGTGAAAATCAGGATCCTCGACTTCCTCACCTAGCTGTTCCTGGGCCTGCTGCTTGGCCAGTTCCAGGTCGCGCAAGAACCCCCGAATTTCGCCCTGCGTCTGCGCGCCGTTAATCAGGCTCGCGTTAGAGAGGACGACCGTTTGGCTCTTCTCGTCGATTTCGACTTTGGAACAGCAAATGGTGACGCCGGAATTGCGGTTAATGAAGCGCGCAGCCTCTTCGTCCATGGTCTTGCGAATAGCGCGGTGAACTTGGTTACGCTTACGCGGGTTATGTTCCGCGATGTAGTCGCGCAGGTTGTGGCCGGTGGAAATCTTGTCGATCTCCTGGATTGGCACGTTGGCAAAATAAGTTTGAACCCCAGAGGCTTTCTCCTCGGGAGCGGTAAGGTTGCGGATCGACTGGAAGGAAATGCGCACAGTTTCGGGCGTGCGCGCCCTTGGGGACGTCGTCA
The DNA here is from genome assembly GCA_049522395.1 of Methylovirgula sp. Taxonomy (GTDB): domain Bacteria; phylum Pseudomonadota; class Alphaproteobacteria; order Rhizobiales; family Beijerinckiaceae; genus Methylovirgula. Next base: position 57,130 of record JBEKNV010000015.1, read on the forward strand.
TAATAAGTTTCTCCATCGTTCCGGACTGCACCGCCGCGAGGCACCTGCCTTGGGCGAATTCCGAGAACACCTAAGACATCGCACAAATTCGCAGGACGTTCAATCTGTTGAAAATTTGATTCAATGAAACCACGGCCGAAAGCATGTGGCCTCATCCTTGATCGAAGACCTCGTTGACGATGGCGGTCTGACCCCGACTATCAGCGGCGAGCGCACGCGAATCTAATCCGAAGAGAGCCGATTCTCGTTTGAGCGACGCTCACGAATAGCATGCGTCGCCCTTGAAACCACAAGAAAAAACGCCGATAGCGCCGCCCCTTAAACTTCCATTTACCATGTTGGCGGAAGGTGGTGACTGTAAGGGTTTCGCTTACAAGCACCCTCTCTTCGGGCCTCGATGATGATCGTTCGGCGGTTTCTGCAATGGGCGCAGGACGCGTCTCCTGGACAAAGGGCGCAAGGCGTCAGCGCTTTGGCGCGGGCCTATCTCGGGACGCAGCTCGATCGCGACGCCCGTCTCGATGCCGAGCGCGTGCTGACGCAATTTCTCGATGATCCCTCGCCCTTGGTCCGCCGCGCCATGGCGGAGGCTTTTGCGCGCGCCAGCAATGCGCCGCATCACATCGTGCTCGCGCTGGCCGACGACCAATCCGATATCTCCTCCATCGTCCTCGGCCGTTCGCCGATCCTGTCCGACTCCGAACTCATCGATTGCGCCGCCATCGGCGATGCGATCGCACAATCGGCGATCGCGCTGCGGCCGTCGCTCTCTGTTGCTGTCGCGGCGGCCCTCGCGGAAGTCGGCGCGCGCGAGGCGCTGATTTCGCTCGCCGTCAATGCGAGTGTCGACCTGCCGGAATTTTTTATGCGGCGCATGATCGAACGCTTCGGCTTCGACGGCGAATTGCGCGAGGCGCTGCTTGGCCGCCGCAATCTGCCGGCGCCGCTGCGTGCCGATCTTGTCGGCGCGACAGCCCATGCGCTCGGCGACTTCGTCACCTCCTGCGATTGGCTCTCGCCTGAGCGCGCGCAAAGGCTCATCCGCGAGGCGCGCGATCAGGCTCACGTCATTATCGCCGCGACGTCGCAGAACGCACCGAGCGGGCCCATGCAGCTCGTCGCGCATTTGCGCGCCTCGGGCCAGCTCACCGCCAGCCTGTTGCTGCGCGCGCTCCTGAGCGGCAATGGCCGGCTGTTCGAGGCGGCGCTCGCCCATCTTGCCGATGTGCCCCAGGCCCGTGTCGAAGGCCTGATGCGCGATTGGCGCAGCGCCGGTTTCGCCGCGCTGTATCGGAAAGCAGGTTTGGCCGAACCGCTGCTGCCGGCGTTCCGCGCAGCGATCCAGGCGCTCGATGCGCCGGAGTTTGCGAACGAGGGCGGCGCGCGCCTGTCGCGGCAAAAAGTGGAACGCGTTCTGACGGCCTGCCGCGCGATGCGGAGCACGGAGCTTGAACGGCTGTTGGCAGTTCTGCGCCGCTTTGAGGCCGAGGCCGCGCGCGACGAAGCGCGCATCTTCTCGACGCGCTTGATGCCGCGCCTGACGACGGCCGCGCGGCGGACGCCGATGCTCAACGAGCCGCCTCTGCTGCTGACGGACGATACTGAGGCTGAGGCCCGCGCGCAGGCCAGTGAGCCCTATACGATCGATATGGACGCGCTCGAATCCGAGCTTGCCGCGGCGTGACCTAGAAGAGCGATGCGGCGAAGGCCTTAAGCCGCGTCAGAAATTGTCCGCTCAAAACATCGCGCGCAAAAAACCCAATCGTGCCGATCGGGGGCTTGCCGCAAATCGCCTGCATCTGCGCAAACGTGCTTTTCTCGCCCCTGCCGCCGAACGTGCAGAAGAACGCGACCTGCGGAAGACTTTGCGCATTGGCTGCAAGGTAGGCGCGCACGGGCGATGAAACAGACCAGGCCCAGACGGGCGTTCCGACAATGACAAGATCGTAGGATGAGGGATTGTGCTTTGTCGGGGCGATCGGGGCAGGGCGGCGCTGCGCCGCTTCGTGAATCGAGCGCGTATAAGCAAGAAAGCCGCGTCTTGCGCGCGTCTCGACGATTTCCTCGCAGTCGCATCGGAGTTCCGCCGCCAGCGCCTGGGCAACCTTACGGGTGGTTCCGCTCCACGAATAAAAGACGACGAGGCATTTGCGCGCGGCCATGACGGTTTCCGAGTTTGAGAAATTGCCCGGCAGACTGCGCTCGCGATGGCGCACATCGATTGACCTGTATCAAGGCCTATCGAGAAGTCCCGTCATCTTGGCATAGTGCAGAAGCACGATCGTCTTGGCGTCGATGATCTCGCCGCGTTCGATCATGGCAAGCGCCTCGTCCAACGTCGGTTCGAAAATCTCAATGTCCTCGCCATCCTTGGCAATGCCGCCGCCAGCGCTTTTTCGATCGCCGGCGGAATAGGGCGCGACGAAGAAGCTGAGCTTTTCCGTAAAGACGCCCGGACTCATATAAGCCTGGAAGAGAAAGCGCGGCGATTTGATCGTGAAACCGGTTTCTTCCTCTACTTCCATGACAATGCGCGTTGCGGCATCGAGCCCTTCGAGCTTGCCGGCGCAAGCCTCGATCAGCGTTTCCTGGCCGCTCGAAAGATAGGCTGCGGGGCGGAATTGCCGGATGAGCAACACGCAGCCGCGCGTTTGATCATAGAGGAGAATGGTCGCGCCATCGCCCGTGTCGTAAATCTCGCGCGTGATCGTCTGTTCGTCGCCGTTGAATTTCTGGCGTTGCAGCGTGACTTTCTGCAGCACGCCAAAGCCGCGCGCCAGAATCTCGCGCGAAAGAATCTTGATCGTCGTGCTCATGAGGGGCCTTAGGAGGAGAGGCTTAAAGAGCGCCCGTATTGCTATGACCGAATTGTTCGCGCAGGATTCGTTCGTCGAGCGAATGGCCTGGGTCGTGCAAAATCGTCAGGCTCGTCGAATGATCCATGCAGATCTCGACCTTGACGACTTCCTTCACCTCGAAATGATCCGCGACCGCGGAGACGGGGCGTTTGTGCGGTTCGAGAATGTCGAGCGTCACATGCGCGGAATCGGGCAGCAGCGCGCCGCGCCAGCGCCGCGGCCGGAAGGCCGAGATCGGCGTCAGGGCCATGAGCGGCGCGTCGAGCGGCAGAATGGGACCATCGACCGAGAGATTATAGGCCGTCGAGCCCGCGGGCGTCGCGACCAAGAGCCCGTCGGCGACAAGCTCGTCAAGCCGCTCCTTGCCGTCGATCGAGATTTTCACCTTCGCCGCCTGATAGGATTGGCGCAGGATTGAGACTTCGTTGATGGCGCGCGCTTTGGCGATTTCGCCATGAATATCGGTTGCGATCATGATCAGCGGATGGATGTAGGAGGGTTGCGCTTCGGCGATCCGCTTTTCCAGATCCTCCTCGCCATACTCATTCATCAGAAAGCCGACAGAGCCGCGGTTCATTCCGTAGATTGGTTTCTTCATGTCCATGAAGCGATGCAGCGTCTGCAACATTAGGCCGTCGCCGCCGAGCGCAACGATGACGTCGGCGGAAGCGGGATCGCAATTGCCATAGCTGTGGATCAGGCGAACGCGCGCGGCTTCGGCTTCAGGGGTGCCGGCGGAAAGAAAGGCAATGCGTATCGTCGCGTCTGTTTTGGGCGGTTCGGACATGGGGCCGGAACGTGCAGGGTTGGGGGCAGGGAGGCAAGCTTCTTTAGTCCAAAAGCAGTTCTCTTCGTTAATCGCGCTGGCGCCGCCGCTCTGGAGCAGCTCGCTTCGGATCAGCTTGCCGAAAAATTGGGACAGGACGCGAAAGGAAAGGGGTCAATCAGGAGCAAGCTTAGGCAGAATTGCTGCAGCGCCGCTAGAGCTTCCGACTGGCGGAATTCATCATTCAGTTTATAAAAGCATTGTAACATAAATAAAATAATGAAGTTTTATGTGATCGCTTTCGGCCTGTGCACTGCACATTCCGTCGCAATGTTCCTGGCATGTTCATTGCTGCACTTGCGGCATGGCCCAGCACTCTCCCATGACCTTTAACGCCATTCCGGACATTCCGAAGGATCGCTTGGCCGATCTTCGGGTCCGCATGCTCACGCTCCTGATCAGCCTCGGCAGGCCGCCGAATTACGCCTTGCAGGCCGAGCAGATCGAGCAGCGGCTCGGCGTGTCGCGCGATGAAGTGCGCGCGGTGCATATGAAGATCCTGACGGAAGGACTGATTGCCGGGCGCCCGCATGACGGGCAGATCGGCCTCAGTGAGCGCGGCCAATTGGTGGCGCGTCTCCTCATCGAGCCACAGCGCGCCCAGGCCTGACCAGCACCCTCGCGCTTATTGATCGGCGACCGCCTCGATCGTGAGCCGGTCGAGCAATTCGGCCGGGTCCTTGATCAGAAGTGCATCGAGCGCGCTGATGCCGTCGGGCGCCGTCACCGAGAGCCGCAGCGTCTTCGGCTCAGCGATGAACTTCGCGAGCGCCGCGGCAAGCTGATCGGACCCTTTGCCATGATTGAGGAGCGTGGGGACAAGGCTCTGGGCCGCATCGGTGAATTTCTTGCGAACCTCGGTCTCGCTCACGCGGTCGCGCTTTGCCGTTGCCGTAATGACGCGATCAAAGAGGCCGGTGTTTTCAATTTTGATTTCGACATGATGCAGAAGCACGCGGACGAGCGCCGCTTCGAGCGCCGGCTGATCCGATGAAAAGAGGCCCTTCGTCACCTCATCGAAGCGGCCGGAGAGTTGCACCGTTCCCATATCGACGCCGCTCAGCGACAGCGCATTGAGGGTGAACTGATGCGCGTCCGTGTCGAGGCGCGCCTGAAGTTGGCCTGAGAGATCGAGCTTGTCGTAGCCCAGCGCCGTGACCGGCGCGAAATTCCCATCCGCGAAGCCCGCAAGATCGAAGCTGAAATGATCGATGGACGCGTGGACTTGGGTTGGCGAACCGTCGACGAAATCCTCATTCGTCAATTCGAAGTGGCTCAGAAGAAAATGGACCGGCTTGCCGGTATCCGCCCCCATTGGCAGCTTGCCAACATCGATTGCGAGCGCGTCGCCGGTGATCTTTTGCTGCGCGTTGGGCGCGGTATCGCCCGGCCCGTGCCAGCCGAGGTGGCCGATTTTGACGGTGCCGCTGTCGCTCGTCACCGTGAAATCATCGAAACGCGCATCGGCGACCTTGTCGGCCACCATGTCGCTCAACACTCCGTGGCCGATGCGTCCGGTCCATGACGTCGAGCCATTGTTCGCCTGAAAACGCATGTCGGTGAAATCGATCGCGCTGACATCGAAGCGATCATAGGCATGGGCGAATCCCGCCGTGCTCTTGTCCTTGCTTGCGGGGACCGCCGACGCATGAACCTTGATTCGCGTGAGCGTCACGGCACCCATGCCCATGTCGGAGTTGGTTTCCGGCACGGTGATTTTGACGCCTTCGATTGCGAGACCGTCGCAAAGGCTGGCAACCGTCTCTTTTGTGGCGGGCGATGGCGCGGAGAGCAGTGTTGCGAGCTGAACGAGATCGAAATTCGTGAGATGTGCAGGCCCGATCGCGACCTGCATCTCTCCGGAATCGGCCGATTGGATCACGGCGGTCGTCGCCGAGATGTCGGCGCGACTCGCACGGCCGTTCTTCACATCGTCGAGGCTGATGTCGCGAAAGGTGATTTTTTCGCTCTGCGGCTCGGTGGCGGCGTTGCTCTTGTCCTTTGCCGCCGGCGCTTTGATCTCGAGAACGAGTTGGGGGATCGCGACATGCGCTGCGGAGAGTTTCGCGAGCCGGTCCGCCGCGGGAACCGAGGAATGCGGATCGAGGAGGGCGGCGAGATCGGATTGGCTGAGGCTCGTGCCGGTAAGCGCAATACGCTTCATCGTGGCGTGAAAGGCAGAGGTGTCGATGCTGACGTCGTCGGCCGCAATCGCGCCAGGGGCAATTGTATCCGCAGCCGCGACGGCGCCAAGCGGTGTCGCTGCGATCAGAAAGGCGCCGACGAGTCTCGAAATGCGTTGCATGGATCACTCGCTCCGGGCCGATCACCAATACGGCAAGCGGCGAATTCTTTTCGTGCGCCGATATCTTATGTCAGACCAGCGTCACGCTCGCCTCAAGCGCCTTGATATCGGCCAGCGTCGGCAGACCCGCTTCATTGCCGAGATGCTGGATTTTGTAAGCCGAAGCCGCGCGGGCGAATTCGAAATGCGCAGCAAAGCCCCGATCTGGCGCCGCAAGGTAAGAGGCGATGTAGGCGCCGTGAAATACATCGCCCGCGCCCGAAGTGTCGATGATCGCGGAAGAAGACACAGGCAGCGCGGGCAGCGTGCTGACGGTCCCCTTTTCATCGTACCAGAGCATGCCGCGTTCGCCCATGGTGATGCCGCCGATCTTGCAGCCTTTGGCCTTGAGATAGCCCAGCATGTCCTTCGGGCTCAGCGCCATCTGCTCGCAAAGCCGTTCGGCAACGATAGCGACATCGATGAAAGAGAAGAGTTCTTCGATGTTGCCGCGCAGGCCGCCGCCATCGAGCGACGTCAGGATTCCTTTTGCGCGGCAGGCCTTGGCATAGTAGAGCGCGGCGTCGCCTTGATGGCCGTCGAGATGCAGCGCGCGGCAGCCGGCGAGATCGAGAACGGGAAAGGGTTCGAGATAATGATCGTCGCGGGCGCGGATGATGGCCCGCTTGCCGTCGTTGGGCAGCACGAACGAGAGCGACGAGCGCTGCACACCCCGCGCATGAACCGGAATCTGATAGGTGACCGCCATGTCGAGAAACATGCGGCCGAGCCAATCATTGGCAACCGTGGTGATGAGATCGGGAATCGTGCCGAGCTTGGCGCAGGTAAAGGCGGCGGTCACCGCATTGCCGCCGAAGGAGACGGCATAATCCTGCGCTACTGTCTTTTCATCGCCGCTCGGAACTCTGTCGCAGAGCAGGGTGACGTCGATATAAGTGTGGCCGATGAATAGCGCTTGCAACGAAGTCTCTGTACGGTTTGTGGCGACATACGGTCTTTGGCGACGCGCATTCCGTCGCCCGGGGACCGTCCCCTGTCAAGCGGGGCCGGTTGCGCCTGCTGCACAATTGCGAAGCATGACGCGGACGGCCGCACAGGCCATGCAGTTTTAGCGCGCCAGAGCAAGGCGCCGCTCTTGGAAGGAAGTGTCTTATGCCAAAATTTATTTTCCGCAGTTTGGCGGTCGTTGGATTTTTCTTCGCCCTGCTTCGGGTCTGTCTGGCAGATCCTACGCCACCCATCTGGCAGGGTGTTTATGAAGGCACGATCGGCACCGCGCATGTCGTCGCGGCGCTGGCCGAAGATGGCGCGCGCTATTTCTATGCCGGCAAGGCCAATGATCTCGGGCTCATCGTTTCGGCCCAAGGGACAGCGCTCAGCATCGAGGAGACGTTGACGCCGACGATCGCGGACGACGATCTGAAAGACCATCCGCAACTTTTGAGCGGGCTTTGGAAAGTCAATTTTGCCGATGATGCGATCAAAGGGACTTGGACGGACGCGCAAGGAAAACATCCGCTGCCGATCGCGTTGCGCCGGGTTTCGACGGCGGATCAATCGCTCTATGGCGCCTCCACAAGCTTAGGAAATCCCGGCGCCTATGGCGGTCGCTGGATCAAGGCCGCACCCGCTCTCGTCGCCGAAGCGAAGGAAGAAACAGCCGGGCCGTTGACCCTTCGCCTGCTGCGCGATCCGCAATTCGGCGGCGCCGTGCCGCGGCTGCTTAGGGCGCCGCCCAATGGCAACATCGAAGCCGTGAATCAATCGCTCGATCGATTGCAAATCTATCTCAGGCTGCAGGATCGCGACTGCTTTCAAGGTCTGCGTGCGAATCGTGCGCGTCAGGGCGAAGGTAAGACCGGCGATCTCGACAAATCCGGTTCGGACGAGACCTCGCCGGCTGTCCTGACGCCAGGGTTTGCGACCGACCATGTTTTGACGCTCGATGAATCGGAAATGACCTACTGCGGCGGCGCGCATCCCGATCAGATATTGGAGACTTTTACTTTCGATCTCAGCGATGGCGCGCAACTCACGTCGCTTGGTTTCGAAGACAGTAACGAAGATTTGGGGCCGAAAGCGCTCGGCCGTGTGCTCGATCTCGATTCACCGAAAAAGCGCGCAAAATTCGATGCACTTTGGATGGGCTTGATGCGCGCCGCCATCAAGGCGGATCGGAAAGGAGCACCACCCTCCGATGATGACTGCGGCAAGATTATTGAAGACGCGCTCGCCGACACATCGAATCCGGCGAGCATTGCCGTCTTTCCGACCGCAAAGGGACTTGCGGTGCGGGTCGTCAGCCTGTTCAGCGCGGCGCAGGCCTGTGAGGACCAGGACCCGTATAATCCGATCGTCATTTCCTATGCGGCGCTGAAGCCGTTTTTGAAGCCGGGCCAACAGCTCCTGCCTTGAGCGATTGGAAAAAGAAAAGGGCCGGCGCGAGGCCGGCCCTTCATGGCGTTTCACCAAAATCGCCGATCAGACGGCGAAGCTCGCGCCGCAGCCGCAGGAGGCGGTCGCCGCCGGATTGCTGATTTTGAACATCCGGCCCATCAGGTCGTCGATGAAGTCGATCTGCGAGCCGCGCAGATAATCGAGCGAGATCGGATCAATCACGACGATGCCGCCGTCATGGCCGAGGACGAGATCGTCGTCGGCGCGATCCTGGGTGATGGTGTAGGTGTATTGAAAGCCGGAGCAGCCGCCGCCATCGACGCCGATCCGCAAAACGGACCCCGCCGGCTCGGACTTCAAAATTTCGGCAACCCGGCGGCCCGCCTTGTCGGTCAGGACAACGGGGGCATCGGCAAGGGCTTCGGTCATAGGGTCCTCAAAGGGTCTAGCTGGGACGGGCCGCACCGCACCGCGCTTGCGGCGCTTGCCTCATCTCTCATTACAGAAGATACGTCGCGCATGCCGCGACTGCAATGAGTCGCGACCGATTAGCCCAGAGCTTTGCCGGGGCTTCGGAGATCAGCCTTGCGCCCGCCCGTCCGGCACGGTCCCGCTTTTTCGCCCGTCCGTGCGCCCTATGCCTCCGATCCTTCCAAAAGCCGCGGCCGGCGCTTTGCCGAACCGGTTTCCCCGACGCGCACGGAATTTCAGCGCGACCGCGACCGGGTTCTGCATTCGAGCGCTTTTCGCCGGCTTGCCCATAAGACACAGGTTTTCGTGCCGCATGAAGGCGATCATTATCGCACGCGCCTCACCCATTCGATCGAAGTTGGCCAGATCGCTCGCGCGATTGCCCGCGCGCTCGGCCTCGATGACGATCTGGCCGAAGCCTTTGCGCTGGCGCACGATCTCGGTCACACGCCTTTCGGCCATACGGGCGAAGAGGTGCTTGACGGATTGATGACGGCCTATGGCGGCTTCGATCACAATGCGCAGGCCTTGCGCATCGTCACCAAATTGGAGCATCGCTATGCCGCTTTCGATGGACTCAATCTTACCTGGGAAACCCTCGAAGGCTTGGTCAAGCACAATGGCCCGCTGTTGACGGCGAACGGCAAGCCGGTCGAGCGCTATGCTGGACGCGGCCTGCCCCTCGCCTTCCGCGAATATAACGATCAGCACGATCTCGCGCTCGCAAGCTTCGCCAGCGCCGAAGCGCAGGCCGCGGCACTTGCCGACGACATCGCCTATAACGCGCATGACATCGACGACGGCCTGCGCGCCGGTCTGTTCGATTTCTCCGATGTTGTCGAAGTCGAATTCCTGCGAGGGTTTTGCGACGAGATCGAGGCGCTTTATCCGGGTCTCGAATCCTCGCGCCGCATTCATGAGCTGGTCCGGCGCGTCATCACCAGTTTCATCGAGGACGCGATCGAGCAGAGCTGGGCGCGGCTGTCGAAATCGGGCGTGCAAAGCGTCGAAGACATCCGTCTGCTCGACGCGCCGGTGATCGCTTTCAGCGACGCGATCATGGAGACCGACAAAAAACTGAAGCGATTTCTGTTCGACAATATGTATCGCCATCCAAAGATTGCGCGGATCAGGAGCGAAGCCAGCGATGTTGTCAGTGATCTCTTCCCGGCCTTCTTCGAAAAGCCGGACCTCATGCCCGCCGAATGGGCAGAGGCGGCGGCGCTGATCCCCAAAAATGACGAGCAGCGCCGCGCGCGGCTTGTCTGCGACTATATCGCCGGCATGACCGACCGCTATGCGCTTGCCGAACATGCGCGCCTCTTTGACGTCACGCCGGAATTGCGCTAGCCCCCGGCCTCCTCCGGCGCGGCAACACTGAGGAAAGCTCTCGAAACCGATGAACATTTACGCCGAATTCCAGGCTCGGGTCGCGGCACTTCTGCGCCGGATGATCGAGGCGGGGCGCCTGCCGGAGGATCTCGATCTGGGCCGCTTCGTCGTCGAGCCGCCGCGCGATCCGACGCATGGCGATCTCGCCGTCAATGCCGCCATGGTCTATGCAAAGGAGGCGAAGGCGTCCTTTGCCAATCCGCGTCAGCTGGCGACCGAACTTGCGGCCTCGCTCGCCGAAGACGCCGATGTCGATCAGGCGGAGGTGGCGGGTCCGGGCTTTCTCAATATCAGGCTGAAGCCCTCCGTTTTTGCCGACATTCTGAAAGCGGCGCTGCGCGAGGGCGCGCGTTTTGGCGTGTCGCGGCCGGGAAAGGCGCAAGAAAAAATCAATGTCGAATATGTCTCCGCCAATCCGACAGGGCCGATGCATGTCGGCCATGGCCGCGGCGCTGTCTTTGGCGATGCGCTTGCCAATCTTCTAGCCTATGCCGGCCATCATGTGGCGCGCGAATATTACATCAACGATGCGGGCGCGCAGGTCGATGTCCTGGCGCGCTCGGCCTATCTCAGATACTGCGAAGCGCTCGGCGAAGAGATCGCCATTCCCGAAGGTCTCTATCCCGGCGACTATCTGAAGCCGATCGGCGAGGCGCTTGCCGCCGAATTCGGCAAAGAGCTGCTGGGTAAGCCCGAAAGCGAATGGATCGACGTCGTCCGCAGCGCCGCGATCGGCGGGATGATGGAGATGATCCGCGCGGATCTCGCGGCGCTCGGCATCAAGCACGATGTCTTCTTTTCCGAGCGGACCCTGACGACAACCGGCGAGGGCGATCTCGTCGCGAAAGCGATTGCCGAGTTACGCGCCAAGGGTCTTGTTTATGAAGGCCGCCTCCAGCCGCCGAAAGGTCAGGCGATCGAGGATTGGGAAGACCGCGAGCAGGTACTCTTTCGCTCGACCGAATTCGGCGACGATGTCGACCGGCCGCTGATGAAATCGGACGGCAGTTACACCTATTTTGCCGCGGACATCGCCTATCACAAATCGAAGATCGACCGCGGTTTTGAAAGCCTGATCGACGTCTGGGGTGCCGATCACGGCGGCTATGTGAAGCGCATGCAGGCAGCCGTTGCCGCACTTTCAGGCGGCAAAGCCGTTCTCGACGTCAAACTCTGCCAGCTCGTCAAGCTGATGCGCGGCGGCGAGCCGGTGAAAATGTCCAAGCGTGCCGGCGATTTCGTCACACTGCGCGAATTGGTTGAGGAGGTGGGGGCCGACGCCGTCCGCTTCACGATGCTGTTTCGCAAGAACGACGCACCACTCGAATTCGATCTTGCGCGCGTGATCGAACAGTCGAAAGACAATCCGGTCTTCTATGTCCAATATGCCCACGCGCGCGGGAAATCTGTCGCACGCCAGGCGCTTGCCACTTTTCCCGACCTCGATCTATCGTTGAGATCGCTGGCGCAGGCGGATTTTTCCTTGCTCTCCGATCGAGGCGAAATCGACCTTATTCGGCTCGTCGGACAATATCCGCGTGTCATAGAGGCCGCGGCCCATGCACATGAACCGCATCGAGTCGCGTTTTACCTGCACGACCTGGCGTCAATTCTGCATTCCCATTGGACACGGGGCAAAGATCAGCCACAATTACGCTTTGTTAATGAAGGCAGTAGAGATTTAACCGTCGCTCGCATCGGTCTTGTCGCGGCGGTGACATCTGTACTGGCGTCCGGACTGACTATTCTTGGCGTCAATGCACCGGATGAAATGCGCTAAAATCGCAATAGACGCCGCGACAGCCTCTGATTCCTGTCCGTGCCTGCGGTTCGCGCTATCGGTGCATATCCGGTGGCCGCTTTGCGCGGGGGCCGGTTTTCAGGGGCGGGGCGAGGGAAAAAGCGGTAAGGTCACGTGGACCCATGGGTCGTGACCGCGCTGCAGTTTCGAGGTGAAAGTGATGCGTGATCCCGTCGCCAGACAACGCCCAGTTATCAATCTTGACGAGTTCGAACGCCGCTTGCGGCAGCCGGCGCCACAGGCGCCAGCGAATGAAGATCCTCTTGCGGAACTCGCGCGCCTCGTCGGCGACGACAAAGACCCGTATCAGCAGATGTTTCAGGAGCACGCCGAGCAGGAGCGTGCCGAGGCCAGATTCCAACGCAATTTCAAGGGCAGCGTCGATGCTGGCCGTCAGGTGCCCCGACCGGTTTCACGCGCCGCCCGCACCGAGCCGAGGCTCGACATGCGCCAAGATGTGCGGCCCGAGATGCGCCGCGATCCGCGCGCGTCGCAGCTGCAACCGCCGCAGCCCCAGCCCCAACCCCAGCCGAGAGATCATCGGCCTCAGCAGGCGACGCGTCCCGAGCCCGTAAGGCGTCCTCCGCCGCCGGTCTCGGCTCTGATCCCCCGCATGGAGCCCGAGCGCGCCGCGCGTCCGGTACAAAGGCCGGTCATGCCGCCGGCGCCGTCAATCGCGCAGATTCGCGCTCAGCAGCAGGCCCCGGCGCCCGTCCGCCCCGTCAATCCTGCCCCCGCCGCGCGCCAGCCGCTGCAACGGCCCGCGCCGCAAGCCCCGTCGTCCCGCAATCTCGGCGGCGATTTCGCCGCGATCGAAGCCGGTTTGCGCGGCTCAATCGAACCCAATTTCAGGACCGTGCCGCCGCAGAGCCGCGCGAACGATTATCGGGGGCAGCAGAACTATCAAATCCCGACTCCGCGTCGCGAGCCGGTCGATTATCACCCCGAGGCCGACTATCGGACGCAGGCGGACTACCGCACCCAAGCGGATTATCAGGCCGATTACCGCCGCCAGCAGCCGCAGTGGGAAGACGAGGACGAGGCGGATTATCGCGATCTGGATTATCGGCAACAGTATCAGCCCAAACCCGCCGATGACGACGACGAGGATTGGCTCGATATGGGCCATGAGGTGCCGGCGGGCCGGCCCATGCCCGCGTCGCGATCAGTGCCCGCCACCATGCGCGAACCGATCCGTTCGCGCCGGCTCGTTTACATGACGGCGGCGGTGGTTCTCGTCGGCATGGGCGGCATCGGCGTCGTCTTCGCCAGCAAGCACGATCTCGGAAGCCCGCATCAGATCGCCATGATCAGGGCCTCGACCAATCCGGCCAAGGTGCAGGCGCCGAACGACGGTAGCAAGACGGCGATGCAGGACGATTCCGTCTTCGACAAGACGCCGCAACCCCCGCCCGGCGGGGTCGCCAATCACGAAGAACAGCCGGTCGATCTGGCGCAGACCAACGGCAACGCCCAGCAGGGGTCCGACAACGGCAACGCGTCCACCATTCCCGTGCCGACGCCGCCGAGCGAAATGCCGCCGTGGCAACAGGACGCCGCTCTTCAGCAGATGCACCAGGCGAATGCGCAAGCCCAGCAGCAGCCGCAGCAACAACAACCGCAGCAACAAGCGGCGCCCAATCCCGGCAATGGCGCCAATCCGGGAACGCAGGTCGCGGATTCCACCAACCAGGCCTTCGGCCTCGGCGGCACGATCCAATCGAAAAAGGTGAAGACGCTGGCCGTGCGTCCCGACGGCAGCGTCGTTGCCGACAATGCCAGCAACAACGACAACGCGGTCGACCCCAATTCCATGCAGATGCCTGCGGTCGCGCAAGGCTCCGCGCCTGCGCCTCAAGGCGGCGATGGCTCCAACGGTGCCGATCCGAACGCCACGGCACAGACGACCGCGCCGGACACGACGAATGGTGCTGATCAGCAGCCGGGCAATGGCGCGAATGACGCCAGCGATGCCGACAACGGGCCGTCACCGGTGCGGCCGCATCATGTGAAGGCCATGCGCGTTGCCGATCTCGGCACGGGGGCGGGTGACGACACCGCGTCTGGCACCGGCGAGTTCGCCGTCCAGCTTGCAGCGCCCGGCAGCGAAGCCGAGGCACATCGGGTCATGACCAAGATCGCGCAGGACTACCAGGCCGAACTCGGCGATCACAAGCTGAAATTCCGTCACGTGAAGGTCGGCGACAAATCGATCTATCGCGTTCGCGTCGGCGGCTTGAGCAAGACGGAAGCGACTTCGCTGTGCGAGGCGCTGCAAGCCAAGGGCGGAACCTGCTTCGTGGCCAAGGATTGAGGCCGCTCTTCAACGGAGCCTGCGGACGTTGAAACGATGACGCGGGCTTTCGTTTGTGGGTGTCGAGGGCCGGCGCTTTCGGGCGAAGAAGAGAGCTTTCTGCGGGAAGCGCAGCCTTTCGGCGTCATTCTGTTCAAGCGCAATGTCGAGACGCCGGGCCAGCTCCGCGCGCTTGTCGAAGACATACGGCTTTGCGTCGGGCCTCAATGCGAGATCCTCGTCGATCAGGAGGGTGGCCGCGTGCAGCGGCTCGGTCCGCCGCATTGGCGCGCTTACCCGGCGGCGGCGCGATTTCAGGCCGCCGATCTGCCGATCGAAGAGAAAGAGCGCCTCGTCTGGATCGCGGCGCGTCTAATCGCCTTCGATCTGAGCGACTTGGGCATCACCATCGATTGCGCGCCTGTGCTCGATGTTCCCGTCGCCGGCAGCCATGATGTTATCGGCGATCGCGCCTATGGGCGTGATCCAGACATTGTGACGCGGCTTGGCCGGGCGGCCGCGCAAGGTCTTCTCGACGGCGGCATTTTGCCGGTCATGAAACATCTGCCGGGACATGGCCGGGCTTTGGTCGACAGCCACCTTGCTCTGCCGGTCCTCTCGGTGCCTTTGTCGGTGCTCGAGGACAGCGACTTCATTCCCTTCGCGCGCAACGCCCACTTGCCGGCGGCGATGACGGCGCATGTCATCTATGACGCAATCGACCCCAAAAGGCCGGCGACGCTGTCTCCCAAGGTGATCGGCGAGATCATTCGCGAAAAAATCGACTTCAAAGGCCTGCTCTTCAGCGACGATTTGTCGATGCAGGCGTTGTCCGGCAGCCTGCGCGAGCGCGCAGCTGCGGCTTTCGCGGCCGGGATCGATATCGCGCTCCACTGCAATGGCAATCTCGACGAGGCGCGGGGCGTTGCCGATGCGGCACCACGGCTTGAAGGGGCGCGCCTTGCCCGCGTCGAAGCGGCGGTTGCCTGCCGCAAAAGAGCCGCGCTCGCGGCCGATGCCGAGTTCGATCCTGTGGAAGCTTGGGCCGAACTCGCAGCGGCGCTTGCGATCGAGGCCTGAACGGCCCAGACTCTCTGAGATGACCGCTTCTTCCGGCAGACGGTAGGTGAGAAACAGGCTGTAGAGGCTTGTTTTTCAGGCCAATTTCTGGGATAGGCGGCAATGCGCGATGGCTCCAGAGGCAGACGCAAAAGTGAACGATTCGGATTTGACCTTGCCCTTTGACCAGCCGCCCCCAGCATCGGCGGAGGCGACGTTTTTTGTCGATGTCGATGGCTTCGAAGGTCCGCTCGACCTTCTGTTGGAGCTTGCGCGCCGCCAGAAGGTCGATCTTGCCAAGATTTCGGTCCTCGCTCTCGCCGAGCAGTATTTGACCTTCATCGAGGCGGCGCGGAGCCTGCGCCTCGAGCTGGCCGCCGATTATCTCGTAATGGCGGCGTGGCTCGCTTATTTGAAGTCGCGTCTGCTGCTGCCGCGCCCGGCGGAGGACGAAGAGGTTCCGGCCGAGGATCTGGCGGCGGCGCTGGCGTTCCGTCTGCAACGGCTCGAAGCCATTCGCGCCGCGGCGGAAGCGCTCGTCAATCGGCCTCGGCTTGGACGCGACGTATTTCTGCGCGGCCAGCCGGAAGGTGTGGCCGTTAGCCGCCAACCGCTGTGGCAGGCGAGCCTGCACGATCTTCTGGCGGCCTACGCAAGGCAGAGCCAGAAACACGCGTTCTCGCGCCTGCGCCTGCAACCGCGCTTCGTCTGGTCGCTCGCCGATGCGCGTGGCGCGCTCGAACGCTTCGCCGGCAAGATCACCGATTGGACGGTGCTCGACAGCTACCTCATCGCTTACTGTACGACGCCGGAGACGAGGCGGACGGTACGCGCCTCGGCGCTCGCCGCGGCCTTGGAGATGGTGCGGCAGGGCCAGATCAGTCTGCGTCAGGACCGCGCATTCGCGCCGCTTTGGGTCAAGAGCCGGCGCGAAGCCGCGCATGCCGGTTCGCCAGCATGATGAGACCCATTTGGCGCAAGGCGGACCGCGCTATGCTGGCGGTGTAATCTTGGAGGAGAACGGGACATTGGCCGAAGTCGCGCGACTGTATCCGCAAGCATCAACGCATGAGGACGAAACGGAATTGGCTGATCCGAGGCAATCCCTGATCGGAGAGGCGATGCGGATCGCCGAAGCGATGCTCTTCGCTGCGGTCGAACCGCTCGACGAAGCCGAAATCGCGCGCCGCATGCCGGACGGCGTCGATGTCGGCCAGATTCTAGCGCGGCTCAAAGCCGATTATGCGCATCGCGGCGTCAATCTTCTGCGCGTTGGCAAGAAATGGCTGTTTCGCACGGCGTCCGATCTCGGCTGGCTCCTTTCGCGCGATGAAACCCAACCGCGCAAGCTTTCGCGCGCGGCTTTGGAAACGCTGGCGATCGTCGCTTACCATCAGCCGGTGACACGCGCCGAGATCGAGGACATTCGCGGCGTCGTCATCTCAAAGGGCACGATGGATGTGCTCATCGAGACCGGATGGGTGCGGCTTCGCGGGCGCCGGCGCACGCCGGGCCGGCCCGTCACCTATGGGACGACGGATGCGTTTTTGCTGCATTTCGGGCTTGAGGCGATCACCGATCTGCCGGGGCTCGAGGAATTGAAGGGCGCAGGCCTTTTCGAAGGCCGCCTGCCGACGGGCTTCAACGTTCCACTGCCGTCCGACGATCCGACGCTGACGGAGGATGAAGATCCACTTGAAGCCGATGCGCAGGAAGAATTCGCGGCGATTTTGGACGACGAGAGTGCCGACCAGGACGAGGCGGAGGAGCCGCTTTCGGAGTCCGACGATGCGCCGTCTAGTGCGCGCCACGGCAAGGATCGCTGAAGAACCGATCGCGCGCTCAAGTCGAAGAATTGAAAAGCCCGAGGATTGCGTCCCAATCCTCGGGCTTTTTGCGCCTATTGCGCGACCGGCTGCTCGATCATTTGCAACTTCGGCGAATAATGCGAGGCATTGATACGGCCGGCGCTGGCCTCACGCGCGAACATGATGAGATGATGCGCCGAAATCGACGTCGCGATGACGGCTTCGATCTCGCCCTTGCGCAGTCGGGGCAGGGTGAAGCGCCAAAAAGCGCGCCGATAGTCGCCGCGCACGCCGAGCTTCCACAAAATTTTGCCGAGCATAATGAGCCCGCGTTTGATGTTCTTGGCCGACGTGCGCTGCTTGCTGTTCGGCTTCGGAATGCGGTTCGGCCAGGTGGCGCGCATTTGATATTCGTAGCGTTGGAACAGGCGCTCCGGCTCATAGGCCTCTTTCATGCAATGGCGCCACATGGCCACGACATCGTCATAAGGCAAGAGAAAACGGACGTTCGAGTCGCGGGCTTCGTCCTCGTCGAGACGATTGTCCTTCTCCAGCCGATCCCACAGCGGCGTGCCGGGGAGCGCCTGCAGAAGATTGATCGTCAGCATTGGAATGTTCGACTGGTCGATGAAATCGAGAAGCCGCTGGCCTGTCTCCCGCGTGTCCGTGTCGAGGCCGAGAATGATGCCGGAGACGACCTGAATGCCGTAGTCGTTGATCGCTTTCACCGACTCGAGGATCGGCGCCACCAGATTCTGCTTCTTGTCGATTCCTTTCAGCGCTTCGGGCTCCGGCGTTTCGATGCCGACGAAGAGCGCATCGAAGGAGGCTTCGCGCATTTGGCTCAGAATCTCGGTGTAGCGCGCGATGTTGAGCGTCGCTTCGCAGGCGAAATTGATGGCGTAGCCGTTGCGCTTCTGCCATTCGACGAGATGCGGCAACAATTTTGCGACCGCCGGCCGATTGGCGATGAAATTGTCATCGACGAAATAGACCTGGCCGACGACGCCGCAGGCCAGCAGTTTGTCGAGTTCGGCGATGATCTGCTCCGGCGTCTTGATCCGTGCGACGCGGCCATAGAGGCCAGGAATGTCGCAGAATTCGCAGCGATAAGGGCAGCCACTCGAGAATTGGATTGTCCCAAGCAGATAGCGGTCGATCTTCGCCAATTCATAGGCGGGGATCGGAAATTCGGTGAGATCGCGCCGGACATCCGTCTTGAAGATGACTTGAGACGCCGGCCGCGTGACATCCTTTTCCAAAATGGCGAGGAGCTTGTCGGTCGCATCGCCGAGTTCGCCGAGGTGGAGATAGTCGGCGGTCGGATAATAGTCGGGGCAGGCGGAGACGGACGGGCCGCCCAGCGCCACGACCTTGTTGTGGCGATGGGCTCTGCGGCAGATGTCGTCGATCTGGCGCCGCTGAATATGCATGCCGCTGATGAAGACCGCGTCGGCCCATTCGAAATCGCTGTCGGCCGCAGGCTGCATATTCTCGTCGATGAACCGCACTGACCAATGTTTCGGCAAGACAGCCGCAATGACGAGCAGGCCTTGCGGGGGCATGAAGGCCTCGACCCCGTCGGTCAGTTCATAGGAATATTCGAACGTCCCGAAGGAGGGCGTGTAGCGCGGCGACACGCAAATGACCCGGCGGTGAACCTTGGGGGACGCGTCGTCTCGACGCAGAGGCGATACCTCGTCCGTCTGTGCGTGCCCGTCTTCAAGCACAGCGTCTTCAAGTGAGTCGGTCATACGGCCTCGCCTTCAATGTCCTGATGTTTCGATCGAAAGCCTTTTCGTGGCTTTTGTATAGGCGCTTCAGTTCACGGACAAAAGCGGTCAAGCTGCGCTAAATCAATGACTCATCCCGATATTCTCGCCTACTTATTTTGGTCGCATTGTTGATGGTATGTGCCGCCTTCGATCGCTTTGCCCGCGACCGCCCTCCTTCTGAGAGCAGTATCCGGGCCAAGCGGCGCTCTCAGAGCAGCGAGAGTTCCGTAGGCGGTCGCATTCTTGCTAGTCAGCAACCGGATCCGTCCGGATCCGTCCGGATCGGTCCGAGCATCGACCGAAAAAGAACAATCAGGCCCGTTGGCGTCTCTTACGGCAACCTCATGTGAACCATTCTGACCCCATAGACGACTAACCTTGGTGCGAAAAGGGGGCGGAATGATGCAATTTTCAGTAATATACATGGTCAAATTGTAGTATCTTACCGATGCGTTGCGTGAAGCCAACATTAACAGAAACAGATCCGAAAATTAGGCGTCGGACCCCGACGACGGCCGGTGCCTCTCTCAGTCTCGCCGCACTTGATGTCCGGCACCGTAGGGCGCCTGCGTTGCTTGGGAGATGTTCGGTTGAACGAGGTATGTTTGAATGAAGTTTAACGTATCTGCTTGGTCTATCCGTAAGCCATTGCCAGCCATTTTGTTTGCGCTGATCGCCCTGACTCTGGGCGCTGTCAGCTTCATGAAGCTGCCGGTCACGCTTCTGCCGAATGTCGATCCCTCGATCGTGACCGTTGTGGTCACCAAAGTGGGCGCGGCGCCCGCCGATTTGGAGCGCCAAGTCACTAAGCCGATCGAAGAGTCCATCTCCAACGCTGCCGGAATCAAACACATCACCTCGTCGGTCAGCGACGGCGTCTCGGCGACGACCGTCACCTTTGATCTCGACGTCAACGCCGATCGCGCGCTCAAGGAAGTGACCGACGCCGTCGCCCGCGTTCGCGCGGAATTGCCGAGCGGCATCTCCGAGGTGAAGGTCAAGCGCATCAACGCTATCGGCCTCGGCATTCTCACCTATGCCGCGATCTCCTCGAACATGTCGCCGGAACAGCTCTCGGCCTTTGTCGACGATGTGGTTATCCACAAGCTGCAAGACATCCACGGCATCAGTTCGGTCGAGCGGATCGGCGGCGACGACCGCGAGATTCGCATCACCTTCATACCCGAGCGCCTGCAAGCGCTTGGCATCACCGCCGCCAATGTGAGCGATCAGCTGCGCCTGATCGGCAAGGGTGACGCGAACGATCCTAAGACGCTCGCCGCTCTCAAGGCAACGATGATCACGCTGCCGAAAGTCGGTACTGTGCGGCTCGACAGTCTCGCGACCGTCTCCGATACGATTGCCAAGTCGCATCGTTTCGCGCGCTTGAACAATGAGCCGATCGTCGCCTTTAGCATTCTGCGCGCCAAGGGCGCGAGCGACGTCACTGTTGCGAAGGAAGTCGACAAGGCGCTCGCCAAAATCGGCACGGACAACCCCGACGTTAAAGTGCAGCTGATCGATACCTCGGTGCACTACACTCAGGGCAATTACGATTCAGCGATGCACACGCTGTTCGAAGGCGCCGCGCTCGCCGTCATCGTCGTCTT
This sequence comes from Methylovirgula sp., assembly GCA_049522395.1. Taxonomy (GTDB): domain Bacteria; phylum Pseudomonadota; class Alphaproteobacteria; order Rhizobiales; family Beijerinckiaceae; genus Methylovirgula. The sequence goes on from JBEKNV010000015.1 coordinate 77,725, forward strand.
CCTCTTCCTGCGCGATTTCCGCGCGACCGTCATCGCCGCCATCGCGCTGCCGCTGTCCATCGTCCCGGCCTTCTTTGTGATGAGCATGCTCGGCTTCTCGCTCAACCTCGTCAGCCTGCTCGCCATTACGCTGGCGACCGGTATCTTGGTCGATGACGCGATCGTCGAGATCGAAAACATCGTTCGCCACATGCGAATGGGCAAATCCGCCTATCAGGCCGCAATGGACGCCGCGCAAGAAATCGGCCTTGCCGTTATCGCGATCAGCCTTACGATTGTCGCGGTCTTCGCTCCCGTCAGTTTCATCGGCAACATCGCCGGCCAATATTTCAAGCAATTCGGCCTGACGGTCGCGGCCGAAGTGATCTTCTCGCTCATCGCGGCGCGGCTCATAACGCCCATGCTCGCCGCCTACTTCCTGAAGCCGCATAAGCATGAAGACGTCGAAGGCGGCGCGACCAAGCGCTATGGCCGCCTCGTCGAATGGTCGGTCGTCAACCGCTATAAGACGGTGGTGATCGGCTTCGTGCTGTTCGCGGCCTCGATCCTAAGCATCACGACCAATCTCGTCTCGCGTGATTTCCAGCCGGTGCAGGATTCCGGCCGCTCGCATCTTGCGATCGAGCTGCCCGCGAATTCAACGCTCGACGAGACGCGTAAGGCGGCGGACCGGGTCACCGCGCTGATTCACAAACATCCTGAGGTGACGAGCGTCTTCGTCGACGGCGGCCGCATCTCGCCTGGCATGCCGGCAGATCGCAAGGCGCAGCTGACCGTCAATTATGTGGAGAAGTCGAAACGCAAGCTGTCCGTGTTGCAGTTGCAGGCGCTGATCAACAAAGATCTCGACGCTATTCCCGGCGTCGAACATTGGTTCGTTGATGATTACGGCGTGCGTCCGGTGTCGCGCGTGTTCACGGCCGCCGATACGGAGGTGGTGACGAAATTCGCCGCCGATCTCGCCAAGGAGATGCAGCACAATCCGCTGATCTCCAATATCGTCGCCTCATCCTCACCTGTCGGCCCGCAGCTTCATGTCGATCCGGATGAGGACGCCATGGAAAAGCTCGGCGTGACAGACGACAGTCTCGACGAGACGATCAAAATCGCGACCTTCGGCGATGCCGCGCCGGCCGTGGCGAACCTCAATCTTGACGGCCGCCTGATTCCGATCCGCGCGGAGTTCGACGAGCGCGCGCGTGATCCGCGCATGCTCGCCACGCTGAATGTGCCCGTCGCGTCGGGCGATCCCGTTCCGCTCGGCAAAATCGCGCATCTCAAAGTTTCCGACGGGCCGCTGAACGTCAACCGCTTCGACGGCGATCATTCGGCGACGGTTCAAGCCGATATTGTTGGCAATGCGCCTCTCGGCGACGTCGAAGCGACACTCAACAAAATGCCGCTGATGCAGCATTTGCCGCCGGGCATTAAAGTGAAGAAATCGCCCAGTACGGAAGCGATGGAAGATCTGAGCGGCGGCTTCGCCGAGGCGATGCGCAACGGTCTGATTCTGGTCTATGTTGTGCTCGTCCTGCTCTTCGCGAGCTTCCTGCAGCCTGTCACCATTCTCTTCTCGCTGCCGCTGTCGATCGGCGGCGCCATTCTCGCGCTGCTGATCACGGGACGGCCGCTCAGCATGCCGGTTATCATCGGCATTCTGATGCTGATGGGCATCGTCACCAAGAATGCGATTATGATCGTCGATTTCTCGACCTCCGCCATGGCGACGGGAATGCCGCGCACGAAGGCGATCGTCGAAGCCGGCAAGAAGCGGGCGCGGCCCATCATCATGACCACCATCGCGATGATTGCCGGTATGGCGCCGAGCGCGTTCGGCCTCGGCGCGGGCGCCGAATTCCGCTCGCCCATGGCAATTGCGGTCATCGGCGGTCTCTTGGTTTCGACCCTGCTGTCGCTGCTCTTCGTCCCCGCCTTCTTCGCCGTCATGGACGATGTGAAGCTGGGGCTTATCTCCGGCGTGCGCGCCGGGGTCGCGTTCTTCCGCGGCAAGCCGCGGGTGCGCGCGGGCAGGGCGGTCGGCCTCGATATCGAGCCGCTGCGGGAGCCCGCTGAATAATCGAAACGCGATCGAGACGATCGCGTTTCCTCCACGCGCCCGAACGCAGCAGCGTAAATGTCCCACACGTCTTCAGCGAGCGGATCTTCATGCGTGAGGATTGGACGCGCACCAAACCCGTTCTCGATCTCGACGAAGAGACGCTCAAGGGCCTGATCGAGCCGGTCTTTCCCGGCTGCCGCATCGTCGAGGTCGCGACCGTCACGGGCGGCCTCACCAACACCAATCTTCGCGTGCGGCTTGCGGGTCGGCAGGGCGCTCTGTTGGTGCGCTTTTATCAGCGCAGCGGCGATCTCGCGCATAAGGAAATGGCGCTCTGCGAGATGGTGAAAGACCACGTCCGCGTGCCGGAGTATTTTCACTTCGCGCCGGAAAATCCTGTCACCGGCCACGCCTTCGCGGTGATCGAATGGATCGACGCGGCACCACTGCAAGACATGGTTCATCGTCTTTCCATGGACGATCTTGCCGGTATCGGCGATGCGATCGGCGGCGCGCTCGCGCGCGTCCATGAATTCACCTACGCGCACTTCGCCTACTTCGATGGAGCATTGAAAATTGGCGAGCCGATGGACCTTAGCGGCAAAGGCCTCGTCAATTATCTGCGCTTCTGTCTCGTCCAGGGCAGGGGCGGCCCGCGTCTCGGCCCAAAATTGACCGAACAGGTACTCGACTTCGCCGCGCGCGAAGGCTGGCGCATCGAGGCATGGGAGCAGACCCCATGTCTTGTTCACGGCGACTTCAACCTCTCCAACATTCTCGTGCGCGGCGGCAAAGAGCGCGGCTGGGAGGCGGCCGCGATCATCGATTGGGAATATGCATTTTCGGGCGCGCCTGGATTCGATTTCGGCAATGTGATGCGCCCGCCGCTTGATCATGCGGAAAGCTTCCTAACGGCCCTCGAACAGGGCTATCGCGACGCCGGCGGCGTCATGCCGGCGGATTGGCGCCGCATCGCGCGGATCACCGATCTCTTCTCCTATGCCGACGATCTGCATCACGCGGCGACGAGCGAAGCCGTCATCGCCGATGCCAAGCGCGAGATCGAGGCGCTGATCGTCGCGTGATCACTTAACGCGCGCCCATTCCTGACCCCCGCAGAAGAAGCCGCCCATGACGCAGCCTTCGACTTTCAATCGCGCCTCATCGATCAACGCGATACGGCCGGCATAGCTTTGTCCACTCGTGACATCGGTGATGGTTCCGGTCCATTCTCCGCCGTCAGGCCGCATGGTGAAGACCTGCTGCCCGACGGTGGACTCTTGTTTTGTGTCGGAGGCGACATAACCGCAAAGGTCGCTGCCGCAGAGCTTGATCGCAACGATAGCGTTGCCGTCGGCAATGCGCCATTCGCCGACAGGTCCTGGCGACGCCCAAGCCGGAGCCGACGCGGCGAGCACGGATGCCACGGAGAGAGATGCGAGTATGGAATCGATCTTCATAGGGTCCTCCTCGTTGACCGATGTGGTCAGGTGGCACCTTTGAAAAGACAACGCTCAACCTTCGGCAAAGTTTGCTGCTGGCGCGCAAGAAAAAGAGGCACGGGGTGATCCAACTTGAAACATGTGCGGCGCGGCTCTCTGTCTCGCCACATGGCGCGGAAATAAGAGAATGGTCGATCGGCGATCGGCCGTTGATCTGGCGTCCCGATCCGGCGACCTGGGCGGAGACGGCACCGATTCTTTTTCCGGTCGTCGGTTGGACAAAAAATTCGCAAATCCGTGTCGGCGATGCGACCTATCCGCTCGGTCTTCATGGCTTCGCGCGCCACCGGACTTTCGAAATTATCGAGAACACGGCAGATGTCGTCCGACTTCGTTTACAATCCGACACCGCGACGCGCCGTCTTTATCCGTTCGATTTTCATCTCACGGTCGCGCACCGGCTGACGGCCGAGCGTTTTGAGACGCAGCTCACAGTCGAAAACACCGGCGCGGGCGCGATGCCCTATGCCTGCGGCGTCCATCCGGGTTTTCGCTGGCCCTTCGCCGGAGGCGCCGCTTCGGATTACGTGATCCGCTTTGATGCGCCCGAAGACCCGGAGGTTCCGGTGATCGCGCCGGGCGGCCTCATCGGCAACAAGACACGACATCTGCCGCTCGATCAAAACGTCCTGCCTCTCTCCGGCGCGCTTTTCGAGAACGATGCGCTATGCTTTCTGAACCCGAAAAGCCGGGGCCTGCGTTTCGAGGCGCCGGGTGGCGCGACGATCCGTCTTGAGACGGAGGATTTCCCGCATCTGGCGCTCTGGCGCCGGCCGGGGGCGGGCTTTCTCTGCCTCGAGGCCTGGACGGGCTATAGCGATCCGGCGGACTTTTCCGGCGCCATTTTCGCCAAACCTTCGATGCGGCTTCTGGAGCCCGGATCGACCGCTCGGCATGGCGCGACCTATGCCTATTTGCCCCCGCCGGCGCGGCGATAATGCCTCCCCCGAACGGCTTGGCAGACGCTTGGAAAACGGGCAGATAGGCCCGGGATTATGGATCAGGAGGCGGATTTCCATGGCTTTGGCGCAACAGCAGCAGGCGGCCGACGACGGCATTCTCCGGCCATCGGGCGGGAAGGCATTGCTGATCGACGGCAAGAAGGCGTCCGAAGTGGTGCTGGCCGAGGTGACCGCCAAGGCTGCGGCGCTCATCGCGAAAGGCCTGCGGCCCGGGCTTGCTGTGGTCCTCGTCGGCGAAGATCCGGCGAGCCAGGTCTATGTCAAATCGAAGAGCAAAGCGGCGCAGACCTGCGGCTTCCATTCGGTGCAATATGATCTCGCGGCCACGACCAGCGAGGACGATCTCTTGGCGCTCGTCGATCAGCTCAACGGCGATCCCGCGATTCACGGCATCCTCATCCAGCTGCCGCTGCCTTCTGGGATCAATTCGACGCGCGTGCTCGAACGCGTTTCGCCGTTGAAGGATGTCGATGGCTTTCATCCCTTCAACGCCGGCCTTCTGTCGATCGGCGATCTTCATCGCGCGCTCGTGCCCTGCACGCCCGCTGGCTCGATGGTGCTGCTCGACAAGGCGATGGCGGCGCTTGGACGCGATCTCGCCGGCGCGGACGCGGTTGTCGTCGGACGCTCCAACATCGTCGGCAAGCCGATGGCGCAGCTGCTGCTGTCGCGTAACGCCACGGTGACGATCGCCCATTCGCGCACGCGCAATCTCGCCGAAGTTGTCGGCCGCGCCGATGTCGTCGTGGCCGCCGTCGGTCGCCCCGAAATGGTGCGCGGCGATTGGATCAAGCCGGGCGCCGTTGTCATCGACGTCGGCATCAACCGCATTCCGGGCGAAGGCCTCAACGCGCAAGGCCAGCCAAAGACCAAACTCGTCGGTGATGTGGCCTATGCGGAGGCGTTGTCGCGCGCGGGCGCGATCACGCCCGTGCCTGGCGGTGTCGGCCCGATGACGATTGCCATGCTGATGGCGAATACTTTGCGCGCGGCGACGCTGAGCATGGCCTGACGCCGAAAGAGGGCTCGATGGCGCCGGCAGACGAGACAGACGATCCGATCGTTCGGATCGAAGGCTTGTCAAAAAGTTTTGGCTCTGTCCGCGCTGTTGACAACCTTTGGCTCTCCATAGGCGCCGGCGAGTTTTTCGCGCTGCTTGGTCCCTCGGGCTGCGGCAAGACGAGCCTGTTGCGGCTGCTGGCCGGATTCGAGACGCCGGATGCAGGCCGCATTGTCATTGCGGGTGTGGACATGACCGACGTGCCGCCGCATCGGCGCCCGGTCAATATGATGTTCCAGTCCTATGCGCTCTTCCCGCATATGACCGTCGCGCAGAACATCGCCTTCGGCCTCAACCAGCAAGGCCTCCCCAAATCCGAGATCGCATTGCGTGTCACCGAGATGTTGCGTCTCGTTCAGCTCGACGGACTCGATCGGCGCAGGCCCGATCAATTGTCGGGCGGACAAAAGCAGCGCGTGGCACTCGCGCGCGCATTGGCGCGTCGCCCCGCGATCCTGCTTCTCGATGAGCCACTCGCCGCGCTCGACAAGAATTTGCGCGAAGAGACGCAGACCGAGCTTGTCGCTTTGCAAGATCGTTTGAAGACCACATTCATCGTCGTGACGCATGATCAGGGCGAGGCCATGGTTCTTTCGCAGCGCCTTGCCGTGATGCGCGACGGGCGTTTCGAACAGGTGGGAACGCCGGCGGAAATCTACGAGCAGCCCGCTAACCGCACTGTCGCGGAGTTCATCGGCGAGATCAATCTGATCGACGGCGAGGTCATTGCCTCCGAGAATGGCGTGCAGACGATCGCGACGGAGGCGGGCGCGGCGCGGGTTGCGGGGCAAAATTTTCCGACGGGCGCGAAAGTCACTCTGGCCCTGCGGCCTGAACGGCTGCGTCTTGAAAAGCCGAAAGGTGATGCCGCCATCAACCAATTCCTCGGCACCGTCAAAGGCAGCAGCTATCGCGGCGACAGCACGCTCTTCGAGGTCGGGCTCGCCTGCGGACTCACACTGCGCGTCCTGCGGCAGAATTCCGGCTCAGGCGCGGACGCCATTCCCGTCGGCGCGAATGTCGCCCTTTGCTTTTCCGAAGACGCCGGCATTCTCTTAAAGACATGAGCGCGCGCGACCCAAAAATCTCGGGAGCAGGGCAGAGGTTCATCCTTGCCGTGCCCTTTCTTTGGCTTGCGCTCTTTTTTCTCGTTCCTTTTGCGCTCGTCGCCAAAGTCTCGCTCTCGCAAGCCGTGCTCGGCCAGCCGCCCTATCAGCCGGTGTTCGATTGGCACGGGTTCAGCGAGTTTTTCGACAAGCTACGGCAGTTTTCAGCCGACGCCTATGTCGGGCTGACGCAGGACCCGATCTATGTTCAATCCTATATCGATTCCGTCTTGATCGCGGGCACCGCAACCCTCATCACGCTGCTCATCGCGTATCCTTTTGCGCTGGCGATTGCGCGCGCGCCACGGCGCTGGCGGATCGTGCTCCTGCTCTTTGCGATCGCGCCCTTCTGGACGAGCTTTCTCATCCGAATCTACGCCTGGATTCTTCTCTTGAAGGACGAAGGCCTCATCAACAATGTGCTGATCGCGCTTCATATCATTCGCGAGCCGCTGCATATTTTCGCGACCAACGGCGCGGTCGTGATCGGCATCGTCTATTCCTATCTGCCCTTCATGATCCTGCCGCTTTATGCGGCGCTCGATCGCCAGGACAGGGCGCTCGCCGAAGCCGCGGCCGATCTCGGCGCGACGCCTTGGGCCGTCTTTCGCCGCATCACGCTGCCGCTCTCCATGCCGGGCGTCATCGCCGGCGTGTTGATGGTGTTCATTCCGGCGGTCGGCGAATTCGTCATCCCCGATCTTCTCGGCGGCTCTGAGACGCTGATGATCGGCAGTACCATGTGGAACGAATTCTTCGCCAATCGCGATTGGCCGACGGCCTCCGCGGCGGCGATTGTGCTGCTCGTTCTGCTCGTCGGGCCGCTCGCGCTCTACGAGCATTGGCAGATGCGAAGCGAGGCGCGCGGATGAGGGCGCGTCTCACCCCAGCGAAAGCGATGCAGGGCTCGACGCTGGCGCTCGGCTTTGCCTTTCTCTATCTGCCGATCGTCCTCGTCGTTCTCTATAGTTTCAACGCGTCGCGGCTTGTGACCGTCTGGGGCGGATTTTCGACGCGCTGGTATGGCGACCTCTTTGCCAACGATCAGCTGATGCAAAGCGCGCTGATCAGCCTCGAAGTTGCCTTCGCCGCGGGCATTCTCGCGACGCTCATCGGCACATGCGCCGCCGTTGCGCTCGTGCGCTTCGGCCGATTCCGCGGCCGCACGCTCTTTGCCTCGATGATCTACGCGCCGCTTGTGATGCCCGAAGTCATCATCGGCCTCTCGCTGCTTCTTCTCTTCGTGTCGCTCGGCCTCGAGCGCGGTCTTGTCACCGTCATCATCGCGCACGCGACCTTGGGACTCTGCTATGTCGCGATCATCGTTCGCGCGCGGCTGCTCGATTGCGATCCCGCGCTTGAAGAAGCGGCTTTGGATCTCGGTGCGACGCGCTTTCGCGCCTTCATGCTCGTCACTCTGCCGTTGATCATGCCGGCGATTGCCGGCGGCTTTCTTCTCGCCGCGACACTGTCGCTCGATGATCTCGTCATTGCGAGCTTTACGACGGGGCCTGGCGCGACGACGCTGCCGATGCGGATCTACAGCGCCGTGCGGCTTGGCGTGACGCCGCAGATCAATGCCATGTCAACGCTCTTGCTCGCCGCCGTCGCGTGCGGCCTCGGCCTTGCCGCGCTTGCCCTGCGCCGGCGCGCGGCCTGAGGCTTATTGCGCGTCTGGCTCCGCGCGCTCGATGCCCACCTGCCAATTGTCCCAAGGTCCGGTGATTTTCAGGCGAAGCGCATGGACGTCGGTCTGCGGCTGATCGGTTGCGACGGGCTTGGCGAGCGCCCAAAGATCGACGCTGCGATTGCCGAGATCGGCGTTGCCGCCGAATGTCGCGGTGAGAGAAGGCGCGAGAAGTTTTCCGTCGATCACCTTGGCCACGCCGTTCTCGACCTGCAGGCCGAAATGCGCCGTGTCGAAACTGACCGCAGCCTGGCTCGGATCAGGCTCTGGCTCGCGCGGGGAGCGCGGTCCTGGGCGCAGAATATTTTCGAGATCGAAGCCGAGGAGCTGGCCGTTGGCGATGTCGATGTCAGCGTGGCCGGTAAGACCGTGGATCAGCGCGCTGAGATTGGCCCCGCTGCTGTCGAGCGTCAACGATCCCGTCATCGCGCCGGCGACGGGATGGGCAACAAGACGCATGCGCAACATCGGTTCGACGTCGACGCCGGTCGCGCTGAGCGTCGCGTGCAGATCGAGGCTCTTGCCGCCGGAGAGCGTAAGGCGGCCGCGCAGAGTGCCGCCATTGGCTGTCGCCTCGCCGAGCGAGACATCGATAAAGCCAGGATGGGTGAGGAGCGACACTGCGGCGTCGCTCACTTCAATGTCGTCGAGACGCATACGGCTCGCCGAAAGGCGCAGATCGAAATTGGCGAAGCCAAGATCGGCGAGCTCGAGCGGCTTTTCGCTCCACGTGCCGGTCTTCTCCTGCGGCGCCGGCAGTCCGGCCAGGAAGGGCGTCACATCGAGAAGGTCGGTCGCCAGCGTGCCCGAGATTTGCGGCGAAGGACTATCGATCTCGACGGCCAATGTGCCCTCATACGCGTTGCCATCGAGCCCGAGCTGCAAATTGGTGAAGGTCGCAGCATTGGCATTGAGATTGGCGTCGCCGCGCAGATCGAAATTGGCGAATTTGCCGTGCTTCGTGAACGGCACGCCGACGAGCGTGGCGAAGTCGCGCAACGACGGTGTCGAGAAGGCGAGGCTGCCCTGATATTGAAAATGCTGTCCGGCGGAAAGTTCGCCCGAGACGGCAAGCTTCACGGGATCGGAATCGAGTTGCAGAGAGGCCGCGGATTGGCCGCCGCGCAAGAGTTCGATCGGCTGCGAAAACCAGGCCTTCACTTGAACCGGGATGTCGCGGAAAATGAGTTGCCCCGTCAGCGTCGCGGAAGCATCAAGGCTTCGCCAATCGGCGCGAACATTGATGCCGTCGATGAAGATGTCCTGCTTTTCCGTGTGGCGATGGAGCCGCGCCTTGCCGTTGACGAAATCGACGACGGCGAGCGGCGCGCGATCGAGCACGGCGGCTTCCGGGCTTGCGGGTTTGGCATTGGCGGCGCGGCCGATCGTGCTGTCGGGCGTCATCGGCCGATCATCGACATCGATGATCATCTTCGGATCATAGAGAACGGCATGGCCGACTTCGACGCGGCCCGAGAGCAGCGGAACGACGCGCAGATAGCCGATGAATTTCTCGACATCGATTCGAAGCGCGGCTTTCGGATTGGAGAAGACGACGGAGTCGATTTCGATATGCGGGCGCGGCAGCAGCACGAAGCGGGCATTGCCCGAGATCTCGGTTGTAAAGCCTGTCGTCTTGCGGATTTGCGCGGCGAGATCGTTGTGGAGCACCGCCGAGGTCAGATAAATGCTGGCCGCCACCGCCGCCGCGACAGCGCTCGCCACCACGAGACCGATGAGCCAGCTCACCTGAGCGATGCTCACACGGCGCATGGCGCTTCCGGTCACATGCGCGGTCTCGTCCATACCCGGCCTTGTCTCTTTGGGCGCGCCTAGCATCAACTGGGCCGGAGCTTTGGGGCATCGATCGCCGCGCTACGCATCAGGGCCTCGTCAAGGCGCGAACCGATCACCGATCGAAAGGGATCGAACGTGAGGGGCCGAAGCGGATCGCGCCGCCGCAGGCCAAGGATCGGGTCAAGAGATCAAGGGGGATCATAAAGGGTCCGGTCCGGCCCTTTCAAGGCAATGCGCGTTTGCGCACGCTTGCGGCAGCGCGGCAGGATCACTTTCGGGCGAGGGCAGGGGGAAATAGAGGCGAAGCGGCGCTGCCGGGGAACGCGTAACCCCGGCGGCCGGCCGCGGGCGTCAATATTTGCGGATGAGGCTCACGAGCTTGCCCTGGATGCGGACCCGGTCGGGGCCGAAAATCCGCGTCTCATAGGCGGCATTGGCAGCTTCGAGGGCGATCGAATTGCCCTTTTTGCGCAGCCGCTTCAAGGTCGCTTCTTCTTCGTCGATCAAGGCCACGACGATGTCACCCGTCTCGGCCGTATCCTGCTTGCGGATCACGACGAGATCGGCGTCGAAAATCCCGGCATCGATCATGGAATCGCCGCGCACTTCGAGCGCGTAATGCTCACCGGCCGGCAGAAGATCGGCGGGCAGCCCAATCGTATGGCTGCGGGTCTGCAAAGCTGTGATCGGCGTGCCGGCGGCGATCCGGCCCATGACCGGAATGGCAACGACCGAGCGTTCGCCATCCTCATCGGGCATGGCGGAGACGGCGCGCACGCGGCCGAGATTGCCCTCGATGACGGAAGGCGAGAATTTCTTGCCGCGCGAGGCGGTCTGCACCGTCGAGGATTCGGGCAGGCGCAGCACTTCGAGCGCGCGGGCACGATTGGGGAGCCTGCGGATGAAGCCGCGCTCCTCGAGCGCCAGGATGAGGCGATGGATGCCGGACTTGGAGCGCAGATCGAGCGCGTCCTTCATCTCGTCGAAGGAGGGCGGCACGCCCGTTTCCTTCAGCCGCTCATGAATGAAACGAAGCAGCTCGCTCTGTTTTCTGGTCAGCATCGGGTCCTGCTCTTGAGGTGGCGGCGGGGCGCCCCACTAGGCGAAATTGGGCGAATCAGATGGTGCGCGAACGCGGCCCAGAGTGCGACAAGGCCTTAAACAAAGAGTGAACGGACCATAACCGTTCTTGCTGTGTTCCGCAAGGGGGCAAGGGGGGGAGGGGTAGTGTCTCAGTTTGCCGAAATGATCGTTTTGCTTAGGCCCTTTGGCTAACCCGTTTGCGGGTCTCGTAATTTTCAACGAGTTCAACGAGGTCTTCCATCGACCAAAGTTTATCGGTCACGCCGGCTGCCATCGCGGGCGACATTTTCAGCGTCTTATGGATGCGGACGAAATTGTAGAAAACGAAGTAGAGCGCGAGCGCATGGCAGTGATTGTCGATCTTTTTTGAGAAGGCGTTGGTGAGTCGCGTGAAGCGGCGCATTCCCATTCGCATATTGAGGTTCTGGCGCTCTACGTATGAAGTCGAGATGTGCTTACGATCAGGATTGCCAGCGACCGGGTGCTTGATCGCGCCACTGCATACGGCGGGGCTGTAGCGGCGCTCCTCGATTCCGCCGGATGTGCCGCCATAGAGCTTCACGAGCTGCGCAAAATCGACTTCATCGAATGCGCCAAGCACTGCATCCAAATAGACCCGATGCCCGTCAGTGGTCAGTTGCACGCGATTGGAAAGGCGCTCAGCAACGTCATCCATGAATTCGCGCGCGACTTGTGCCGTTCGATCGCCAACGCCCCATGACACGATGAGTTTGGAATCCGCATCAATCGCGGTCCAGGTCCAGAGATCGCCGGCTTCATCAGGTGCGGCTTTCGCGCTCGCGACGTTCTTTTCTTTGGAATAGCAAAACGACCAAATCTCATCACATTGGATGCGCTGCGATTTGAGATTGCGGACATACTGATCGTGATAGGCAGCGCAGACCGTGCCGGCGTCGATCAAGAGCTTGGTCACTGTGTTGATCGACACGTCCGCCACGCGAGAAATCGACCGCATCGAAGAGCCTTCGCAAAGGAGGCTCAGGATTTGGACGCGCTTGGCGAGCGGGAGCTTGTTCATAGCTCCTTTATATGAACTTTTATGCTTAGCGTCAAGCATTATGATATAAATTGCCTATTTTCCCTCTCTCGCTCGCGTTTCCGTTGCATTTATGCGACAAAATGAGCCTGGCGTTAAGCCTTTACAAAGGCATTTGTTGACTTAAATGGCAACAATAATAGAGTTGTCTAGCTGCGGCAAGCTACTGAAGCTTGATGCAAGCTTGGACTCCCCGGACCAAGAACTGCGGCGCATTTATGCGTCACCGGTCCTCGCGTCATGGATGCAGAACGAATTATCGACGCTAGAATCCACATGGAATGTCGAGCTGACGCCGGCTCAACAGGTCGATGCGCTCGCGGAGATTTTCTGCTCTGGGAAGCCGCTCACCTTTGATCATCAATTCAAGCCACTGCATCCTATCCGTCAAGGTGTGTGGGAACTCAAAACCGCTGATGTGCGCATCTTCGGATGGTTTCCCATGCAAGACTGCTTCGTCGGATGGCGCGGGGATCTGAAGGACACGATAAAAGACCACGGTCTATATGGCGGCTATGTATCCGAGACCGTTCGCTTTAGAGAAAAATTAGACCTCAACGAACCGAAGTTTCTACCTGGAGAAGACCCTCATGTCGTCGTTTCAGATTTCTCTTACCCCTAGTAAGAGAGCGGCTGCTAGATACGTGTCTCTTGTTCGTCGAGCATTGCAGAAGGCTTTTGCCGAGGAGCATAGGTCTTCGGGCATGACTCAGACCGATATAGCCAACGCCATTGGCGTACATCGGTCGGTGATAAATCGAGAACTACGAGGCCAAAAAGACATCACGTTAAGCCGTGTTGCTGAACTTGCGTGGGCGCTTCGTCGTAAGCCCCATTTTGAGTTGGAGGAATCGGTTGCGAATCCGCACGCAAACGCGGATTTAAAATCGTGCACGAACGAGAACGAGAGCAAGGGGGTCATTATTGGAGAAGAAAAAAAGTCGGT
>JBEKNV010000016.1:0-51681 GCA_049522395.1 Methylovirgula sp.
CGGCTCCGCCGACCACCTTCTCCCCCTGGGAGAAGGTTCGCCTTCATAACCATCTCTAACAGGCTCACGCACCTTCTTTCACGGGCTCGCCCTTGGCGCGGACTTCGGAGATCATCGAACGCGCGACTCTCACCTTCACATTCGGCGCGATTTCCATCTCGACTTCGCCATCGTCAACGACGCGGGAGACTTTGCCGATGAGCCCGCCCGTCATCACGATCGTGTCGCCCCGGCGGACATTCTTGATCATCTCGGCATGCGCGCGGGCGCGCTTCTGCTGCGGCCGCATGATCAGGAAATACATGATGATGAGAATGAGCGCGAAGGGCGCAATCTGCATCAGAATATCGGTCCCGCCCACGGTCGGGCCACCCGCCGTTTGCGCAAAAGCCGGAGTGATGAACAACGGGCTACTCCTTAATAGGCCCTCTTGAGGCCCCCCTTCAGATCGGCGCGGACTATAGCTCGCGCCCCGCCGAAAGCAATGCCGGAGCAGCGGCAAAGAAGCCCCGTTCCGATGACAAAGCAGCCATCTTGGGCGCCCGACTGCTGGACGCACTGGCACCTTCCCGCTAAAGCGCAGCGGACAAGGGATCAAGCGATGACGATCAAGGAAGATGCCGGCCTTTCCGCGCGCGTTTTGCCGCCGACAGCGGAGGAAATCGAGCGCCAGCTCGCGCGTATCGCCGAGCTTTTGGAGCGGCTCGTTCCGCCGGCAAAGAAGGCCCCGGATTTCTCCAGCGCCGATGCCTTCGTCTGGCATGCGGATCAGGCCACGCTGCAACCCGTGCCCAACGTCAATCGCATCGAGATGACGCTTCTACGCGGCATCGACCGTGTCCGCGACATTCTCGTCGATAACACCGAGCGCTTCAGCAAGGGCCTACCGGCGAACAATGCGCTGCTCTGGGGCGCGCGCGGCATGGGCAAATCGTCGCTCGTCAAAGCGACGCATGCCGACATCAATCTGCGGCTTGCCGAAAGCCCCGGCTTTCGTCCGCTGAAGCTCATCGAAATCCATCGCGAGGACATCGAGAGCCTGCCGCATCTGATGGGACTGCTGCGTGAAGCGCCCTACCACTTTCTCGTTTTCTGCGACGATCTCTCCTTCGATGCGGACGACACGAGCTATAAGTCGCTGAAGGCGGTGCTCGAAGGCGGCATCGAAGGCCGGCCGCGCAATGTGCTCTTTTATGCGACCTCGAACCGCCGCCATCTCCTGCCGCGCGACATGATGGACAATGAGCGCTCGACCGCGATCAATCCGGGCGAGGCGGTGGAAGAGAAAGTCTCGCTCTCCGACCGCTTCGGCCTCTGGCTCGGCTTTCACAAATGCAGCCAGGACGACTATCTTGCCATGGTGCTTGGCTATGCCGCGCATTTCGGCTTGGACGAAGACAAAGACAAGATCACGGCCGAGGCGCTCGAATGGGCGACCACGCGCGGCGCACGCTCCGGGCGCACCTCTTGGCAATATATTCAGGATCTCGCGGGACGGTTGGGGAAGATGACGGAGTGAGGGCGATCACTCTTTCAACAGCCTGTCCCTCACCAGCGCCTTCGCGCCGCGGTTCCACGAATAATTGGCGCCGATTCTGAGATCGCTTTGCTCGACGTCGATGATTTTGCCTGTCTTCGCATCCCGTAGTTTATAAGTCACGGCATAGTCCGTGCGCGTGATGCGGGTGACGATGCCAAGGAAAGCCTGATCCGCGCCGAGCGTCTTGGCAATCGTGGCATCGCAGCCGCTGCATTTTTGGAGTTCGTGGCTCGTGGCCGCCGGATCGGTAACGCCCGACACATCGACAAGCGTGTAGCGCCCCGATTGCGCGAGGAGATGGCGCACATCCTCCGTCGCCTGCTGCAAATCCTGCCGATCCTCGGCGCTTTCCGGCACGAGCCCCGCGCCGCCGCTGAAATCCAAGAGTTCGAAATCGAAGACCGCGATTTTGATCTTCGGCTGCGGGTCGCCCGGCGCGGCCACAATCGTGGCGCTGAGCATTTCGCCGGAGACGAATTTTTCCGCCCGCGTCCAAGCCTCGTCTGAATCGTTGCGAAAGGTCACCAGCCGGTCGAAGACGACACGGTCCGTCTCTTCATCGACGATCTGAATCTTCGCCCATTGCACAAGCGTGCTCATCTTGTGAAAGCCGCCGAGCACAATGAGCCTGACACCGGCCTGCTGCGCCGCCTTCTTCAAGTCTGCTGGATCATCATGCGAGGTGCATGGCGCCTTGCCGCAGAGGAGCGGGAGGATGCGATAGCGTCCGCTCGCTGCGAGATCGCGCGTTAAGGCCGCGCTGAAGCCCGTCACCAGCCGCTGATGCGTTTGCGCCTGATCGCGCACTTCGCCTGACGTGTCGAGATAATCCAAATCGACGACGGCCGTCGGGATTTTTTGCGCCCCGTCCGCCGCGCGCGCGACGCGAAGCGGTAGCAGAAGCAAGCAAAAGGCGGCAAACCCGCAGCAGATATGTCTCATGGCAAATTTCATGGCCCATCTCCGAAAGCGCGGCGCGGCCGCGCATCGAGATGAGCCTCTATTAAGGATGTGGGCTGCGAAACGGCGCGGCACCCGACGTGGGCCGGGCAAATTTCCCGATTTTTGAATCACCGCTTCCCTCAGGCGGCGATCTGGCTCTTAATGCGTCTCAATCATCTTCCTGGAATTCAAGCAGGCTCATCATGTCCCGCGTCTTCGATCTCAAACTTCGCCTGGCTTTGCGCGTCGTGGCGCTCGCCGCGCTCTGCTTTACCGCCGCCTCCGCCTATCTTCTTTATGAGAGCGATCAGGCGGCGCGCGCCAAGGCGGAAGGCATCGCCAAGCTTGTGGCAAGCGATCTTGAATTGCAGCAAGATCAGGTGAATTGGCTGAAGGTCGCGAACGACCCACGGCCCGATCTCAACGCCATTGCTCTGCCGCTTTATGCGCCCGGCGTTTGCGTCGCCTATCGCTCGCCGGCGGGCGCCATTCAGCAGCGCGTGTGCAATGGACGCGAGCCCGGCGAAACTGATGCGCCGCGCCTCTTCTCGGCGATCTACGCAGCGATCTTCAAGCCGGGTGCAGAGATTACGCAGCCGATCCTCGTCCACAATCAGGTGAAGGGCGAAGCCATCGTCGGCCTCGATCCGCAGAGCCTGATCGCGCAAAGCTGGCAACAGACGAGCGGGCTTCTGATCGTCATGGGCGTGACGCTCGCCGCGCTCTGCCTTCTCGTCTATGCCGCGCTTGCCCGCGCTCTGCGGCCGACACGCGCCATCAAAGCCGGGCTTGAAAGGCTTGCGGCGAACGATCTTTCGGCGCGTCTGCCCGACTTCGATCTCGCCGAACTCTCGGCTATCGGGGCGGTTTTCAATTCTCTCGCCGAGCAACTACAGACGACGCTCGCCGAGCGCAATGAGCTGACGCGCCGTTTGATTGCCGTGCAGGACGACGAGCGCCGCCATCTCGCGCGCGAACTTCACGACGAATTCGGCCAATGTCTCGCCGCCATCGGCGCCGTCGCCGCCGCCGCGGGCCAGACGGCGGAGAAGGATTGTCCCGCGCTGCTGCCCGATTGTCAGAGCATCGCGCGCACCAGCGCGCATATGATGGACATGCTGCGCGGTACGCTCATTCGCCTTCGTCCGCCGGATGTCGACGAGCTCGGTCTTGCGGCGAACCTCGAAAGTCTTGTCGCCGGCTGGAACAACCGCTGCCGCGGACGCACGCGCTTCGAGCTTGAGGTTCTCGGCAATGTCGATGCCCTGCCCTCGTCCTTCGGCGCGAGTCTTTATCGCATCGCGCAGGAGGCGATTACCAATGCCGCCAAGCACGCGGAAGCGACGCGCGTCGGGCTCAAACTCGAAATGCGCGAGAGCGAAGAGATTGCGCTCTCCGTCGAAGACAATGGCAAATCGACGGAAGCCGACATGGCGCAGAAATCGGGGCTTGGCCTCACCGGCATGCGCGAGAGAATTGCGGCGCTCGGCGGCCGTCTCGCCTTCGAGACGCGCGCACCGAGCGGTCTCATTCTCCATGCCGTCATCGCAACGCCCAACGGCGCGCATACGCAAGCCTGAGGCGTACCTATGACAACGAAGATCATGCTTGTCGACGATCACGCCATCGTTCGCGAAGGCTACCGCGGGCTATTGCAGAGGCAGCCGCAGCTTTCTGTCGTCGCGGAGGCAGCCGACGGCACGCAAGCCTATCGTCTCTATAAAGAGAGTGCGCCCGATCTCGTCATTATGGATTTGACCATGCCGGGCCTCGGCGGCATCGAGGCAATCAAGCGCATCAGGCAATGGGATAAGGGCGCGCGGATTCTTGTCTTCACCATGCATCAGAATGCAGCCTATGCAATCCAGGCGATCCGCGCCGGCGCCAAAGGCTATGTGACGAAGTCGAGCCCGCCCGATGCGCTGCTCACCGCCGTCTTCGATATTTTGAAAGGCCGCATTGCGCTGAGCCCGGATATCGATCATGAGCTGGCGCTGAGCCGCCTTGCGGACGAACCCCGCGCCGTCAGCGTGTTGAGCCCGCGCGAATTCGAAATTTTGCGCATGCTGCTCGCCGAGAAGACGCCGGAAGAAATCGGCGAGACACTGCATATCAGCCCGAAGACGGTGGCCAATACGCGCTATCTCATCAAGGGCAAGCTCGGCGTTGCGTCCGATATCGAACTCGTGCGGCTTGCCTTGCGCCAAGGCCTGCTCGATAGACGGGAGATCGAAGAAGAGGCTGATATAGCTGCGCCGCCGAGCGCACTATCGTCATCTCAGCGATAATAATTCGCCTGCACCTCGAACATACGCGCATAGGCGCCGCCCAATTGTGTCAGCTCCTCATGCGATCCCTGTTCAGTAATTTTGCCATGTTCCAGAACGCAAATCTGGTCCGCATCTCGCACGATCGAAAGCCGATGGCTGATCACGATGGTCGTGCGCCCGCGCGCCACTTTGCGAAAGTGTTGGAATACATCATGTTCGGCGTGTGCGTCCAAATTGCTGGTCGGCTCGTCGAGGATGAGGATCGGCGCATCGCGGAAGAATGCCCGTGCGATCGCCATCTTCTGCCATTCGCCGATACTCAGATCCACGCCATTGTCGAAGGCTGTGCCGAGGCTGGTTTCGTAACCGCGGTCGAGCTTTTGAATAAACGCCTCGGCCCCAGCCAAGCGGGCTGCCTCACCAATCCGCTGATCTACCGGCTTCAAATCGACGTTGCCGAACCAGATGTTCTCGCGGACCGTCGCGCAATAGGGGACGTAATCCTGGGGGACGATTGCGATCATGTCCTGCAAAGAGCGCGTAGCTAATTGGCGAAGGTCCACACCATCAATGAAGATCGCGCCGCTGGTCGGGTCATAGAGCCTGCATAGTAATTTCACTAACGTTGTTTTGCCTGCGCCATTTTTCCCGACCAGAGCAACCATCTTGCCGGCAGGGATGGTCAGGCTGAGATCGTGCAACACATCGTCCTCGCGAGATGGATATCTAAAACTGACATGATCGAAGCTAATGCCGTGCCGTATCGGTTGCGCCACGGGACGTGGGCGTACCGGCTCTGTGACTCGCTTCGGGATATCGAGGAATTTGTAAAAACTGGATAGAAAAAGCCCATGTTCATGCAAATTGCCTACCGCATCGAGGAGATCGTGAAGACAATCGCGTCCGCGCTGGAACGCCTGGTAGAACAAGACGAAGTCGCCAATTGTCAATTGTCCGTAGAGGGCCCGATAGGCGACGAATGCAAATGAGCCATAGCTCGCGACGACGCCGACGAGTTCGGCAACAATCATACTCGCGCAGCGCCTTGTCGCTATCGACCACTGTTCCTCGCGAAGTTGCTCGCGCAATTCGCGATAGCGCCTGATAAAATGCGGGCCAAGGTTAAAAAGCCGGACTTCCTTCGCAAAAAGTTTATCGACCAAAACGCGTTGGAAGTACCATGCCTTGCGTTCAATGGGAGTCCAGTCAAACCCAAGGCGAAAGCGAATGCGGTCATATTTCAGGCGAACAAAGACAGCAGGGAGGGCGGCTAGCATAAGCAGCACGAGAAACGCCCAATGAAATACCCATAGAAGACCCATGACACCTATGAGCGACATCGCACCGCGGACAGTCCGCAACAGATCCGTCAGAACTTGTGTGGGCCGCTGTGCGGCTTCTGCCTGCGCCCGGTGAAATGTATTTTGATGTTGCGGGTCCTCGTAGAAGTCCACGTCCACCGCGATCGATTTTTCGTGCAGTAGCTGATTCACTTTGTCTGAGACGACCCATTTCTGGGTGTCGCTGATCAATAGAGCGAGTTCGGAGAGCACCGCATAGGCAAGCGCAGCCGCGCCAGCCCCGCACACAAGCCAGAGAAGATGGCGCGCCATATCCTGCGTCGGATTCCCGATCGCCACCGTAATTGTATCGACGATGAGTTTTGTCAGATACAAGAGCAGCAGCGGCAAAGTCGCCTGTGCGGTGATCACCAGAAGTTGGGCCGACGCCAGCCTTGGGCTCGCCTGCCACACCATGCGAAGAGCCCGTTGCAATACGCCTAAAAGGTCGTCGTTCTGGCCCGACGGAGCTACCTTTGCCTCCAAGCGAATCTCCTTTCGCGGCCTTCGCAGCGCGCGCCGGAAGCTTGCAGCTCTTTGCCGAAAATCCTTCGATAATAGGGCCAAGCGCGGGCCGCTGATCGAGTGCGTTGCGGCCTAAGCAAATACTGTCCGGCTGCGTTCCCGATGTCTTGCGACCGCGCGATCGGCCAATTCTTGAAACCGCCTCTTGTAGCCCTTCTGCAACAATTCGCAGTGAGCCGGATCCTTCGCCATCAGCTCGCCCGTTAATCGGAGTGCCGCCGCCCTACATCCAATGCCGCATTCCTCGAACTGGTCGCAGACAGCGCATCCCGGATTGGCGGCAAGAATATCTTTCTTCTTCATATCTGAGAGTTGGCGTAGCAGAGATTGATTCCACACCGAGGATAAATCCTCTTGGAACAGATTGGGCATGCGATCCTGAATGAGGCTGTCGACATATCCCGGGCAGGGGAAAAGCCGCCCATCGGGCAGAAGATTGGGCTGCTCGCGACAGGCGCCGCAATCGTAGCTATCTGGGGCGAAATTCGAATGGCTCTGAAGGTTTACTACCGGTGCAGCAGTAGCCTGACCAGTCCCTTCGCGGCCGCGAAACATGGGTGCGAGATGAATGTCGAACGGCCGATCATCCTCGATCCAGGGGTTCAGTAAGGGCTCATAACCCTCCGCCAGCTCGTCAAGCGACACGGCAGTCCCGGTTCCCTTCCAGTCGCCGGATTCAACCGGTGCCGAAACAATCCAGGCCTGGATGTCCAAGCGCTTCAGCAGCTCATATGTCTCTGGAAGCCGGCCAATGTTCACTTTGTCGACCGAGGTCGCAACCGCAACGGAAATGCCGGCATTTCGCAGCTTGGTGATCGCATCGATCACTTTCTGCTCGACTCCCGCCTTTCCTCTCATTTGATCATGGCAGCCGACACCGTCAAAACTGATCTGGAACATGGGTGAAAATCCCATTTCCTTGATGCGCGCCAAGTGTGCATCGGTGATGGGCAGGCCGTTCGAATAAATCTCGCTCACCCGAATATTCTTCCGAGCCAGCAATTCGAAAATATCCAGAATATCCTTTCTCACGAAAGGCTCGCCGCCTGAGATGACCACTTCGAGCACATTTGCCTCTTCAAACTGATCGATGAGGCGGGCCATGTCCTCGAAGTGCAGCTGTCCATAACGCGCGTCTGGCGCTTCCATGTAGCAGTGGCGGCAGTTCAGATTGCAATGTCCGGTTATGCACCAATGGATCCCGCTGAAGCGGGGGTTCGCAGCCTTTCGATACTGCTGCCAACCCTCGATTAAATCCCCCTCCCGACATTCCTCAGCAATTCCCACATCAATGAGCTTCTGAAGGAGGGCTTGGTGCTCCGGCAGAAAAGCAAGCGAACCGAAATCGGTCTCACCATTACAATGTTCCGCCACGTAAAAGGCGCCGACGTTCAGTTCACGCTGCTCGCCTGTCATCCACTTGACGGCGACGGTGGGCACATCGCTCCATCCGCGAAGCATCCAATCTTTCTTCAGTTTCGCGAATGACACCATGATGCCCAACTCGTCGTTTCAGGAATGACGCCGCAACAGCTTAGAGCGACTTGGTGTTACAGCAGCTCCAGCCTGAATTGCAGCATTCTAGGCTCTTCCCGTGATCTTCAGGAGAAATCGGCGGATCGACTGCCACATGGGCTGCTCTGACCACGGCGTAGTGCTCGGGAGTAAACCTGAATCCCGCGCTCGAAGCGATCTTGACGAGTTCCTCGACCGCTCCATCGGGATTCTTTTGTGCTTTGTCGCGCAGAGACCAGATGCGGTCCTGCAAAGACTTGTCGTCTCCGACCTTCTCAAAAAAGGCCCTTACGTTTTGTTCCGACATGACAGCCTCCTTTTTCTGAGAGACTTCCTCAAATATAAAAATCATAAGGGTATTCTCACTTGAGAAGCTTGATGTGCATCAAATGAACAAGAATCGGCACGAAGATTGATGCTTACGCCTCAACGAGCTTCAGCGTCAGGCACTTCGCCGCACCGCCGGCCTTCATGAATTCCGAGAGAGGGATGATCGCCGGGGTTAGCCCACGCACGCGCAATCGCCGTTGCAAGTCTTCGGACGCGCCATTCATAAAAACATGGCCGTCGAGATCGACAGCATTGCAGCAGAATTGCAGCGCGTCGCTCTCGTCAACCGCGATGCGTTTCTGTTCCGGCACCAAAACTTCGATCAGCTTTCGCGAGGGATCATCGAATGCTGCGGGGAAATAAAGGAGCGAGCCATCCGACAATGGGCAGAGGCATGTGTCGAGATGATAGAAACGCGAGTCAATGAGGTTCAAGGGCGCGGTCTTGCGCCCGAGCTGTTTCTCCAAAAGCGTGGCGACAGAGCGATGCGAGCGAAAGCCATAACCAACCCACAACAGTTCTTGGCCGCGATCGAATAGCGCATCGCCCGCGCCTTCGAAGGGCAGGTCCTGCGGCCAATCGAGACTCTCGAAACCATGCTCTGCGAACCAGGCGCGGTCATGGGCTTCCTCGCCCTGCCGCTCGACGCTGCGAAAACGGCTGACGATGACCTTGTTGCCGAGGACGAGCCCAGCGTTGGCGGTGAAGACGAGATCGGGCAGGCCCGGCTGCGGCGGCTGCAAGATGATCTCCGCATATTCGCTGATGGCATCGTGCAAGGCCTGCCATTGGCCCTTCGCCAAAGCCGCGTCCGTTTTGGCGAATTGGCCTTCCATCCAGGGGTTGATGACATAGGCGACGCCGAAATGATCGGGCGGACACATCAAGATCGTCTGCGCGGCTCTCGTCATGGGACCCAAAAGTCATTTGCGGGAGCGGCATCATGCGCGCGGCGTGGGACGCCACTATGACATCGCCATAAGCTCGGCAGGGCTTTCGAGGATCAGCGCTCCGGCTTCTCCGATTTGACAAAATCGACGAAGGCACGCAGCGGCGCCGGCATCAGCGTTCGGCTTGGATAATAAAGAAAAGGTCCAGAGAAGCTCTGCCACCAATCCTCGAGGATCGGAGTCAGCGCACCCTTCTCGATCGCCGGCATGAGCACTTCCTCAAAACCATAGATGAGGCCGAGACCCGCGACTGCGGCACCGATTTCCACCTCCATGGCGGACGCGACGAGCCGGCCGCTCGGGTTCACGTGGATGAGTTCGCCGTTGCGCTCGAATTCCCAGGGCGCGATCATGCCACTGATGAAACGATGCCTGATGCAGGCGTGGTCCAGCACATCGCGCGGATGGGCCGGAACACCATGCGCAGCGAGATAGGCGGGCGCAGCAGCGGCGATGTAGCGCTGCCGGCGCGGACCGATCGGCACGGCGATCATGTCGCGCTCGATGCTCTCGTCATAGCTGATACCGGCATCGAAACCCGCCGCCAACACATCGATGAACGTATCATTGGCGACGACTTCGAGCGTGATGCTTGGATAGGCGGCGAGGAAACGGTTGACGATCGGCGGCAGGAACTGTCGTGCAACGATCCCCGGCACGTTGAGCCGCAGCGTCCCCCGCGGGCTGTCGCGAAAACTGTTGACCCCATCGAGCGCCAGAGCGATCTCGCCGAAGACTGGCGACAGGCGCGCTAAAAGCGTTTCGCCCACCTCCGTCGGCGTGACGCTGCGCGTCGTCCGATTGAGGAGCCGGACGCCGAGCCGCGCTTCCAGCCGCCGCAAGGCCTCGCTCAGCGACGAGGCCGAGACACCGCGGAGTGCCGCTGCGCCCCGAAAGCTCCGTGCCCTTGCCACGGCCATGAAGGCGTCGAGATCGGCAAGATCAGGGTCGGCCATTGTTCGAAAATCCGTACAAGCTATGCATGACTGAACGGATTATCGCACGGGTCGGCTTGGCCCATAACCCTCTTGTTCAACAAATTTTCGAAAGGAGAAGCATCATGGACCATCGTCAGCTTGGCAATTCCGGCCCGCAAGTCTCGGCCCTGGGCCTTGGCTGCATGGGCATGTCGGACTTCTATGGCCCATCAGACCGCGCCGAGAGCATCGCAACCATCCATGCCGCGCTCGATTCCGGGATCAATCTGATCGACACCGGCGATTTCTACGGCATGGGCCATAATGAGATGCTGATCGGCGAAGCGATCCGCGGCCGGCCACGCGACAGCTTTCTCGTCAGCGTCAAATTCGGCGCCTTGCGCGATCCGCAAGGCGGCTTCCGCGGGATCGACACGCGGCCCCTCGCGGTGAAAAATTTCCTGGCCTATACGCTGAAGCGTCTGGGCCTCGATTACATCGATGTTTATCGCCCTGCGCGCCTTGATCCGAGCGTGCCAATTGAAGAGACGGTCGGCGCCATCGCCGAGTTGGTCAAGGCTGGCTATGTGCGCCAGATCGGTCTCTCCGAAGTCGGCGCCGACACCTTGCGCCGGGCCGCCGCCGTGCATCCGATCTGCGACCTGCAAATCGAATATTCGCTGATTTCGCGCGGCATCGAAAAAGCGATCCTGCCGACCTGCCGCGAGCTCGGCATCGCGATTACCGCCTATGGCGTGCTTTCGCGCGGCCTGATCTCCGGTCATTGGCAGAAAGGCAACGTAGGCAAAGCCGATTTCCGCAGCATGAGCCCGCGCTTTCAGGATGGGAATGTCGAGAAAAATCTCGCGCTTGTCGAAAGCCTGCGCAAAGTCGCGAAAAGCAAGGGCGCGACCGTCGCGCAGATCGCCACCGCCTGGGTTCTGGCGCAAGGCAAAGACATCGTGCCTTTGGTCGGCGCGCGGCGGCGCGAACGGCTGACGGAATCGCTTGGCGCGTTCGATGTCACGCTCACCGCGGCGGATCTTGCGGCGATCGAACAGGCCATGCCGGCGGACGCCGTTGCGGGCGAGCGCTATGCGGCGGAGCAAATGGCTATCCTCGATAGCGAACGCTAGGTTTCGCCTGCGATTTGCCGCGGATGCCCGCCGGCCCGCTGCGGCAGAATAAAGATCAGCGCTACTATGACGACGGCGATGATGAGCGTGGCGAGCGGCCGGCTGAAATTAAGGCCCCCGTGGTTCACCGGCTTGTCGAGAAAATCGCCGAGCGTCGCGCCGAGCGGCCGCGTCAGAATGAAGGCGACCCAAAAGAGAAAGACTCGCGAGACGCGCGTCGTGAAATAAAGAAGGGCGAGAACAGCGAGGCCAACTGCAAAGACCGCGGCACCGCCGAGATAGCCGAGTCCGGTTGAATCCGCCATCCAATCGCCGAGCGCCGTGCCGAGTGTCTGCGAAAAGGTGATCGTCGCCCAATAGAATGCTTCTGCCTTCGGCGATGTCACCGTCTCTACCGAGACTGAGCCCAGCGTTGCGTGCCAGAGCGCGAGAACTCCGACGACGCAGGCGAACAGAAGCGCGGAGCCGCCGGCATAGCCGATGCCAAGCGAGCGATCAGCGAAATCGGCCATTGTCGTGCCCGCCGTCGTCGAAGCGACGATCGTCGCCCAATAAAGAAAAGCGTGAAATTTCTTGGCCGCGATCTGAAAGCCGACGAGCACGATGAGGCTCGACAGAAACAGCGCCGTCCCCAGGAGATAACCCCAATGAAGCGTCATGGTGACGGAGTCGCCGCCCGTTTCGCCCAATGTCGTTGCAAGAATTTTGATGATCCAGAAGCCGAGCGTGACTTCCGGGACTTTGCTCAGAATTTCGTCGCCGATTGATTTTTGCATATTGGCCGGATTAAGCCGCCTCCTCCGAGGCGAGCGGCGTTTCGACGTCGGTCACGAAGCTCAGCGCTTCGTGGAGAATCCGCACATCGGCGCCGGGCTTCACCGACTCCGTCGCCAAATGGCGGCGGAAGGCGCGCGCGCCTTTGATTCCATTGAAGAGGCCAAGAACATGACGCGTCATCGCGGCGAGCGGCACTCCCTCTGCGAGTTTTTGTTCGACGTAAGAAATGAAGGCCTCGAGTGCGCCGCGCCGCGTCTCGTGGGGCGCCGCGACGCCGAAGAAGAGCGGATCGACCTCGAGCAGAAGCGCCGGCTCCTGATAAGCGGCGCGACCGACCATGACGCCATCGACGCCTTCGCTTTCCGCCTGCATCTGCGCGAGACTCACGAGGCCGCCGTTCAGCACGATCGGCAGATCGGGATAGTGCCGCTTCAGCGCCCGCACCAGATCGTAATCGAGCGGTGGCACGTGCCGGTTCTGTCGCGGCGAGAGGCCTTTGAGCCAGGCCTTGCGCGCATGAACGATGAGCGCATCGGCGCCGGCGGCAATAACGCGCTCGGCAAATTGGAACAGCGCCTCAGGCGCCTGCTCGTCGACGCCGATCCGGCATTTGACGGTGATGGGAAGCGAAACCGCCGCCTTCATCGCCGCGACACAGTCCGCCACGAGCTCCGGCTCGCGCATGAGGCAGGCGCCAAACGCACCGCTCTGCACGCGCTCCGACGGACAGCCGACATTGAGGTTGATCTCGTCATAGCCGTAATCCGCCGCAATCGCCGCGGCCTCCGCGAGATCTTGTGACTCGCTGCCGCCGAGCTGCGCGGCGATCGGATGCTCAACGGGATCGAAGCCCAACAGCCTGTCGCGATGGCCGTGCAGAATGGCGGCGCTCGTCACCATTTCGGTATAGAGCCGCGCACGGCGCGTGAGCTGACGGTGGAAGACGCGGCAATGCCGGTCCGTCCAGTCCATCATTGGCGCGATGGTAAAGCGATAGGCTTCGAACGACATGAGGCCTTCTAAATCATGCGGCGAAAAAGGTGAATGGGCGCGGCGACCCCCATTAACCTAAACATCCCTGGCATGTCCGCTGCTGCTTCATGCAGTGAGGCGGGAATTCTGCGGCACGTCGTGCCAATACGGATCAATTTCCCGCCGACGGTGTCGAAATGAACCGGCCGGAAATTGCGATGAAGCACCAGGCGACACGCGAGCTCTTCGAGTATTGGAACCGTTTGCGCGGCAGCCGCACTGCGCCCGAACGCTCCGAAATCGAATTCGCCGCGATCCGCAATCTCCTCGCGGATATGTTCATGCTCGAGGTCGACGCAGCGCATCGCTTTCCTTTCGTCTTGTCGGGCACGCGCGTCAATGCGCTCGCCTGCGCCGAGCAGAAGGGCCGCTCGTTTCTCGAACTCTGGGCGCCGCGAGAGCAGCGCGCTATCGCCGCCATGTTGCTGACCGTGATGGATGCGTCCTGCCCGCTGCTCGCCACCGCGATCGCGGCGCCGGACGGTTGGCCCAATCACGAAATCGAGATTTTGTTTTTGCCTTTGGGGCGGCCTGGCCACGAGCGCGCGCGCATCTTGGGCCTCATCTCGCCATCGGCGGCGCCGAGCTGGCTGGGGCTGCGCCCGGCAAAAAACATGAGCTTGGCGTCGCTTCATCCCGTCGGCAGCGAGAACGCGGCGCGCCCGTTTGAAGTTCGAACGCTTTTCGCCTCGGCTCAAGCTGGAGATGCAGCGCCGGAGACGGAAGCACAGGCGAAAAAACCTTATTTGAAGATTTTAGACGGCGGCCGCCGAAATCCCTGACAATAGAATCGCTTCTCGTAGGTTAGGATAACGTGGCTTTAACCGCTCCTACGCCAATTTGCGTATTCCGATGTCCGGCGTAGCCCCATGTACTTGAGCGTTAAACCTCTTCACAAACCCGTCGAGCGGCGACGTCATCAGCGTGTGGAGATCACGCTGCTCGGCCGCTACATGCTCGCGGACAAGCGCGAATTTCCCTGCGTCACGACAGATATGTCGCCCGGGGGCCTGTCCTGCATTGCCTCCGTGCGCGGCGCCATCGGCGAGAGAATTGTCGCCTATCTCAATCAGATCGGCCGTGTCGAAGGCACGCTCGTGCGCCACACCGATCGCGGTTTTGCGCTCCAATTGAGCTTGCCCTATTCGAAGCGCGAAATGATCGCCAACCAGCTCACATGGCTCGTCAATCGCGACATTCTGGGCCTACCCGAAGATCGCGCCTCCGAGCGCGTCGTGCCCTTGCGCCGGCACTCAATCCTCGCCGTCGACGGCGAGGCCGAACAAATCGTCAAATTGATCGACGTCTCGCTCACCGGCGTCGCCGTCGCGACGCAGCTGAAGCCCGCCGTCGGAACGAGAGCGAAGGTCGGTCAGACCACCGGCAGCGTGGTGCGCCATTTCGACGGCGGCCTTGCGGTCGCCTTCGATCGCATGATCGACGCCGAACGTTTCGACGAGAACATCAAGCTCTGATCAATTGGATTTCGGCGATAGGCGCCAGTCCGCGCGCGTAGCGGCGCCAGTTGCGCACATAATGGGCCGCGTTTGCGAAGATTTTTGCCGCCGTCTCCGCATCGATCGTGCGGACGACCCGCGCGGGACTGCCGACGATCAGGGAATTATCGGGAAAGCTCTTGCCCTCGGTCAAAAGTGCGTGAGCGCCGACAAGACAGTTGCGGCCGACATGCGCGCCATTGAGCAAAATCGCGCCCATGCCGATCAAGCTATTGTCGCCGACGGTACAGCTGTGCAGCACGGCGTGATGGCCGATCGAACAATCGGCGCCGATCTCCAAAGGATAGCCCGCGTCGGCATGCAGCAGGCAGCCGTCCTGGATATTCGAGCGCGCGCCGATCTTGATCGCCTCATTGTCGCCGCGCACCACGGCGCCAAACCACACCGAGGCCTCATCGCCCAAGACGACATTGCCGATGACCTGCGCGTCGGGCGCGATCCAATAGCGATCGCGTTCCGGCAGACTTGGAGCCATTCCGTCCAGCGAATAGAGCGGCATCGCTAAAAATCTTCGAGGTCGAAATCGAGAATGGCGACCTGCAAGGTAAAACTCGAGCCCGCCGGATCGTCGGCCGAAATGACGCCGAGGAAATCGTCGCCCGAGTTCAATTCGACGGAATCCGTCTTTTTGGCGCGCGGCACGATCTTGAGTTTGCTGTTCTCGAACAGCCGCCGCAGATAATCCTGCAGCACGGGCCGCTCGACCGGGAGCTTCATCGAAAACGCGAAGGAACGGTCGCCATCCTCGTCATCGACGACGATCGTGCCGATCACGCGTTCGCCGAAATGCACATCCGCGTCGTCGGGATTGCTTTTCGCCTGCGTGACCCTGATCGCCTCATTGCCGAGGGCATTGCGCAAAAAGCCCTGCAATTTGCGCAATTCGACTTTGTCTAACATCGACACTCCTTGCGGGCGCGGGCGGCGCCCCTAGGACGCGGCCAAGGCGACACAAAGTCGGCATTGCCAGAAAACAGGAGTGGCCGCAACCCTGGTCAGTCGAGCGGCATCTTGGCGGCCAGGATCTGGTCCATGTTGCGGGCAGGCTCGGGGCAGCCGGCTTCGCCGACGACGCGGGCGGGAACGCCAGCGACCGTCTTATTATGCGGCACGTCTTGCAGGACGACGGAACCCGCCGCGATGCGCGCGCAGCGGCCGACCTCGATATTGCCGAGGACCTTCGCGCCAGCCCCGATCAGCACGCCGCGCCTGATCTTCGGATGCCGGTCGCCTCTTTCCTTTCCCGTGCCACCGAGCGTCACGTCCTGCAGCATCGAGACATCGTCTTCGACGACAGCCGTCGAGCCGATGACGAGCCCGGTTGCGTGATCGAGAAACAGGCCTTTGCCTAATTCCGCAGCGGGATGAATATCGGTTTGGAAAACTTCCGAGGATCGGCTCTGGAGATAAAGCGCGAAATCGCTGCGCCCCTCCTTCCAGAGAACATGCGCCAGACGATGCGTCTCGATGGCATGGAATCCTTTGAAATAAAGCAGCGGCTCGATGAGGCGCTGGCAGGCGGGGTCGCGATCGGCGACGGCGAGGATGTCAGCGCGGAAAGCGGCGCTGATCTGCGGCTCGCGCGCGAGAATCTCAAGATAGGTTTGCCGGATCAGTTCGGCCGAGACTTCCTCGCGCCCGAGCCGTGCCGCGAGCCGATGAATGAGGGACGATTCCAGGCTGTCGTGGTTGAGGACGGTTTCGAGGATCCACCCGGAAAGCTCCGGCTCGCGACGCGCGATCTCTTCCGCATCGGCCCGGATGCGCGAGAAGATCGCATCGATTGGCTCGACGCGCTGAAGCTTGGGTCCCGTCTTCGCCGTTGTCCCGAATGTCACGCGTACCCCTCCACAGCTAAGAATCGTTCGCAGAAGACGCCGAGCTGTTTCCCCGCGCCTCTATCATATTTTGGGCCCCCGCGCAGCGCCCGGGTTCCAGATGCTCAGTTCTTGGCTAAGAAGTCGAGAACGCCGCGTTTGAACGCCTGATCGCCGACGGCCCGGTTATGGTCCCGATCGGGGATGGGCAGCATATGGGCATTCGGAAACAGCCTGCCAAGCGGGCTCGGATCGCCCGCTACCTCATCCTTCGTTCCGACAGCGATCAGGACCGGAAGATCGATTTCGGCCAACTCTTCGACGCTGAACCGGTAGCGGATACCGCGGCTACAGGCGGCAAGCGCCTTGAGATCGCTTTTCGTCGCCTCGGCAAATTGCCGGAACATGATTTGGATCGGGTCCTTCAGGACAGCAACAGACGGGGCCTCCATGGCCTCGGTCACGCCGAGAGGCACGCTCGCCGTATCGATAAGGTTCTCGCCGATGCCGCCGAGAACCAGTCTTCGCAAACGTTTCTTGTGCGTTTTTGCAACGAATGTGGCGATGCACGCGCCCATCGAATAACCCATGATGTCGGCCTTTTCGATGCCGAGGTGATCGAGAAGATTGACGGCGTCCTCCGCCGTCAGCTCGATCCTGTAATCTTCCGGCCGATACAGTTTCTCGCTGCGGCCATGGCCGCGATTGTCGAAGGCGACGACGCGCCGGCCCGCCTCCGTCAATGTCTTGACCCATTGCGGAAAGACCCAGTTGATCGCATGCGTCGATGCAAAACCGTGGATCAAAAGGATCGGCTCGCCCTTGTCGGCTGTCGCGGGCGCCTCGTCGATATAGGCGATCGTAACGCCGTTCGAACTGAATTCGTGCATGGCTCTCCTTTAGGGCGCGCACTATAGAGGCGAAGCCTCGCCGTTCAACCCACCAGAAAAGCCACTGGACTTTTGTTGTCCCGCCATGCTCTAAGCTCTGCGCATTCGGCCCTGCGCCAACGGCGTCTCGGCCCATCGTCACGGTGTCCTGCCATGAGCGATCACCTCACGCCGCATTTCCACAATCAACCGGGCGTCGCGCAAGTGCGGATCGGCGCCAAGGAATTCATGTGCATCGGCGCTCTGCCGCCTCTCGATCATCCCCACATCTTCATCGATATGGGCGACGAAAAGGAAGCGATCTGCCCTTATTGCTCGACGCATTATCTTTATGACGCCAATCTGCACGGCGGCTGCGTGCCGCCCGAATGCGCCTATCTCCCCACTGTGACCGTCTAGCCAAGCCTTGTCGGCGATTGAGCTTAGATGAGCAAAACTCCGCATGCGCTGATTGCCGGAGCTGGAATTGGCGGCCTTTCTGCCGCGCTCGCCTTGCAACGAGCCGGCTTCCGTGTCAGCCTCTTCGAACGCGCAAAGATTTTGGAAGAAGTCGGCGCGGGGCTGCAAATCTCGCCCAACGCCAGCGCCATTTTACGCGACTTCGATCTTTTGCCTCGGCTCGCAGGGCTGGCGCTTGAGCCCGAGGCTCTTCGCATAAAGCGCGCGCGCGACGGCGCGACGCTGCAGCTCCTTCCGCTCGCCAAAGCGAAGCAGCGCTGGGGGGCGCCCTATCTCCTCATCCATCGCGGCGATTTGCATCAGGCCTTGCTCGAACGCGTGGCGCAGGAAGAGGCGATCACGCTCGCCTTGGACACGGACATCGCCGGCTTCGCTTCGGGCCATGAGGACATTGAGATCGTGGCGCGGCGCGGGCTGCTGCGCGCGAGCTACCGCGGCGATTGCCTGGTCGGCGCCGACGGTCTGCGCTCTTTCGTGCGCGAACGCATGGTCACCTTTCTTCCCGGCACCCCGCGGCCAGCCCCTCTTCCCGCGAAGGCGCGCTATACCGCCTGGCGTACGCTCATTGCCGCCGAGGATCTGCCCGCCGCCTTCCTCAAGCCGGAGAGCGTGCTCTGGCTCGGCCCCGGCGCGCATCTCGTCCATTATCCGCTGCGCGGCGGCAGCGTCATCAATGTCGTCGCTGTGCTCGATGACAGCGTCGCCATCGATTGGCTTGCCGATCTCTGGTCGGCGAAGGGCGATCAACAAGAGATCGCGTCGCGCTTCGCTTCTTGGCATCGCGAGGCGCGGACGCTGATCGGCGCCGCGCCCGAATGGTGCAAATGGCCACTCGTCGATCTCGATCCTCTGCCGCAATGGAGCGCGGGCCGCGTCGCGCTTCTGGGCGATGCCGCCCATCCCATGTTGCCTTTCCTCGCGCAAGGCGCCGCTCAAGCCATCGAGGATGCCGCCATGCTCGGCGCCATGCTCTCGCCCGAAAAGCCGATCGAACCCTCACTCGCCGCCTATGCGGCGGCGCGGCGGCCGCGTGCCAATCGCGTGCAATTGTCCTCTCGGCGCCAGGGGCGCATTTATCATCTCGCTGGGCCGCTGGCCTATTTCCGCGATCTCGCCCTGCAAAAAGAGAATCCGCAACGGTTTCTAGCGCGTTACGACTGGCTCTACAGGACGCGTCCGGTCATCAAATGAACCCCCGAAATTTGTCTGGCCGATCCGAAAGTTCGCAGATTTTCCCCAGGAACGAATCACCCGTCCGATTTCCCCGCACCTCGTGTTGAATTGACTCACGAAGATGATGGGCTTCCTCTCGGGAATGTCGCACTATTTTATTGCAAATCGATTCGGACCCTTCCTACGCGATTGGACCCGGCGCTGACGGCTTTCTTTGGATTGTGGCACGGACACCACGGGAAGATTGTTCCGCTCGATGGTGAATGTCGCTAGGCTGTCAGAATGCGTCGAACACCGGAGCAGGCTTAAAAAAGAAGGCCTTGCGTTGGTTTCTTGTTTGCACGCCAGGATCGGCCGATGAGCGCGCAACCGAAAATGCCCGAGCCTGAGCTGGAGCGGCCGGATCTGCGCACCGCGCATGTCATCGTGGTCGCGAATGAAAAAGGGGGCACCGGCAAATCGACGCTCTCGATCCACATCAGCGTCGCACTTTTGAAAGCCGGATTCCGCGTCGCGACGATCGACCTCGACACCCGCCAGCGCACGCTGACCCGTTTTCTCGAAAACCGCCGCTCCTGGGCGGCCAATGCGCCCTGGGAAGTGGAACTGCCCTTCCATCGCGCGCTCGAACGCGGCACGTCGAATAATCTGCGCGACAATGAAACGGCCGAGTTCGGCGCCTTCGCCGCAGCCGTCGCCGAGGTCGAACATTCCTATGAATTCGTCGTCATCGACACGCCGGCGACCGATTCCTATCTGATGCGACTTGCCCACTCCCTCGCCGACACGCTCGTCTCGCCGGTCAATGATTCCTTCATCGACGTCGATGTGTTCTCAAAAGTCCATCACGACCGTACCCAACGTGGCCAAGTCGCGCATTATGCCGATCTCGTTCTCGAAGCGCGCCGCAAGCGCAAGCTCGTCGATCAGGGGATCATCGATTGGGTCCTGGTGCGCAACCGCATGTCGTCGGTGCAATCGAACAATGCGAAGCAGATCGCCGCGAGCCTTTCCAAACTCGCCGTCGAACTGAAATTCCGTCCGACTGAAGGCCTGCACGACCGGGTGATCTTCCGCGAACTCTTTCCGATCGGCCTCACCCCACTCGATCCGATCGAAGAAGCGATGCGCAATGGCGCGCTCTCGGCTTCGCAAAGCGGCGCGCGCGCCGAAGTCGAAGAGCTGGTTTCCATGTTGCAACTGCCGGATCGCGGCAGCGGCTTTGGCCATCTGCAGGCGCGGCACGAATGGTTCGAGCGCATCTCGCGCTATTATCGCGAGATGGGCGCTTAGCCGCGAGTCTTGCGCGCAGGCGGAAGTTGACGCGGCGGCCTGGGTGAGACGGGCTTCGCCTTCGGCACGGCGAGCGTCTTAAAAAAACGAAATCCAATAAATGATCAGCGCGATCGGCACGCCTATATCGTAGAGCACGTCGAGACCGGGGATCGGCTCAATCGGAATGGCAAGCGCACCTGCCGCCGCCGTCGCGCCGATGCGATAGGCCAAAGCCGTCAGCACGCGCTTCAGCGGATTGTCGCTTGGCATGCGTGAGACGACGACAAGGAGCGCGATGAGCATCGCCGTCATCACCGCGACAAAGATTAAGAGGTCGCGGATGATCTCTTCGATTTGGGAGAGGATATGCATGCGCGCCTTTCAGTCCGGGCTTTGCGGAACATCGGGAGGCGTGGTGCGGGCGGCCGGAGTCGAACCGGCACAGGCCTTTCAGCCCTACGGATTTTAAGTCCGTTGCGTCTACCAATTTCGCCACGCCCGCAACGGTTTGAGATCATAATGGAAATTGGCGAATTAACCCAATTTCGCGGAGTGGATGGTCATTTGCCAGATGGTCGCGACCTCCCGGCTCTTTTTCCGTTCCTCCAGCCATGCAACCGCGATGTCGTGGAGGTGCTGTGCGCGATACTGGTAGTAGGACTCGGCCGCCACAATCCGCGCGATGACGGCGGGATCGGTCAACCGCTCCATCCAATCGAGGTCGATCACCGCAACGCGAAAAAGCCGGTCTTCCCGAACCCCCGGCCACACGACCGGCGCGATGATGATCCGGTCCTCTTGCACCGGACGGCCTTTGAGCGCCGCCGGATTGGCGGTCCAGTCATTGCCGACAACGGCGTCTCTGATGCAGGTCATCATCAGAAACTGTCCCGGCGGCGGGATGGAGACGAGACCGTTGCCGCGTTTGATGACTTTCCTGATCTCGCCTTCCAGTAATTTGTCGTTGAAGACGTCGCCCAGCGAGCGCTTGGGACCCCATGAGACGACTTCGAGTTTAATCGATCCGTCCGGCATTTGCGCCAAGGCGTGACCGTCGAAGATCATCTGCTCGTCATTCTCCAGCTGGAGATAATTTTTTCGTTCTTCCTTCGCCTTGGCGTGCCGCAGAAGCCAGCCGAGAACGAAGCCGCCACCGCCGATCGATATGGCGACAACGGCGGAGAGAGCCTGGAACAAGCGAACATGGTCTTCGGCCCATGCCAACACCGTTGGTAATACGGCACTCACTGACGGATCTCCTTTGTCACCGCCCTGTCGCGATCGGTGCCTGAAAGGCGAGGCCCAAATCCCAGGGGAAATAAATCCACGTGTCTTGCGAAACTTCGGTCATGAAACTGTCCACATAGGGGCGCCCGAAGGGCTTGGCGTAAACGGTCGCGACATGCGCCTTGGGCAGGAACGTGCGAACGATCTGCACCGTCGCGCCGGTATCGACGAGATCGTCGACCACCAGGATTTTCGCGCCGCCGTCTTTGGTAATATCCGCCGATATCGGCTTCAGGATTTCGAGCTTGCCCTGGCGATTGTCTCTAGCGTAGCTCGCAATCGACACGGTTTCGACGATACGCAAGTCGAGCTCGCGCGCGACGATCGCAGCCGGCACGAGACCGCCGCGCGTGATCGCGACGATCGCCGAAAAAGGCTCGATTGCGGCGAGCCGCCAGGCGAGCGCGCGGGCATCGCGATGCAACTGCTCCCAAGAGACGTGAAAGGCTTTTTCCGTCGGAGGATGGGACATCGATCACACTCTTTCCGTCGTCAGACGGGCGAGAAAATTTTGGATCTTCGCCACGGCCTCGGCGACCTCCGCCGCATCCTTGCCGCGAACGACGATCTCATTGTTATAGCCGCCGTTCGCCATCGACGGATAGGAGCCAATGCAGAGATGCGGATGGGCTGCGGCGACGGCGCCGAGTTCCGCGGCATAGGCGCCCTCTGGCACATTACCTGCGGCAATCGTCTGCGAAACCGTGCGCGATCCTACTTTCAACTTGGGGCCCACGGCTGCGAGCATGGCCTGCATGATCGCAGGGATACCCGCCATCACGATGACATTGCCGATCCAGAAGCCTGGAATCTTTGAGACCGAATTTTCGACCAGCGCCGCGCCTTTGGGAATGCGCGCCATGCGCCGGCGCGCCGCGTTCAAATCCTCGGGCTTGATCCATTGCAGCAGCAGCGCGATGACGCGCGGGTCTTCGGCGATTTCGACGCCGAAGGCACGCGCCACCGCCTCCGCCGTCAGATCGTCATGCGTCGGGCCGATGCCTCCCGTGGTGAAGACATAGGTGTAGCGCGCACGCAGCGCACTCAGCGCCGTGACGATCTCTTCGATGTCATCGGGAACGACGCGGACCTCGCAGAGATCGATGCCGCTATTCGTCAGGTACTCGGCGACGAAGCCGATATTCTTATCCTTGGTGCGCCCGGACAGAATCTCGTCGCCGATGACGAGAAGCGCGGCGGTCACGATCGTGGGGTCTGACATGTCGGTTTGGCTTGGTTCGGTTCAGCTTGGCGCGGGATTGCCGGACCTCTAGCATGAACCGGGCGCGTTTTCGATTCTTCAGGATTTGTCTTTGGGGGTTGATCTGGCCAGCGTCCGCTCGTCGAGCGCCACGGTCTTGATCAGGGCGAAGAGGGGCTCACCCTCTTTCAGCCCCAGTTCCGCCACGGCCCTGCGCGTCGCCATGGCGGTGAGCTGGCCGTCGCCCTCAAGCGCGATGGTGACGATGGCAAAAGGTCCGTCAAATGCGACGGAGTCCACCCTGCCCTTCAGCGTGCCTTGCGTGCTCATTTGGCTCGGCGGCGCTTTCGAGAGCGTCACATCCGTCGCCTTGACGATGACGCGGGCGCTTCCGCCCTCCGGTCCCGCGGGCCCGGCGAGCGCGATTTTTCCGGCAGGGTGCAGAAGTTCGGTCAGCCCAAAATTCTCGTCGCGCGCGCCGATCGTCACGGCCAGCACGCTCGAATGGCCGAAGCGCGGATCGTCGCTCGCACCTGCCGAGGCCGCGAGCACGCTCTCCGGCGGTCCGATCGCGGCGACGCGGCCATTGTCGAGCACAACGACGCAGCCCGCGAGCCGCGCCACTTCTTCGATTGCATGCGAGACATAGACGATGGGAATATCGAAACTGTCGCGCAATGTTTCGATCAGCGGCAAAATTTCAAGCCGCCGCTCGATGTCGAGCGCGGCGAAAGGCTCGTCGAACAGAAGCAGGCGCGGACAGGAGAGCAGCGCGCGGCCGATCGCGACCCTCTGGCGCTCTCCGCCCGAAAGCGTGTTCGGCGCGCGTTTCAAGAGAGCGCCGATCCCGAGCGTCATCACAACGGCATCGAAATCGATACGGCGCGCGGCGCGCGGCGCAAACCAGCGGCCAAAGCGCAAATTCTGCCCGACGCTCAGATGCGGAAAGAGATGCGAATCCTGAAAGACGAGGCCGATGCGGCGCCGGTGGGGCGGCACAAAAAATCTCTTTGCAACATCGGTCAGGACATGGCCGTCGACGATGACATGGCCGGCATCGGGCCATTCCAACCCGGCGATGAGCGCAAGCGTCGAAGATTTGCCGGAGCCCGAGCGGCCGAAGAGCGCCGTGATGCCATCGCCGTTCTTGAACGCGACATCGAGCGAAAACGCGCCGAATTGGCGCTTGAGCGCGACATCGATCATGACGCGTTCGCGAGCCTCTCAACCGTGCACTTCTGGATGATTTCCGAAGCGATCAGCGCGGCGAGCGCAATGGCAATCGAGATCACGGTGAGGCGCAGCGCATTGGCGTCACCGCCCGGCACTTGCGTATAGGTGTAGATCGCGGACGAGATCGTCTGCGTCTCGCCCGGAATATTGGAGACGAAGGTGATCGTCGCGCCGAATTCGCCGAGCGAGCGCGCAAAGGCGAGGATCGCGCCGACGATGATGCCGGGCAAAGCGAGCGGCAGGCTGACAAGAAAGAAGGTGACGAGCGGATTGGCGCCGAGCGTGCCCGCGGCTTTTTCGAGCCGATGGTCGATCGCCTCGAAGGAGAGCCGCATGGCGCGCACCATCAGAGGAAAGCCCATCACGGCCGAGGCCAAAGCCGCGCCAGTCCAGCGGAAGGAGAGGACGATGCCGAGGTTGTGCGCGAGCCAGCCGCCGACAAGGCCTCGCTGGCCAAAGGTCAACAGCAGAAGATAGCCGGTGACGACGGGCGGCAAGACGAGCGGCAGATGGATGAGGCCGTCGAACAGCGTCTTGCCTGGAAACTCCCAGCGCGCCAGCGCGAAGGCGACGAAAATGCCGAAAGGCAGCGCGCAGAGCGTCGCGACCGTCGCAATGCGGAGCGTTAGAAAAATCGCCGTCACTTCATCGGGCGAGAGGGAGAACACTGCTGTATTCCTTGATATATTGCTGAAGTGTTGTCGGGTGAACAGAGCGATGGTGTCAAGCATGCGACGCTTCATCCACACTAATCAGCTATGCCGCATCGGCCTACCTGTAGACAGCAACGCTGGATAAAAGTAATAAATGTAGGATCTGATCATCTGTGTTGGGCTCAGCGGCCGGCTCGTCCGGGGCGCTCGGGATGCGATGCAGCGGCGAGGCTATGACTGATGTCAAAGTCCAAGCCGTGCAGAATGGGCCGAAAGGTTCCTCTGCGGTGACCAGGACCATGTGTCGGCGGGTTGGGTTAACCGACAGGACCCCAAGACACCTTGAAAAGCGACTCCGCGCTTCTCAAAAACATCCGTAGCAAGAAAAGGCTTGAGTGTGCCTGGAAGGCGATCCAGGAAAACGCTCGAACGTCAACTTCTGACGAAGTTCGTCGGGAGGCGGACCTATTCGCAGAAAATGCAACCCCCAACATAAATAGTTTGAGCGGGCGACTCGCGAGCGGGTCTTTTTCATTTGGACAAGCGCGAGGCATTCCTGCCCACAAGAAGGGGATAGATGGAAAAAAGATTGGAGATAAAACTCGGCCCCTTGTCCTTGCTCCACTGGAGTCGCGAATTGTTCAGCGCGCGATACTAGAAACGCTTATTTCGGTTCAAAAATTAAAGCCTTACGCGGAAAATCCCTACAGCTTTGGAGGAATTCGCAAGGCGGGTGATGGCCTCGCCGCCGTGCCCGCCGCAGTCAACTCCGTCTTACAGGCGATAGGTGATGGAGGAACATATGTCGCGTTTGCCGACATAAGATCGTTCTTCACACGGATCTCGAAGACCGAAGTTTCCGCAATCGTTGCGTTGGCAGTCAATGATCCTGAGTTCATGGCTTTCTTCAATCAGGCCATCGCTGTCGAGCTGGCGAACCTTGCGGAGCTGAAGGAGAAGGCC
Source organism: Methylovirgula sp. (assembly GCA_049522395.1). Taxonomy (GTDB): domain Bacteria; phylum Pseudomonadota; class Alphaproteobacteria; order Rhizobiales; family Beijerinckiaceae; genus Methylovirgula. The sequence continues at coordinate 25,743 of JBEKNV010000016.1, forward strand.
AAGGATTTCCCAACTTTCGATATCGGTGTAGCCCAAGGTAATTGTTTGTCGCCCCTGCTCGGTAACTTAATTCTACATGATTTCGATCGGCAGATGAACGAAGGTGACTGCCGGTGTTATCGATACATTGACGACTTCATCGTCGTTGCACCCAATATTCGTGCGGCCAAAGCACGCATGATTAAAGCCGAGCAGATATTGAAAAAGCTCGGCATGGAACTTTCGCCTGAAAAATCGTCGAAAGAACCATTCCCTGTGACCGAGGCCTTCATTTTTCTAGGCGTCGAGTTTTGTAACGGCCTCATCCGCCCGGCGAACAAAGCAAAAGCAAAGATACTGGAAAACATCGCCGGAAGATTCAAGAAAAGCATACATGCAATGAACACTTTCAAATCAGAGAAGGGCCTCGATCGAAAGCAATCGTTGACAGCAACTCTCCGTCGCGTAGACGGCATCGTGAATGGCTGGGGCAAACATTTTCGTTTCTGCAACGACGAGCAATTTTTTAATGTAATGGACGCCGATATAAAAAACCTAGTTAGCGAATATCTCGGAAAATATAGAAAGGTCCGAGACAGCCGCTCGGCCGCCGATGCTCCTATGCTGCTTGGCATGCAGCAACTGAGTAGAATTGAACGAAAACCATTGGTATGGCCGAAAAAGCGTCTCGGCAAAATTGCTAGGTGAGTTCAATAAAGCGTAGGGCGCCTTCGACGGCGCGAGCGTCGGATACCGGCTCACCAGCCTGCCCTACTCCGCCGCAGTTGCACTCCGCTCAACAAGCGGCGCCGCAGCGTCCCGGCTCACGTGAAAGCGCCCGGCCGCGAAGCGAAGCCGCCAATGGTGCCATCGCGCGAGGTAATAGAGGCCGACCATCGCCGCGATGATCGCTGAGGCGCCGCCGGCACCCATCGCCATGCGCGGCCCGAACCGATCGGCGATCCAGCCGACGATCGGCGCGCCCAGCGGCGTGCCGCCCAAAGCAATGGCAAGCAAGATCGCCATCACGCGCCCGCGCATGTGAGGCTCGGTCGAGAGCTGCACGAGGCTCAAGGTCGAGGTGCTGAAAATCTGACCCGAAGCGCCGATGAAAATCAGAACGAGGCCGAAGAGCCAATAATTCGGCATGACTGCGGCGAGAACGCAGCCGAGGCCGAAGAGTGCGGTCGTCAGCGAAAGCAGGCCGACGCCGGGCTTCGATTCACGTGCCGCGGCGAGCGCGCCGACGACGGTGCCGATCGCGATCAGCGAGGTGAGCAACCCGTATTGCCCGGCGCCCAAGTGAAACACGGTGACGGACATGGTCGGAATGAAGATCGGGAAGTTGATGCCGAAGGTGCCGATCAGAAAGAACATGATCAAGATCACGATCAAATCCGGCCGCCGGCTGACATAACGAAAGCCTTCGGCAAGGCCGCCGCGGCCGGCGCTTGATCGCGTTTCGCGATGAAGCTCGTGGACGCGAAGGAAGGTCAGCGAGAAGATGACGGCAATGAACGACGCCCCGTTAATGACGAAGACCCAGCCGGAACCGAGCGCCGCAATCATAAGCCCGGCGATCGCGGGGCCGACGAGCCGCGCGGCATTGAAGGAGGTCGAATTCAGCGCGACCGCGTTCGCAAGATCCGCCTCGCCGACGAGTTCCGAGACGAAGGTCTGCCGCGCCGGCGTATCGAACGCCGTGACGCAGCCGAGGAGAAACGCGAAAACATAAACGTGCCAGAGTTGAATGAGGCCGGTGATCATCAAAAGCCCAAGCGCAAGCGCGAGCGCGCCCATTGCCGCCTGCGTCACCATGATGAGCTTGCGCCGATCGAAATGATCCGCCGCGACTCCCGTCAAAGGCAACAGAAGAAGCATGGGGCCGAATTGCAGCGCCGTGACGATGCCGACTGCCGTCGCATTGTTATGCGTCAGCACTGTCAGCACGATCCAGTCCTGGGCCGTGCGCTGCATCCAGGTTCCGATATTGGAGACAAGCGCGCCGGCAGCCCAGACGCGGTAGTTGAAGCCGCCGAGCGCGCGAAACGTGCTTTTCACTGAATTGCTCATGCGCCCTCTGGAGAATTGCCGCCGTTAAACCGGCCGAATCGCCGCGCCGTCACAAGACTGATGATGAGCATGCCGAGCCCCGCGGCCGCAACGTCACCCGTGGACTTGAGATCGAAAGCGCCGACACGACACAGAAGAGCGTAGGCGACGGCGAGGTTGAAAAAGCCCCACAACGCATTGATGGTGGACGATGAAAGCCCTTGGCCCGGCGGCTTCGCAAAGGGCGATTGAAAGGGCCGCCCCATCAGGCCGCTGACGAAATGCGGGACAGCGTTTGCGAGAACGGCACCGCCGAAAAAGTAAGAGAGAAATTGGGCCCAATGCATGGTGATGCGCTCGCTTTAGTGAACGGATGCTTAGCTGTGCGCTTTGTCGAGAAGCGCGATGATCTCTGCGCTCGTTCCGGTCTCGCCCAATCTCGGAAAGATTCGTGTGACGCTGTTTTGATGCGCCTCGACGCTCATATCGGTCATCGCATCGATGGCGAGCGTGACATTGAAACCGAGCTCATGCGCGAAACGCGCGGTCGATTCGACGCCGATGCTGGTTGCAACACCGGCAAGAACGATCTGCGTGACGCCCGAAGTCTTGAGAAAAGAATCGAGGTCCGTATTGGTGAAGGCGCCCCATGTCCGCTTCGTCACGCGATGATCCTGCGGCTGCGCGTTCAGTTCCGGCGCGAGTACCGTCCAATCGGGCGGCAGCGCGCCAAGGCTGACCTGCTGCTCGGCGCGGCCTGGCGCGCCACCCGCCACATTGACCAGCACGACAGTCAGGCCATGACGGCGAAAGGTTTCGGCCAAGAGAGCGGCGCGCTTTAGGATTTTATCCATCGGATGCGCAGTCCGCCGGCCGACAATCCCCTTCTGCAAGTCGATGACGACAAAAGCCGTTCTGGGGTCGAGCGTGGTGACGGGCATTGGGACTCCTTGCGGGCAAACTGCCTTATTTCTCGACCAAGCGCTTGATGATCTCGCCGGCGTCAAAGAGCGTGTCCTGATCCTTGTCGTCGAGCTTCGCGATCGCCTGGGCGAGCCAGGCGCGCTTGGCATCGCCGCTGCGCTTGCGCAATGCCGCGCCTTTGGCGGTGAGCACAATGTTCATTTGCCGCCCGTCGGTCGGATGCGGCCGGCGTTCGACGAGTCCGATCTCTTCAAGCGCCGCGACGACGGCGCCCATCGATTGCGGCTTCATCCCCTCCGCACGCGCGAGATCGGCAATCGTCGCCGGGCCGCCTGCGTCGAGCTGCTTCATCACGACGGCTTGCGTCAGCGAAATCTCGTCCGCACCGCCTATGGCGCGGACGCGCCGAACCAGCAGGCCAATGGCCTGCATCAAATCGGTGATCGCCGGCTCAAGGTTCTTTCGCGACATGAGGCATAGATAGAGAAACGAAGCCTAACTTGCAAGTCTAACTTGCAAGTTAGGCTGTCAAAAATCCGTGATGGCTAAGGGGGTGCTGGCGAAGGTCCAATCGAGCTGTGCTAGGATCACGCGCAAATTCACCTCAAACCCCTCCCTCTCCATGACCTCAGCAGCAAAGCGGCCCTGGCGGGCGTGGCTTGCCCCTATCTTTGCCTTGGCCGTGTTGGCGGCGGCATTCGTCTATGGCGCGCAGGGCTTGCTTGCGGCGCTTGCCGGCGCGAGCCTCGTCGGCGCTGTATTCGCCGCCGTCTATCACGCCGAGGTCGTCGCGCATCGTGTCGGCGAGCCCCTAGGCTCGCTTGTCCTTGCCGTCGCGGTGACGGTCATCGAAGTCGCCTTGATCGTGTCCATCATGATCGGCGCGCCAGGCAAAGCGAGCCTCGCGCGCGATGCGGTTTTCGCCGCGGTGATGCTCGTCTGCAATGGCGCGGTCGGGCTTTGCCTACTCGTGGGCGGCGTGCGCCACCATGAGCAAGGATTTCAAGTTCAAGGCGCGAGTTCGGCGCTCGCCGTTCTCGCCGCGCTCACCACTCTCTCGCTCGTCCTGCCGAATTTCACGAGCGCGCCTGGGCCAGCCTTCAGCACGCCCCAGCTCATCTTCGCCGGTGCCGTGTCGCTCGTCCTCTACAGCGCCTATGTTTTCGTCCAGGCTGTCAGCCATCGCGATTATTTTCTGCCCGTCGGCGCGAGCGACGAGACTGTCCGCACCGAGGTCCCGAGCGGAGCGATCGCGCTCATGAGCGCATTGCTTCTGATCGTCGCGCTCGCCGCCGTCGTCGGTCTCGCAAAAGTTCTGACCCATATCGTCGAGGACGGGATCGATCACCTGGGCGCGCCGAAGGAAGTCGTCGGCATCATCATCGCCGCCCTCGTCGTTCTGCCGGAAGGCATGGCCGCCGTCAGAGCCGCGCGCGCCAACCGGCTTCAGACGAGTTTGAACCTCGCGCTCGGCTCGGCGCTCGCCAGTATCGGCCTGACGATCCCCGCTGTTGCCGTTGTCTCAATTGCGCTGAAGCAGCCGCTCGATCTCGGCCTTGAGCCGAAGGACGAGATTCTGCTCGCTCTCACGCTGATCGTCGGCGTCATTACGCTGGGGACGGGCCGGACGACAGTGCTGCAAGGCATCATCCATCTCGTCATCTTCGCGGCATTCCTGTTTCTCGCTTTCGTGCCCTGAAAGCGAAACGACCGCAATCATACCAGATAGATCCTGTTCGGCAGGCGGTCTTGGCTCGTCGCGTCGAGCGGAAAATGCGTCGCAAGCACCGCGCCGCAGGACTCGATGGCCGCAACATAGCCCTCGGCGATCCGGCCCTTGCTCATATGGGCGGTGAGCGCGTCGATCGCCGCCTGCCATTCGGTCGGTCGCACTTTGGCGGCGATCCCCTCATCCGCCACGATGCGCGCATAACGCTCCGCGAGCGAGACGAAGATCAGGATTCCATTGCGCTCTTTCTTGCGCGTAATGCCGTGAATGCGGAACTGTTCCATCGCCGCGCGATGCGCCGCCCGGCGCCGGGCTCCGTGCGGCACGAGCTTCGTCCGCAGCATAGGCAGGCACAAGATCGCGGCCACAACAATGAAGCCGAGAATCTGCAAAAGCAGAATCCGGATCACGGTGAATTCGGTGAACGCGATCAGTGCCCAAGGCAGCGCGAGCGCGAGAACCGCGGCAATGAGGATGGGCAATCCCGTTGCATCGGAGGATGTGCGGGCCAGCACGCAGACGATCTCGCCCGAGGTTTTGGCCTCCGCCGCGCGAATGGCCGAGGCGATGCGTTCGCGGTCTTCATTCGAGATCATCGTCACCAACTCCCCGAAGCCCCACCGCCGCCCGACGATCCGCCGCCGCCGGAAAAGCCGCCGCCGCCAAAAGAATCATCGCTCCCGCGCGATCCGCCAGAGCTGAACGCGACATTCAACAGGATATTGAAGACGACCCAGCGGAATCCCGGCGAGACAATGCTGCCGATGAAGATCGCGATCAAAATCGCGACGAGCACCCAGGCGAAAGGATCGGGGCTCTGCTGATGATCAAGACGAACGGCCGGCTTCTTCTGCCAATCCGAAGAATCGGTCGTGAGCACGGTGATGATGTCGTCAACGCCGGCCGAAATGCCGCCGGCAAAATCGCCCGTCTTGAAATGCGGCACGATCGTATTGTTGATGATGACGCTCGAGAGCGCATCGGTCAGCGTGCCTTCGAGCCCATAGCCGACCTCGATCCGCACGCGATGCTCGTTCGGCGCGACGAGCAGAAGCACGCCGTTGTTCTTCGTCTTTTCGCCGAGCTGCCATGTGCGGAAGAGTTCATTGGCATAAGGCTCGATCGCCTGCCCTTCGAGCGAGGACACCGTCGCAACGACAAGCTGAATGCCGGATTTCTGCTCGAGATCGACAAGCTTCGGCTCGATCGCCGCGCGCGTATCCGCCGGAATGATGTTGGCCTGATCGACGATGCGGCCGGTCAGCGCCGGAAAGTTATAGGCGAGCGCGGCTACGCCGACACAAAGCAGCGCGACGAAAGCAATCGTCGCGCGCAAGATGTTGGCTGTGGATCGGGCCTTGATCATGCCGGCGCCTTCTCTGAGAGCAGCCGGTCAGAACTTCACTTGCGGCACGCTCTGCGCATTGTCGGTCGCCGTGAATTCGGCCATCGGCTTCGCATTCGGGAAGAAGGCCGCCTTCCACAAGACCCCGGGAAAGGTCCGCAATTCGGTATTATAGGCACGCACCGCGTCGATATAGTCGCGCCGCGCCACAGCAATGCGGTTCTCCGTGCCCTCAAGCTGCGATTGCAGCGCCAAGAAATTTTGGCTCGACTTGAGGTCTGGATAGTTCTCGCTCACCGCCAAGAGCCGGCCGAGCGCGCCCGAGAGCTGGTTCTGCGCCGCCTCAAATTCTTTAAGTTTTTCGGGATCGGTCAGCTGCGAGACATCGATCTTGACTTGCGTTGCCTTGGCGCGCGCCTCGACGACCGCAGTCAGTACATCCGTCTCATGCTTGGCGTAGCCCTGGACGGTCGCGACGAGATTCGGGATCAGATCGGCGCGGCGCTGATAATTGTTCTGCACATCGGCCCATTTTGCCTTGGCCTGCTCCTCCAAGGTCGGGATGGCATTGTAGCCGCAGCCCGACAACAAAATGCCAAGAATGCTGATCGCGAGAAAGGAACGAATTCGCACAATCGATTGGCTCATGAATGCCTCCTGTTTCGGAAGGAATAGGCAAAGTTATCGCCGGAATGTCAATTGCGCCGACTCGTCTGACGATCTTCCGGCCGCAGCGGGTCGCACCCGACGACGGCTTTGGGTCAACTTTTCCTGTTGCGATAGTCTGAGCTGCGCCAATAGCCGACGTAACGCGTGTGGTTTGAGATGCAAAGAGGCCGCCAACTGAGGCGGCCTCATCTAATCGAATTTAGTGACGACCATGACCATGTCCTCGGCCCCAGCCGTGGTGATGGCCCCGTCCTCTGCCCCATCCATAATGGTGACCGCGGCCACCACGATCGCCATGAACCTGGATGAAGTCACTGTCTGCTGCAACAATCCCCATGCTCTGCTTCTGGATTGGCATTGCTGAGGCGGTTAGCGATGGTGCCAGCGCAAACGCGCAAGCGGCGAAGCCAACGAGCAATAAACGTTTCATGATTGTCTCCCGGCCTGCCTTATCGCGATTGCTTCACGTTCGTTTGCCTTCAATTGTTTTGGTTTCCGCACTACCTGATTTGATAGCAATCTTAACGGCATCTTCCATCGGATCTTTTAAAGGCACCTCAATTCGGAGCAGCCCATGCTCGTAGGTCGCTTCGGCCTTATCAGGTTTCACTGGCCAACCTAAAGCCAGTGCTGAAACATATTCGATGTCCTTTGCTGGCGCTGTTAGGTGGATGCTGTCTTCCAGGATCTTCACATCAACGGTTTCCGTTGGCGCTCCTGGGATCGCAAACTCCACCACTAGCTTGTGGCCCTCCCTATCACCATACGCTACCGTATTGGGCGCAACCCTAATCCGATCTTTGTCCATGATTTCTTCCTCCAACACCTAGCAAAGCTCCTGAAGCGGAGAGGCGGGCTAGGGTGTCCGGTTCCAAACTTTAAAAGTGTGAAACGCACACCGGCAGTCGTCGCTGATTTAGATCAACCCGCCTTGACCCGCCACTTACCCTGAAGTCGTCAGCGCTGAACCATGTCTGCCCTGAAGCATGTCTTCGCAGTGAAGGAGAACGGATTGCGGAGAAGAAACACTAGCCCCACGAGATCCAAAAGCGACCGAACTGCTGCGTCACCGCGATATGACGCGAAGTGCCAAGAGGAGACTGCGCCATGGACGCGAAACGAAGAAATGAGCATCAGCTCTTTCCGCCGTCACCCGTGTTTATCGGGCGCATGTTTTGGCTGCACTGACCAGGCCGCTGGCTCGTCGTCTTTGTCTGCTTCGGCCGCCGCCGCCGTCACCTGCACCTTGCCGGGCTTGTGATGGGCGGGCGCATAGATCGCATAGAGCTGCATCGGAGTCGCGCCGATATTGGTGATGTTGTGCCAAGTCCCCGCCGGAACGAGGACACACCAACCGTCCGAAACTTCCTTTTCAAAAGTCAGTTTGTCTTTCGCGGCTCCCATCTGCACCCGACCACGGCCAGCGTCGAGGCGCAGGAACTGATCTGTCTCTGGATGTGCTTCAAGGCCAATGTCCTCGCCGACGGGGATCGACATCAGCGTCACTTGCAGATAGCGCCCGCTCCAGGCGACGGAACGATAATCTGTGTTTTCCTTCGTCGCGTGTTCAATGTTGAACGATTGCGGCTTTGGGCCAATGTCATTGATTGTCATTTTAGCCTCCATTTTGAACGCAGCACGATAATGCGCGAATTGAGCGCGTGATAGCATGGCTTTGCGGGCGACGCCGAAGGGCGAATGTCCACTTCGGGTCAAAAGCGGAATTTATCCTAATCCCGACCTCACCTGGACGCTACGCGGCCGCCCTCCCTGTCTGTGGTTGGATCGCCCCTCACCTTATCCCGACGCGCTCGATTTCCCATTCGAGCTTGACGCCGCTTGTCTCATAGACGCGGCGGCGCACTTCTTCGCCGAGGTTTTCGAGATCGGCGGACGTCGCCTTGCCGCGATTGACAAGAAAATTGCAATGAAGCTCGGAGACTTGCGCATCGCCCAAAACGAGCCCGCGGCAGCCCGCGGCATCGATCAATTCCCAGGCCTTGCGTCCCTCCGGATTCTTGAAGGTCGAACCGCCGGTCCGCGTGTTGACCGGCTGCGAGGCGCTGCGCGCCTTGGCGATCTCCTCCATCTCGGCCCTGATCGTCGCTTCGACTCCCGGCCGCCCGCGGAATTGCGCTTTGGTGAAAATCACATCCGTTACGGCGCTGTGGCGATAGGTGAGCCCCATTTCGTCCAGCGTGAAGCGCCGTAAAGTGCCGCTGAGGTCGATGCCTTCGCAGGAAATCAGAACATCCTTAGTCTCGCCGCCGAAGGCGCCGGCGTTCATCCTGAGCGCGCCGCCGATCGAACCCGGTATGCCGCGCAGAAAAGAAAAGCCCGCGAGCGAAGCTTGCGCCCCCGCACTCGCGAGTTTGACGTCGGCGACAGCGGCACCGACTGTCACGCAATCGCCATCGATCGAAAGCGAGCTGAAAGCGTCGCCAAAGGTAATGACGACGCCTTCGATGCCGCCGTCGCGTACCAGAAGATTGGAGCCGAGCCCCAGCGGCAGAATGGGAATCGCGGGATCGAGCCGCTTTAGAAAATAAGAAAGGTCTTCGGCATCGGCCGGCGTAAAGACCGCTTGCGCGGCGCCGCCCGTCTTGAACCACGTCAAAGGCGCGAGCGGCACATTCGCAGAGAGTCTTCCGCGAAGCTGCGGCATTGCGCGGGCGAGGTCTGCGGTGATATCGGGGAAGGTCATCGCCTCCCCTCTCACGCCTTGGTCAGCGCCGCAAGCTGCCCCGGCAGCGCATAGGCCCATTGGGTGATGTTGCCGGCGCCGAGAAAGACGACGTAATCGCCGGGCTTGGCGAGGCCGCGGATCATCTCCGGCAGATCTTCGGGCTTTTGCATGGGAAGCGCCTGGCGATGGCCGCGGGCTTTCAATGCATCGACGAGGCTGTCGCGGTCGGCGCCTTCGATCGGCGTTTCGCCTGCCGTATAGACATCGGTGACGATGACCGTGTCGGCATCGTTGAAACAGCTCGCGAAGTCGTTGAAGAGCGAGGAGAGCCGCGTATAGCGATGCGGCTGCATGATGGCGATAACCTGGCCTTTGGTCGAGGCCCGCGCGGCCTTGAGAACCGCGGCGATCTCCACCGGATGGTGGCCGTAATCGTCGAAGATGCGCACGCCGTTCCATTCGCCCGTCAGCGTGAAGCGGCGCTTGACGCCGCCGAAATTGGCAAGCGCCGAGCGGATCGCCTCGGCGCTCATGCCGAGCTCATGCGCGACGGTCACGGCCGCCGTGGCATTGAGCGCATTGTGATGGCCGGGCATCGGCAGTTCGAGATGATCGAATTTGATCTCGCGGCCCGTCTTGCGGTCGCGCATCAAGAGGCTGAAACGGGTCCGTCCATTGGCGAGATCGACATGCACGAGCCGCACATCCGCCTGCGGGTTCTCGCCATAGGTAAGGATGCGGCGGTCTTCGATGCGCCCGACAAGCTCCTGCACGACAGGATGATCGAGGCACATCACCGCAAATCCATAGAAGGGCAGATTCTCGACGAAGCTGAGAAAAGCGTCCTTGATCGCATCGAATGTCTTGAAGTGATCGAGATGTTCGGGATCGATGTTGGTGATGATGGCGACATCGACGGGCAGCTTGAGAAAGGTGCCGTCGCTCTCATCCGCCTCAACCACCATCCATTCGCCAGCGCCGAGCCGCGCATTGGTCCCATAGGCATTGATGATCCCACCATTGATAACGGTCGGATCGAATTTGCCGGCCTCGAGCAAAGTCGCAACAAGCGAGGTCGTTGTTGTCTTGCCATGCGTGCCGGCGATAGCGACGCATTGCTTTAGACGCATCATCTCGGCAAGCATTTCGGCACGGCGCACGACCGGCAGGCGGCGCTCGCGCGCCGCGATAAGTTCGGGATTGTCGCGCTTGATCGCGGTCGAGACGACGACGACTTCCGCGGCGCCGAGATTATTCGCGGCATGACCGATATAAACCTTGGCGCCCTTGCCGCGCAGGCGCTGCACATTGGCATTCTCGGAAAGATCGGAGCCCTGGACTTTATAGCCGAGGTTGAGAAGCACCTCGGCGATGCCGGACATGCCGATGCCGCCGATCCCGATAAAATGGATGGGACCGAGTTCACGCGGCAGCTTCATTCGTCATCTCCAAATGGGCGGTGCTGAGCACGAGATCGGCAAGCCGTTTTGCCGCATCGCTGATCCCCAAACGTTTTGCCGCCGCGGCCTTTTGCGCGAGCGCCGCCGGATCGGCGAGCCCCGCCTCCAAAGCTTTGGCAAGCCATTGCGGCGAAAATTCCTTCTGATCGATCAGAATAGCAGCTCCTTCCGCCGCAAGATGCGCGGCATTGGCTGCCTGATCCTGATCGATCGCATGGGGAAAAGGAACCAAAATCGACGGGCGGCCAATGACCGAGAGTTCGGCGACGGTCGATGCCCCGGCCCGCGCGATGACGAGTTGCGCCGCGGCCATGCGCGCCGGAAGATCGGTAAAGAAGCTTTTGACCTCGGCCTTCACGCCAAGTCGCGCATAAGCGGCACGGACTTTTTCTTCATCTTCGCCGCGCGCCTGCTGCACGATCGAAAGCTGTCGGCGCAGATCTGCGGGCAGAAGGGCAATCGCCTCCGGCACGATCTCCGACATGATCCGCGCGCCCTGCGAGCCGCCGGTGACGAGCAGTCGGAATGTGTCGGTGCGAGCGGGATACGGCAGTTTCGCCGCTTCCAGAACGTTCGGGCGCACGGGATTGCCTGTCATGGTGGATTTCGTCGCGAAAACGGAGTCCTTGGCCCTGCGGCTCTGCAGCCCAGAAGCGATGGCCACGACACGCGCCGCCAGGAAGCGGTTCGCGCGCCCCATTACCGCGTTCTGCTCATGCAGAATGGTCGGAATTTTCAAGAGATGCGCGGCGAAGAGCGGCGGCACGGTCGGATAGCCGCCGAAGCCAACAACCGCTTTTGGCCTGAGCCACAGCAGAAGTAGGAAAGCCGAAACCGTGCCGACGCCCAAAGTCACGATCGCTTTCGCGCGGGCGATTGGCGAACCGCCGCTCGGCGTCGCGGACGGAATTTGATGGATGGCGCGCGCCGGAAAGGCGCCGCCATAACGCTGCGCGCGCTCGTCCGTCACGAGATCGACAACAATGCCCCGTGCGGCAAGTTCGGAGGCGAGCGCCTCGGCTGGAAACAAATGTCCGCCCGTGCCGCCGGCAGCGAGAAGAACCAGCGGCCGTGAGTTCATCCCTGAACGCCCTCGGTCTCAGCAAACATGACTTCGGAGCGCGGGCGCTTGCGCATGACGGCGATGAGAAAGCCCATGCCCAGCGCAAGCGATATGAGCGACGATCCGCCATAAGAGATGAAGGGCAGCGTCATGCCCTTCGCGGGCATCAAGTGCAGATTGACCGCCATATTGATCGCGCTCTGAATGCCGAACAGCATGGCAAGTCCCGCCGCGGCGAAGCGGCAGAAGGGATCTTCGTTGCGCGACGCCGAGATCAAGCCGCGCATGACGATGAAGACGAAGATCGAGAGCAGCAGCAGACAGGCGATGATGCCGAACTCCTCCGCCGTCACCGCGAAAATGAAATCGGTATGGGCATCGGGAAGAATGCGCTTGATCGTGCCCTCGCCCGGACCTTTGCCGAACCAGCCGCCGGCATGAAAACTGTCGATCGCAGTATCGACCTGAAATGTGTCGATGACGCCATGCGCCGAAGACGGATCGATGAATTTGATGATGCGGCCGCGGACATGCGGCACGAATTTATAGGCGAAGAGAATGCCGGTGATTCCGATCCCGCCGATTCCCGTCACCCAGAACCAATGCAGCCCCGCCATGAAGAACAGCGCCGCCCAAACGAGCGAGAGCAACATGGTCTGGCCAAAGTCCGGTTGCAGGATCAGCGGAATGATCGAAAGCGGCAGCAGCAGCACGGCGATAAGATTGCCGGGCACATCCTGCCTCTTGGCACCTTCGGCGAAGGCCCAGGCGGTCAAGACAACAAAGGCGGGCTTCATGAATTCGGACGGCTGAATGCCGAAAATCCAGCGTCGCGCGCCCTTCACTTCATGGCCAAACAGAAGTGCCGCGACAATCAAGACCATGGCGGTGATGAAAATGATCAATGCCGCGCGCCGCACGTGCCGCGGCGAGAGGAACGACGTCGCAAAGAGAACGGCGATCGCCGGAACGAGAAAGAGGATCTGCCTGTTCACGAAATAAAAGGGCGGCATCCCCAGGCGCTCGGCAACCGACGGGCTCGCGGCGAGCGTCAGCACGAGACCTAAGACGATCAAAGCGCCCAAGGCGGCGATCAGCCAGCGATCGACCGTCCACCACCAATTCGCCAGAGGCGATCGTTCCAAGCGAGAAACCATTCGCCCTTCCTTACGTCTCGGCGAGCTTGGCGCGGACCAGCTCGCGGAAATAGTCGCCGCGCTTCTCGAAGTCCGGAAACTGGTCGAACGACGCGCATGCCGGCGATAGAAGGACGATCGGCGCCGGGGTGCTCGACTGTTCGGCATCGCGGGCCGCGCGATCGACCGCCACATCGAGAGTGCCGCAAAATTCATAAGGAATTGCTTCGCCGATGGTCCGGGCGAAGAGGTCGGAGGCTTCGCCGACGAGATAGGCCTTTTTCACCTTCGAGAAGAGGGGCCGCAGAGGCTCGATGCCCCCCTCCTTGGCGCGCCCGCCGATGATCCAATAAATGTCGTCGAGGCTGAGCAGGGCCTTTTCCGCGGCATCCGCATTGGTCGCCTTCGAATCATTGATGAACAGCACCTTGCCCTTCCGCCCAAGCTCTTCGAGCCGATGCGGCAAGCCGGGGAATGTCTGCAGGCCCTTGTTGACGATTTCGAGATCGAACCCATGCGCGCCGAGTGCGGCTACGGCCGCGGCGGCGTTCTGGCCGTTGTGGGCACCGCGCAGCGACGGTATGCCGGCGAGATCGGCGATGACGAGCGAATGGCCTTGGACGCGCCGCACGAGCTTAGTGCCGTCGAGGATGATCCCGTCCTCGATCTTCGGCCTGGTGATCGAGACCGTCGCACCCGGTCTGTGCTTTTGGCGCAGGCGCTCGGCGATGTCCAAGGTCACCGGATCGTCGATGGCGATCACCGCAATATCGGCCTTCTCGACCAGCCGCTCTTTGACCGCTGCGTAATTTTCCATCGTGCCGTGGCGGTCGAGATGGTCCGGCGTCACATTGAGCAGCACGGCGATCCACGGATCGATCGTGGGAGCAAGATCGATCTGAAAGGACGAGCATTCGATCACATGCACGATCGCGGGCGACGGCGGCGATAGCGACAGGATCGGCGTGCCGATATTGCCGCCGACTTCGACCTTATAGCCGAAGGTCGCAAAGAGATGTGCGATGAGCGCCGTCGTCGTCGATTTTCCGTTCGTGCCGGTGATCGCGACGAAAGGTGACTTCGGCGCGATTTTGCGGCGCTCACGGCAAAAGAGTTCGATATCGCCGATGATCTCGACGCCCGCCTCTTTCGCCTTGGTCACGATCCAATGCGGCTTGGGATGGGTGAGCGGAATGCCGGGCGCAAGAACGAGCGACCGGAACGGTTTGAGATCGGCCTTCGAAAAATCCGTGATCGTCAGTCCGAGCGCCGCGGCCTTTTCGCGCGAGGCTTCTTGATCGTCCCAGATTTCGACGTTGGCGCCGCCAGCTTTCAGCGCTTCCGCCGCGGAGCGACCCGACGCGCCAAGCCCAAACACCGCAATTCTCTGACCGGCAGCAAAGGTGAGCGGAATCATTGTCACCTCAGCTTCAAGGTTGAGAGACCGATGAGCGCGAGCACAAAGGCGATGATCCAGAAGCGGACCACGACCTGCGGCTCCGACCAGCCCATCTGCTCGAAATGATGATGGATGGGGGCCATGCGGAAGACGCGCTTGCCGGTGAGCTTGTAGGAGACGACCTGAACAATGACGGAGAGAGCCTCGAGAACGAAAAGGCCGCCGACGATAGCGAGCACGATCTCATGTTTGACGGCGACCGCGATCGTGCCGAGTAGACCGCCCAGCGCGAGCGATCCCGTGTCGCCCATGAAGATTTGCGCCGGCGGCGCATTGAACCAGAGAAAGCCGAGGCCGGCGCCGATCATCGCGCCGCAGACGACGGCGAGTTCGCCGGCACCCGAGACGAAATTGATGCCGAGATAGGCGGAGAAGATCGCATTGCCGGCAAGATAGGCGATGATGCCGAACGTTCCGGCCGCGATCATCACCGGCACGATGGCGAGGCCATCGAGCCCATCGGTGAGATTGACGGCATTGCCGGCGGCGGTGATGACGAAGGCGCCGAACGCCAGATAGAAGACGCCGAGATCGATGACATAGCCGTTGATCGCCGGCAGTGCGAGCGCGGTCGCATGCTGCGATCCGACGACCGTCATCGCATAGCAGGCGACAAGCGCAATCGCGCCTTCGATCGCGAGCCTCACCCTCCCGGAAACGCCACTATGAGTCTGCTTCGTGACTTTGAGATAATCGTCATAAAAGCCGACAAGGCCGAAACCGATCATCACGAGCAGCACGATCCAGACATAACGGCTCGCGAGATTGGCCCAGAGCAGTGTCGAGACGATAAGCCCCGACAGAATCATCAGGCCGCCCATCGTAGGCGTGCCTTTCTTTGTCAGAAGATGCGATTGCGGCCCATCCGTGCGGATCGGCTGGCCCTTGCCTTGTTTGAGGCGCAAGGCCGCAATGGTACGCGGGCCGAAAAAGAAGACGAAGAACAACGCCGTCGCCGTTGCGCCGCCGGTACGAAAAGTGATGTAACGAAAAAGATTGAGCGGACCGAATTGATGCGAAAAATCCGCAAGCCAAGTAAGCATGAGAAGAAATTCCTAGGAGGTGACTCGTGGTCCTGGATAGCGCGCTTTCAAAGCTTTGACGATGGCATGCATGCGGCTGGCATTGGACCCTTTGACCATGACGAGATCACCGGCACGAATCGTGTCGCGAAGGGGAGTTTCAAGCTCCTCGGCTGTCGAGCGCCAAGCGCCTTGGAGCTTCTTCGGCAATGCGTCGTAAAGAACTTTCATCATCGGCCCGGCGGCGAAGACCACGTCGATATGATTGACCTGCAGATCAATCGCAAGGCCAGAATGGAGATCTTCGCTGCGCGGCCCGAGTTCGCGCATATCGCCGAGCACGGCGATGCGGCGTCCCGATTTGGCGGGCGGCGCCAATTCGCCGATGAGCGCAAAAGCGGCCCGCATGGAGGCGGGATTGGCATTGTAGCTTTCGTCGATGAGCGTGAAGGCGCCCTCGCGCGTCGTCAACGTGAAGCGCCGGCCGCGTCCCTCTGGCACATCGAAGGAGGCGAGCGCGTGGGCCGCTTTTTCGAGATCGACGCCGAAGGCCTTGGCCGTGAGAAGCACGGCGAGAGAATTCACCGCAAGATGCCGCCCGGGCGCGCCGATCTCATAAGATAACGTCTGCCCGTGAATTTGCGCCTTCACCTTCGTTCGATCGTCCGCGATCTTCACATCGACGAGGCGCGCATCGGAGCGCGGATCAGCGCCGAAGCTTTCAATATGGCCCGCCGCGGACGCCCGCGCCGCGGCGACGAGGCGGCCGAACTGGTTGTTGTCGCGGTTGAGGATGGCGACGCCTCCCGGCACCAGCCCGGAGAAGATCTCCGCTTTCGCGTCGGCAATCGCCTCGATACTCGGAAAGAATTCTAGATGCACGGGAGCGACCGAGGTGATGATAGCGACATGCGGTTTCGCTATGCCGACAAGCGGCGTGATTTCGCCGGCATGATTCATGCCGATTTCGACGACCCCGAAATTCGTCTCGCGCCGCATTCGGGCGAGCGTCAGCGGCACGCCCCAGTGATTGTTGTAGGAGGCAATCGAGGCATGAACCGTTCCCGCTGTCCCCAGCACGAGACGAAGCGCCTCTTTGGTCGATGTCTTGCCAACAGAGCCAGTGACCGCCACGATCCGCGCCTTGCTGCGCGCGCGCGCGGCGCTCGCCAACCGTTCGAGCGCCGGCAAGACCTCGCGGACGACATAAAGTGAACCATGATGTTTGAGCGCTTCGGCCTTGTCTTCGGCGACGACCGCGGCGACGGCGCCCTTGGCAAAGGCGGATTCGACATGATCATGGCCGTCGCTGTTCTCGCCTTTGATTGCAAAAAAAAGATCGCCTTCGAACAGCGTCCTCGTGTCGATGGAAACGCCCGTGGCGGATTGCGGCAATGGCCCACTGACACGCGCCTGAAGGATGGAGATGAGGCCGAGATTCGTCCACAGCGGTTCCGGCCATCCCTGATTTTGCGACAATTCGGACCTCATGCCGCAAATTCCCGCAAGGCGGCGCGGATGCTTTGTTGATCGGAGAAGGGGATAACCTTGTCCCCGATGATCTGGCCCGTTTCGTGGCCTTTGCCGGCCACAAGCAGCAGATCGCCAGCCGCGAGCATTCCGATCGCCTGGGAAATGGCGCTGCGGCGATCGCCGATCTCATGAACGGCCGAAGTCGGGAGAGCGGATAACCCTGCCAGAATCTCCTTGCGGATCATAGCCGCATCTTCGGAGCGCGGATTGTCGTCGGTGACGATCACGATATCGGCGAGCCGGCCCGCGACTTCGCCCATGATCGGCCGCTTGCCTTTGTCGCGGTCGCCGCCGCAGCCGAAGACGACGATGAGTCTGCCCTTCGTCAGCGGGCGCAAGGCGCTGAGAACATTCTCGAGCGCATCGGGCTTATGCGCGTAATCGACGAAGACCGGCGCATCCTGATGACGGCCGACAAGTTCGAGCCGTCCGGGAACGCCTTCGAGCTTTTCGAGCGCCGCGAAGACACTGTCGGGTTTTCCGCCCGTCACCAGTACGAGACCTGCCGCGACAAGCGCATTTCGGATTTGGAACGCACCGGCAAGCGGCAATCGCAGCGTCACTTTCCCGCCGGCATAATCGAGCACGAGACCGCATCCCAATCCTTGCGGCGTCTGTTCGACGAGGCGAAGTCCGTGCCCTTTTTGTCCGACGCTGAAGATTTCGAGGCCGCGCTTGCGGCAGATCGACTCAACTTGATCCGCGACCGCGCTGTCGGCATCGATCACCGCAGGAGCGCCTTGCGGCAGCAGGACCTCGAAGAGACGCATCTTAGCGGCAAGATAAGAGTCGAGATCGCGATGATAATCGAGATGATCGCGAGAGAGATTGGTGAAGGCCGCAGCTTTCAGGCGAACTCCGTCGAGGCGGCGTTGATCGAGACCGTGGGACGAGGCTTCGAGCGCGAGATGCGTTACGCCGTCTCGCGACAAGGCGTCGAGCGTTTCATGTAAATTGACGGGATCGGGTGTCGTCAACGCGCCGCCCGCGATGCGCGACGGCGCGATAAGACCAATCGTCCCCAACGACGCGACGCGGTAGCCCAGCGCCTGCCAAATCTGCCGCGTAAAAACAGCAACCGAAGTTTTGCCGCTCGTTCCGGTGACGGCGATGATCGTCTCCGGCTGCAGGCGATAGAAACGCGCGGCGGCGAGAGCCAGAGCGCGATGCACATCAGCGACTTGAATGAAGCTTGCGCCCGGCATCGCGATCTCTGGGCGGCGTTCAGCGACAATCGCAACGGCGCCGCGGTTGAGCGCATCCGTGACAAAGGCAAGCCCGTCCACCTTGGCGCCGGGCATGGCAAAAAAGACCGAACCTCGGCCAATCTGCCGGCTATCCCCCGAGAGACCTGCGACGGTCGCGGATAAATCCGGACCGGGCGCGTGCTCGATCACGGAGTCGACCAAAAGATCGGCAAGCCGCATTACTGCTCTCCCGGCGTCGCGGGCTGATTAGCAGCGGTATAGCCGCTTTTGGCGAGCAATGGAAAAGGCTCCGGCGGGGGCACTTGCCGCGGCGGCAGATCGAGAAGCGGTGCCGTACGCTCGATCATCGCGCCGGTGATCTCGCCGGCGTTCCAGGCGGCGGTGTGCGAGTAATCGGTTTCCGGCAACGCCTGCGGCTCGTCGAGCAGGGTCAGATAAAGATATTTGGGTTTGTCTGCTGGAACGATGGCCATGAATGTCGTGAACACTTGGTCCTGAGAATAGTGCCCGTGGATGATCTTGTCGGCCGTACCCGTCTTGCCGCCGACGAAATAGCCTTCGACATCGGCCTTCTTTGCCGAGCCGATCTCGGAATTAAGGCGCATCAGATAGCGCAGCGCTTCCGACGTCTCCGGCTTGACGACCCGCGGCGCATTCTCCTTGGCATCCTCTTCGCTGCGCTTCAAGAAGGTCGGCTTGATTAATATACCGCCATTGACGAGCGCGCCAACCGCCATCATCGCCTGAAGCGGCGCCACATTAAGGCCCTGGCCGAAGGCGATCGTCATCGTGTTTAATTCGCCCCAGTTTTTCGGCACGAGCGGTTCGGCGGATTCGGGCAGTTCGGTGCGCAGCCGCGTGAGCTGCCCCATCTTGCGCAGAAAGGCCTGGTGACCATCAACGCCCACCATCAGCGCCATTTTCGCAGTGCCGATATTCGACGAGTGGACAAAGACTTCCGGCACCGTCAAGATCCGGTGCGTCGCGTGGAAGTCATGGATCGTGTAGTGGCCGTAACGCAAGGAGTCGCGCGCGTCGAGTTGTGTGTTGAGGGTCGCCTTGCCTGAATCGAGCGCCATCGCGATCGTCAAGGCCTTGAAGGTCGATCCCATTTCATAGACGCCGACCGTCATTCGGTTGATGTGGTCGGGATCGAGCGCGCCCGCCGGCTCGTTCGGATCGAAATCCGGCAGCGACGCCATGGCGATCACTTCGCCGGTATCGACGTCGAGAATGGCGGCCGCGCCCGCTTTGGCTTTGTATTTGTCGATGCCTTTAGCGAGTTCGTCGCGCACGGCATAGGTCGCGCGCAGATCGAGCGAGGTGACGACAGGTTTCAGATCGTCGCGGGTGAGCCTGAAGCCCGCCACATGGAGATCGGCCAAGCCTTGGCTGTCGATATATTTCTCAAGGCCTGAGATGCCGATGCCATTGATGTTGGCATAGCCCAGCACATGCGCAGCAATCGCGGCATTCGGATAGACGCGCTTGTTCTCCTGCACGAAGCCGACGCCCGGCAGGCCGAGGTGATAGATATCGCTCTGCTGCTTCTGGCTAATCGCTCGTTTGATCCAAACGAAGCCCTTGCGCGAGCGCAGCTTCTTCAAGAGGTCGTCGGCATTGAGATCGGGCAGAATGGAGGTGAGCTGATCGACCGCCTCATCCTTGTCGATCATTTGCAGGGGATCGGCAAAGACCGATGTGACTTTGATGTCGGTTGCGAGAATTTCGCCGTGCCGATCGAGAATATCGGGCCGCGCGGCGGCGACCGTATCCCAGCCACTGCCGGAACCGCTTGTCGGTTGCTGCGGCGTCATGCCGAAATGGATGAGCCGCCCCGCGATGATGCCGTAGCAGAGGAGGAAGGCGAAGCCGATCAGCTTAATGCGGCGCGTGCTTTTATCTAGCTTCGTGAGAAAAAGTCGCTTGAGAAAGCTTGGGCGAGCGGCCGGCAGCTCGCGCGGCGCCAGATCGGCGGCCTCGTGGTCTCTCTCGTCTTCGGGCTCGACCGTCATCGCTCACCTCGGGTTTGGGGTTGGCGTGGTCGGATCGATGCTGCTCGCA
Organism: Methylovirgula sp.; assembly: GCA_049522395.1. Lineage (GTDB taxonomy): Bacteria > Pseudomonadota > Alphaproteobacteria > Rhizobiales > Beijerinckiaceae > Methylovirgula. The sequence continues at coordinate 46,072 of JBEKNV010000016.1, forward strand.
TCGCGCGGCGTCGTCGTCGGCTTGGCAAGACCGAGCGCATCGAGTTTGTTGCCGATCAGATCGCCTGTGGTCGTCTTCTCGGGCAGCGCGTCGATGCGCACGATCTGGGCCAGGCTCGGCTGTTGCAGCTTCAGGAATTGATTGGCGAGCGAGGAGATCCTCTCGGGCCGCGAGAGATGCGCGAAGTCGGCGCGCAGCAGTCCGATCGAATCTTTCTCCGTGCCGATATCATGCTGTAGGCGGACGATCTCTTCGGCATAGAAGATTGTCTGATATTTGATCGAATAGGCATAGACCGCCGAGCCGATGAGCGCCACGATGGCTGCGACATTGAGAAGGCGCACCATGTCAGCCCCTCCTCTGTTTCGGTTTTGACGCGCGTTTCGCACTCGGCAATTCCGCAAGCGCGGCTAAAGCGGAATCGTCGCCGCGTGCCGGCGCGGATGTCCGTGTCGCAAAGCGCAATTTCGCCGAACGGGCGCGCGGATTGCGCGTCATTTCGGCTTCGCTCGGGAGGACCGGCTGCTTGCCTTGAACGGTAAAGGTCGGCGCAGGCGGCGCCGCCTCATGCGGCAGGAGCCGTGAGCGCGCTTCGCCGTGACCCGAACGGCGCGCGAAAAATTGTTTGACGATCCGGTCTTCGAGCGAATGGAAGGTCACGACGGCAAGCCGGCCGCCCTCTTTCAACATGCGCTCCGCTGCCGTCAGCCCTTTGACCAATTCGCCCAATTCGTCGTTGACGGCAATGCGCAGGGCCTGAAAGCTCCGCGTCGCCGGATGAATGGTGTTGGGCTTTGACGGCACGACACGCGCGATTACATTTGCCAATTGCAGCGTCGTCTCGAACGGTTTCTCCGCGCGCTCTTTCACGATCGCCTTGGCGATGCGGCGCGCGAAGCGCTCTTCGCCGTAATAGTAGAGAATATCGGCAAGCTCTTCTTCATCGAGCGTGTTGACGAGATCGGCGGCGCTGCGTCCGGCTGATCCCATCCGCATGTCGAGCGGACCTTCAAAACGAAAAGAGAAGCCGCGCGCGGCCTCATCGAGCTGCATCGAGGACACACCGATATCGAAGACGATGCCGTCGAAGCGAGCGATGTCGTTTTCTTCCGCAATGCGTTCGAGATCGGAGAAGACGCCTTGCGCCAGCATCAGCCGGCCTTGCGATTGCGCGGCGAGCGATTGACCGGCAGCGATGACTGAGGGATCGCGATCGATGGCGAGAACCCGCGTGCCGGGCACACCGAGAATGGCCTGCGTATAGCCACCGGCACCGAAAGTCGCATCGAGGAAGGTTTCGCCCGCTTGTGGCGCGAGGGCGGAGAGAATGTCGTCACGAAGCACGGGAAGGTGGCGGGCCAGTCCGCCTGCGGCGAGAGTGTCTTCGCCGCGGCCCGCTCTCATTCCCGTGCTCCATGCGACCGTGGCCCATCTGGGGCCACGTAAAGGGAATTGAGCTGTTTGCGGATATCGCGCACTCGATTTCTGGCCTCCTCGAAATGCGCCTGCAAACGGCCCGGTTCCCAAATCTGAAACTTGTCGCCTTGTCCGACGAAACTGACCTCCGACGTGATGCCCGCATAGGCCTTGATCGGCTCGGTGAGCATGACCCGCCCTTCCGAGTCGATTTTCAAAATCTCGCTCGCGCCAAACAAAGCGGTCGAGAGAAGATCGCGTTCCTCCGAATAGGGCGCATGCCGGGCGAGAAGTTGATCGATCTCGCGGAGCAACGCGTGGCCGCCGCAATCGACCGCCTCCGCATCGAGAGACGGATGGACGAAGAGGCCGTCGAAGCCATCGCGCGCCAACACTGCCCTGAAGCTGGCCGGGATCGACACCCTGCCCTTCGCGTCGAGCCTGTTGGTGAATTGCGAGACGAACCGATCCACGCCCTCGCCCCTCGAACCCACGCCCTGCCACGCAACTTCTGCCCTGGGGCCTGACCGTCAGGCCCTCTCTCGTTTCCCTAAGGCGCCACACGCGGGCGGCGTGATCAGGAGCGCCGCCCGCGTGGCAAGCCGCCGTACGGGAGTATTGGTGGGCTCCGGCAGCTTCCGGGAGGTCATGGGATAACATGGGACACTATGGGGGTCAATCTGGGCGAGCGCCCACGGGTGTGGGAATGCGATCAGGGTGAATCGCCTTCTATTTGAAATCGTTAAGGTTAATGGGCCGTTTCGGAAGGCGGGGCAGGCCCTTGATCCGGCTTCGTTTCGGGCGCGTCTTGCGGATAAAGTTGAAGACGAACTGGAGCGCGCAATGACCCGCCGTCTCATTCTCGCGTTGATGCCTGCTCTCGCTTCGATCCTGGCGCTCGGGCGGGGATTCGGCGCCCCGGCCCTGGCCCAGGATTCAGCGGGCCTCTGCGCCGAGATCGTCGCGCATTACAAGCAACTCGCGGCCAATCCACCCGCCGCCGCAGCGGGCAAATTCTATTCCGACAGTCCGCTCTCCATGCTGGGCGACGCGGCCGACAGCGGTGTCATTCTCGCCCCGCACATTGCCGAAACCGGCAAAGCGCAAAGGCCCCTCGCATGGGCGCAGCACCAGGGCCTGAAACTGGCCGCCGAGCTGCAAGACGCGCTCGATAAGGCCGATTTTCTCGATCAGCTGCCGGGTACGAATTTCTATGCCGCAGGCAGCATTCAAGGCACGGCCTCTTGCTATGACACGACACCTTTTGTCGTGACCGGCGCGCAAGCAAAACCCGCGACCCTGCCGCCCAATTGGATGGGCGATGATGTCGGCTCCGGCTGCGGCGTCTTTCGCATGTTCGGCAAAGTCGAGACAATACCCGTCGCATTCGAAGAGAACTACGATTATTCCCCAGCGCTGACCTCGACACTGACCGCGAGCGCATGGGCCAAGGATCATTTCGATCCCGCCTGCACCGCCAGTTTCACCTTCGAGCCGCGTTTCTCGCCGCGCGACACCTACAACGATTGGGACCAGAGCTGCACCGCCGCGAATTGCGACGACTTGCGTCAGTCGGCGCTTACACTCGTCGAAGCGGTGCAAAGCGATCCCGTGTTGGCGCAGAAACAGCTGCTCGACAAGCTCACCGACGCACAGCGCGCGGATTTCGAGGCCATGGAAAAGCTCGCGCAAGCGAGCGAGCCCGACAAGATCGACGACCCTGCCCAATTGCTCGATTCGAGCGCGCTGGCGCTGCCGCTTGTTGTCGGGGGTCAGCTCTATCTCGCCCACGTCGGCCATTTCACGATCGGCTGGCGAAATTATTCGGATTGGAGCGTCAAGCTCGATATGCGCAAGGGCGACGAGATCAGACCCGTCGCCGAAATCGCGATCGGCATGACCAAGGGCAAGCTCAAAGACGCGAGCGTCAAATAATCAGATTGCACTGATGTGCTCGATGTTGCCCGCGTCCGGCGCAAAATCTACCGCAGATGGCGCGTGCGACACGGAACCGACCGCTTCCATCGCCTCTGGCTTAGGGCCGCCGAGTGCCCAATCGATCAATTCAATCGTGTGGACGACGGGAAGCGCGGTGCCGCTCGCGATCTGCATCATGCAGCCGATGTTGCCGCAGGCGACGACATCGGGCGAAAGCCGCTCGATATTCGTTACTTTACGCTGGCGAAGTCTCTTCGCAAAAAACGGCTGCAGCAGATTGTAGGTGCCGGCGGACCCGCAGCAAATATGGCCCTCCGGCACATCGCGGACTTTGAACCCCGCTTTGTTCAGCAATCGCTTCGGCAAATCGGTGATCTTTTGCCCGTGCTGCAAGGAGCAGGCGGAATGATAGGCAACCGTCATTTCTTTTGGATCGCACGCGGGAAAATCGAGCGTGCCGAGATATTCGGAAATGTCTTTTGCGAGACTAGAGACGCGCGCGGCCTTCGCGGCATAGGCGTCGTCATCGCGCAGCATGAAGCCATAGTCCTTGATCGTCGTGCCGCAGCCCGAGGTCGTGATGACGATGGCATCGAGCCCGTTTTCTTCGATCTCCTTCGTCCAGACATCGATCGTGTGGCGGGCGAAAGCGAGCGCGTCCTTTTCGCGGCCCATATGCAGCACGATGGCACCGCAGCAGCCTTCGTCCTTCGGCAACACAACCTCGACGCCGAGCCGATTGAGCAGACGGACCGCAGCGCGATCGATGGCGCTGTTCAGGACAGGCTGCGCGCAGCCGGAGAGCAGCGCGACGCGCCCGCGCTTTTGGCCTGTCGCAGCATAAGTCCCGCGTGGAAGAGACTCGTCGGCCTTTGGGAGTCGCGCGGGCGCCATGGCAAGCATCGCGCCGAGACGGGAAAGCAACGAGGGAACATCCGACTCGCGGCGCGCCAAGAGATCGAGGAGTTTCGCGAAGGGCCGCGCAAGGGCCGCGCTCTTCAGCGCCAAGCGGAAGCGGCTCGGATAAGGCAAGAGCTTCGCGAGAAACGCGCGCAGCGCGCGATCGGCAAAAGGCCGCCGATAGGTCGTCTCAATATAGCTTCGCGCATGATCGACGAGATGCATGTAATGCACGCCCGATGGGCAGGTCGTCATGCAGGAGAGACAGGAGAGACAGCGGTCGATATGTTTGACGACTTCCGCCGGCGCGGGGCGGTTCGTCTCCAACATGTCCTTGATGAGATAGATGCGCCCGCGTGGGCTATCGAGCTCATCGCCTTGCAGTAAATATGTCGGGCAGGTCGCCGTGCAGAAGCCGCAATGGACGCAGCTGCGCAAGATTTTTTCCGACCGCGCCATTTGGCTGTCGGTAAGCTGCGTTTCTGCGAAGGAAGTCTGCATTCTCTTTCTCTACGCCGATCAGATGCGCGCGTACATACGGCCGGGATTGAGGATGTGATTCGGATCGAAGCTCGCCTTGATGCCTTGGGTGATCTCCATCAGCGGCTTGGCGAGCGGCTGGAAGACATCGACCGTTGCACGAATTTCTTCTGGCGCGCGGATCAAAGTCGCATGGCCGCCTTCGGGCCCCGCGGCTTCGGCCAGTGCCTCCCGAATTTTCGCCGCGCCGGCATCCTTTTCGGGTGCGACGGCCAACCAAATGAGCCCGCCACCCCAATCGTAGAAATAGCGAGCCGCGAGCCGCTTTTGTATGGCCGCGACGACATCTGGGCCGCGGCTTGGCGCGACCGAAAGTCGCCAGACCGCGGACTCTTGCGGCTCGACGATCGGCAAAGCGTCGCGAATGGCAAGCCAAAGCGCCTTTGCCTCGTCCTGAGCAAGAAGCTCCAGCGTGCCGAAGGGACCGAGATGCTGCGCCAAAACCGCCGCGCGATAATCGACCGAGACCGATGGACCATCGATGCGCAGCAGTGTTAGCGTCTTGCCGTCTTTCGCGACATCCGCCGGCAGATGCGCGGCGCCGGTGATCTGATAAGGCGACGTCAGTCCCGCCGACAACGCGACAATGGCTTTGCGATCGTCGAGCCCGCGCAGCACGAGCGTCGCTTCCACCTCCGGCTCGGGTAAGAGTTTGAACGTGACTTCGGTCAAGAGGCCGAGCGTGCCATAGGCGCTGCAGGAGAGCTTCACGAGATCGAGGCCGGTGACATTCTTCTTCACCCGGCCGCCGGATTTAATGATCTCGCCAAATCCGTTGACGAGGCGAACGCCGATCAGATGATCGCGCGCCGCGCC
>JBEKNV010000017.1:0-51900 GCA_049522395.1 Methylovirgula sp.
CAGAACTGCGCCGCGCAGATTGATGACGCCGCGCACGAAGGCGGGCGATTGCGGCAGAGGTGTTGCCGGCGCAAAGCCGCGGATTTCGCGCACCGCCATGATATCGACGCAGAATTCCTGCGCGCCGATGCGGAAGGCCATCAGTTCGCGTCCGTTCATCCGCTCTATCCCCGACTCGTTCATTGTCGTCACCCCACCGCAGCCATAGCAGTGTCTTGCGCGGCCGCCTCGGCGTGCGAATTCGCAACGACCGCATCGACATCGACAATGAGCGCCACGCGGCCATCGCCGAGAATCGTCGCGGCGGCGATGCCGTGGACGTGCCGATAATTGGCCTCCAAACTCTTGATGACGACTTGCCGCTGGCCCTGAATGGCATCGACCAGCAAAGCACTGCGTCCGCCGCCTTCGGTCTCAACGAGCAGCGCGACGCTCGTCAGTGGATCGGCAGGCGTGCTGCGATAAGAGAGTTCGCGGCCGACATCGATCAAGGGGGTGAATTTGTTGCGAACGGAGATGACACGCGCATTGCCGCCCATGCTGTGCACATCGGCGGCTTTGGGCTGCAAGGTCTCGACGATCGCGGTCAGCGGGACCACAAGCGTCTGCTGCGCGACCGTCACCACCATTCCGTCGAGCACGGCGAGCGTCAACGGCAGGCTCATCGTGAATGTCGAGCCTTGTCCCGGGCGCGAACTGATCGCAATGCGACCGCCCAGGGCCTGGATCGAACGCTTGACCACATCCATGCCGACGCCGCGGCCGGAAATGTCGGAAACTTCCTGAGCAGTCGAAAAGCCAGGCAAGAAGATCAGATTGTCGGTCTCTTCATCCGACAGCGCGGCATCGGAAGCGATCAAGCCTTTTTCGACCGCGATTTCCTTCACGCGCGGCCGATTGATGCCGGCACCATCATCCGAGACTTCGATGACGATGCGGCCGGAACGATGCTGAGCGGACAGGCGGACGAGACCTTCTTCGGCCTTGCCCGCGGCAATTCTTTTTTCCGGCGACTCGACGCCGTGATCGATCGCATTGCGGATCATATGGGTCAGCGGATCGGTCAGCCGCTCGATCACCGTTTTGTCGACTTCCGTGCCTTCGCCATCGGTGACGAGACGAACCGACTTGCCGGTCATGGCGGCGATTTCGCGCACGAGACGCGGCATCCGCTGGAAGACGGATTTCACCGGCTGCGCGCGGATGGCCATGACGCTGTCCTGTATTTCGCGGGTCAACTGCTCGAGTTCGTCGAGGCCCATCGCCACAGCGGAGGCGCGGGCGAGCCCCGCTTCCAAGACACGTTGCGACAGCATCGCCTGATTGATGACGAGCTCGCCGACGAGGTTGATCAGGCGATCGACACGATCGAGATCGACGCGAATGGTCGGTGCACCTTTCAGGTCTTCGGACTGTGCGCCCTGTTTGGCGGGCGCTGGCTGCGCGGGCTGTTTCGTGGCAAGAGGCACGACTTCAGCCATCACCGGCGCTGTCTCTTCCTTAGTGGGGACGGCTGGCGCTACCGTCGCGGGCTTCGATTTTTTCTTTCCGCCCGAAGCGGTGGACTTTGGCGGCGGCGCTGTCTCGGCGGCTTCACTCGCGGCCGAGGCGCGGACAAGCTCCAAAAGCGCTGCGACCTGTTGATCGACATCGGCGCTCTCATTCGCCGCATTCGCGGGAGCATCCATGCCCTCGGCCGTATCGTCGGCGTCTTTGATCTCGAGATCGCAATCCCAGGCGACGAATTCGAAGACATCGCGGATCGCGTCCTGGTCTTTGTCAGTCAACAATTCAATCTGCCAGCCGAGATAGGCGCCTTCGGGATCGAGTTCGGTCAAAAGCGGCAGATCGGACGCGTCGCATTTGACCTTGATCTCGCCGAGTTCTTTCAAGTCACGGAAGAGAAGCGCTGTCTCATTCGCTTTGGCGTAGAGACTGGGCTTTGGACGGAAATGGATGTTGTAGAGATGCGCGCCGGTGGGCGCCGCGACAATCGGCTCCGCCGCATCCTCCTCGTCGTCATCATCGTCGTCGAGACCTTCGAACCGAACCAGCACGGGTTGGAAATTGAGGGTCGAAAGATCGTCTTCCTTTTCCTCGCCGCCGTTCGGATCGAGGGCGCGGAGTTCGTCAGCAAGGCTCTTGCAGCGCGCCTCATCGACGGTGGTGCCGTCACGCGCGGCGCGGACGAGATCCGCCAAGACATCTGCGGCGCGCAATTTGATCTTCAAGACGTCCGGGGTCGCGGCCAAACGGCCGGCGCGAACATGATCGAGCGCCGTCTCGAACACATGCGCGAAGCGCACGAGATCGTCGAGGCTAAAAGCTCCGGCGCCGCCTTTGATCGAATGCACCGCGCGAAAGACGGCATTGACCGTCTCGGAGTCGGAGTCGCCCGCCTCCATGGCGAGAAGGCCCGCTTCCAATTCGGCGAGCTGTTCTTCGCATTCCTGGAAAAAGGTCTGCCTTATGGCCGCCATTGGATCCAAGGGCTTGTCTCCTTACGCGATAGATCAGGCCGCCACGCGGCGGATTGCGGCGACAAGTTTGACGGGATCGAAGGGCTTGACGATCCAGCCCGTGGCGCCAGCGCGGCGCGCACGATCCTTTTTCTCCGCATCGCTCTCGGTTGTCAGCACGAGGATCGGCACCGCCCGGTGCTTGGTGTCGCGGCGCACGCCTTCGATGAAGCCAAAGCCATCGAGACGCGGCATGTTGATATCGGTGACGATGACGTCAGGAACCTCGTCCTTCAGGACTTCGAGGCCATGCACGCCGTCCTGGGCTTGCACCACCCGATAGCCTGCGTCCGAGAGCGCGAGGAGTAGCATGTCGCGCATCGTGCGCGAGTCATCGACTGTAAGGATCGTCTTGCTCATTGAAGGTATTCCCTATCCAGAAAATACTGGGGGCAGATTCCGAGAAGCTCGAGCCCGGCTACGAGATCCAAGGAAAGGTTTATGAATTCGAGGGTGGCTTCATCCGCCTTCCAGGTCGTGACCGCGGCGAGTAAAATCTGCAGGCACAAGCCGCCGATTTGTTCGACCCTCGATCCGTCGATCACAATGTGACTGCCGACCGATGAGGTGAGCACCTCGAAGAGAGACGCTGCCGCGACTCCGTCGAGATCCGCCGGAAGGAGGAGAGTTTTGGCGCGGGTCATGACATCGGCTCGCATCTCACTTCGCCTCAGAACTCTTCCCACTCATCCTGTTGTGTCTGCGCTTTAGCGACCGCGCCGCCGCGCTGCCCGACCGTCTTCAAAGCCGGGCGCGGCGCGTGCTTCGCCGCTCCACGCGCAATCGGGACCGGTTGCTCCTCTTCCTGATCGCCGACCTGGAAGCGGCCGAGAATGCGGGTGAGTTCTTCCGTTTCATGCGAAAGCGTATGGCTTGCCGCCGTCGACTCCTCGACCATGGCCGCGTTCTGTTGCGTCACCTGATCCATCTGGCTGACAGCCGTGTTGACTTCCTGCAATCCGACAGCCTGGTCTTGCGCGGAGGTCGCGATTTGCGAAACGATCGTGTCGATCTCGGCGACTTGCGCAAAAATCCGCTCCAGCGCCTTGCCGGTCTCGGCAACGAGATCGACGCCCTGTTCGACCTGTCCGGTCGAGGCGGAAATGAGCGCTTTGATTTCTTTTGCGGCTTCAGCGGAGCGCTGCGCCAGCGCGCGTACTTCGGAAGCGACGACCGCGAAGCCACGGCCCGCATCGCCCGCGCGCGCGGCTTCGACACCCGCATTGAGCGCCAGAAGGTTCGTCTGGAAGGCGATTTCGTCGATGACGCCGATGATCTGGCCGATCTGCCGCGACGATTTCTCGATTCCGGTCATCGCCGTCATCGCCTGGCGTACGACATCGCTGCCTTTTTCCGCATCGTGTTTCGCGGTCGAGACGACTTCGCGCGCATGGGTCGCGCCTTCCGCCGTCTTGCGAACCGTCGAAGTGATCTCGCCAAGCGCGGCCGCCGTTTCTTCGAGGCTTGCGGCCTGCTGCTCGGTGCGGCGCGAGAGATCGTCGGCCGCAACCGAGATTTCGCGCGTGCCGGAGCGGATCGCCTGCGTATTGGCGGCGACACTCACCATGACTTGCTGCAGCTTTTCAGCAGAGACGTTGAAGTCCGAGCGGATCTTTTCATATTCCTCGGCGAAAGCTTCGCTCAAGCGGCAGGTGAGGTCGCCGTCGGAGAGGCGATGCAGCGCATCGGTAATGGCAGTGACGAAATTATTATGCGCATCGATATATTTCTGCGCTTCGGCTTCTTGCTTCAGCCGCTCCTCTTCGACACGGCGGCGATGCTCGGCCGCCTCGGCTTCGAGTCGCATCTTCTCAATGGCATTGGCCTTGAAGGTACGAATCGTATTCGCCATGTCGCCGACTTCGTCGCCTTCGCCCATGTGCGGAATGTCGATGCTGGTGTCGCCGTCCGCCAAAGTCTTCATACAGCCGTCGAGAATGCGGATCGGAAAGGCGATGCGTTGCGACAGTTGATGGCTGGCGTAGATCGCGACCGCAAGCGCCAGCAGGCTGCCGATGATTTGCGAGAGGTGGACGAACCACATGGCGCGCATCTCTCTCGCGCGCGCCGTTGCGGCCCAATCGCCGAATTTCGTGCGTGCCTCCGCTGCGGCGCTGCGGAAGGCTGTGATTAGATCGGCACTCTGAGCAGAATTGGCGATCTCCATCGCCTGCGGCATGGTCTTCGGGCTTTGGCCGAGGGCGATCTCCTGATCGCCGACGTCATGGCGCCAGGCGTCGTTGGCGGCTTCGACCTTGCCGAGAGCGGCCATGAGTTCCGGTTCGCCTGCGGCTTGCTGGCGCGCCGCCGTCAGAACGTCATCAAAATCCTTGACCGCATTCTGATAGAGCGTCGCGTCGCGGCCGACGCCATCGGTGATGAGGGTGCCCCGCGCCGATTGCGCCTGATCGAACTGAGCGGCGATGGCGCGTTCGAGATCGAAGGCCATGAGATTGGCCTTGCCATAAGCCTCGGCCGCACTCTGCGCGCTGTGGACGGCCGCGAAGGCAAAGAGGCTTGTCGCCGCGACAACGAACAAGACACACGCAAAGGCGACCGATATTTTTTTTGCGATCTTAAAGTTCATTGAGGGCACCCTCCCCCTCCCAGTCAAAGTTTGCTCGCACGATTCCCTACGGGTCCGCAGTCCGCCCAGTCTCGAATAAGGGCCCGACAGAGTCGCAGGACGCGTCGAGAACCCGGACGCGCAGAGAATCGCGTTGGGCAGTCTTCTTTTGATTCTGCCCAGTAAAACTACTTAGGTGAAAAGAATGAACAAATTTGCAGCGAAGTGAATAAACGAACTGTCAACCACTCGCGCCGCAGCGCGGCGAATCGCGGCGGCAAAAGTCTCCGATGAGCGAATCGCGAATCGCGACGCGAAAGTGTTGAAAATTTGCAAACGCCGGTGGGCTTGCAGGGGGAGCGACTAAAAGGCCGTGCGACTCCTGATTGCAGCCGCAAGCGTGCCCTCGTCGAGATAATCGAGTTCGCCGCCAACCGGCACGCCATGCGCCAGCCGCGTGATGCGGACCGGCAGATGACCCAGAAGCTCGATGATGTAATGCGCGGTCGTCTGCCCATCGACTGTGGCATTTACCGCGAGGATTACCTCTTCGATCCCCTCTTTCGCGACCCGCTCCGGCAGGGCGCCGAGATTGAGATCGTCCGGCCCTATGCCGTCGAGCGGCGAGAGCGTTCCGCCGAGCACGTGATAGCGCGCGGCGACGGCCTTGGCGCGCTCCAGCGCCCAGAGATCGGCCACCGTTTCGACGACCACCAGCAACTTCGGGTTGCGCGTCTCATCGCGGCAGATGGTGCAAGGATCGCGGCTGTCGACATTGCCGCAAATGGAACAGACGACGATTTTCTCGCGCGCGACCTGCATCGCTTCCGCAAGGGGACCCAGCAACTCTTCGCGTTTGCGCAGCAATTGGAGCGCGGCGCGCCGCGCCGATCGCGGACCAAGACCCGGCAGGCGCGCCAACAATTGAATGAGCCGTTCGATTTCCGGCCCCGCGATGCGCTCCGCCATCGCCTGCGATCAAAAGAGTTTCAGGCCGGGCGGCAGCGGCAGGCCGGCCGTCACCGCCTGCATTTTTTCCTGCATCAGCCGCTCCGCCTTTTTGCGCGCATCTTCATGCGCGGCGAGGATCAGATCTTCCAGAATTTCCTTCTCGCCCGCAACGAGAAGCGACGGGTCGATGCTGATGCCTTTCATCTGCCCCTTGGCGCTCAGAGTGACGCGCACGACGCCTCCGCCCGATTGACCTTCGACATCGATGCGCTCAAGCTCTTCCTGCATCTCCTGCATCTTGGTTTGCATGGCCTGCGCCTGCTTCATCAAGCCCGTCAGATCCGGCATCGCTCATTCCTTCCGTTAAGCCTTACGAAGCTGATCAAAGATCGTCTTCCGTGTAGGCTTGGTCGATATAGGCCTCGTCGGCATCGGCGATTTCCGCCTGCGCGGCGTCGGCCGGCGGCTCCGCTCCGCGCACGGCGGTGATTTCCGCACCAGGGAAATGATCGAGGACTTTTTGAACGAGCGGCAGGGTCTCTACGCCTCTGCGCGCCGCTGCCGCCTCAGTCTCGCGCCGCTCGTGAACGCTGGGCGCGCCTTCTTTGTTCGAGATTGCGACGATCCAGCGCCGCCCCGTCCATTCTTGAAGCCGGCGCATGAGATTTTGCGCGAGTTGCGGCGAGGCGCGCTGGCTCAGCGAGATTTCGATCGAGCCGTCTTCGAAACGAACGACGCGGACATCGCGCTCCAAGGCGAGCTTCAATTGTATGTCGCGATTCTTCGCCGCGAGCGCGATAACATCGTCGAGGGATGAAAGGCGTGCTTCGGTGGCGGGCACGGGCGACGCCGCCGGCATGCTGCGGCTATCGCCGGAGGCAAAGGCGCGCCGCCCACTGGGCCCGGGGCTTGGCGCTGAGGATATGCTTCCCGACGAAGGTGCCGCCGGCGCGGCGGGATTGGCGGAAAGCCGGCGTAGCGCTTCGTCCGGCGTTGGCAGATCGGCGGCATAGGCGAGCCGGACAAGAATCATATCGGCGGCGGCAAGGGGGCGCGGCGAGTCTTTCACCTCCTGCATGCCTTTAAGCAGCAATTGCCAGGCCCGGGTGAGCACCGGCATGGAGAGCTTCTCGGCGAATTCGGCGCCGCGGCGGCGCTCGTCCTCGGTGACGGTGAGATCGTCGCCGGATGAGGCGACAAGCTTGAGCCGCGTGACGAAATGAACGAATTCGGCCAGCTCGACGAGAATCTGCCCCGGCTCCGCGCCCGCATCGTAAAGCGATTTCAGATTGGCAAGCGCTTCCGCAATATCGCCGCGCATGACCGCGGCGAAAAGATCGATGATGCGGGAATGATCGGCGAGACCCAACATCTGCCGCATGTCTTCGGCCGTGATCTTGCCGCCGACCGAGGCAGTGGCATAAGCGATCGCCTGATCGAGCAGCGACAGCGCGTCGCGCACAGAGCCTTCCGCCGCGCGCGCGATCAAGGCCAGCGCTTCCTTTTCGATCGCGACCTTTTCTTTTTCGCATATGGAAGCGAGATGCGCGACAAGTACATCGGCCTCGATGCGGCGCAAATCGAAACGCTGGCAGCGCGAGCGCACGGTGACCGGCACTTTCTCGATCTCGGTCGTCGCGAAAACGAATTTCGCATGTTCCGGCGGTTCTTCGAGCGTCTTCAACAGGCCGTTGAAGGCCTGTTTCGAGAGCATATGCACTTCGTCGATGATATAGACCTTGGTGCGGGCAAGCACAGGGCGATAGCGGATCGCCTCGATGATCTCGCGCACATCGTCGATGCCGGTGTGCGACGCCGCGTCCATTTCGATCACATCGACATGGCGCGAATCGATGATCGCCTGACAATGCACGCCGAGTTCCGGCATATGGATCGTCGGCTGAGTGACTGCCGGTTTGCCGCCCTGCGCCGGCATTTCGTAATTGAAGGCGCGCGCGAGAATCCGCGCCGTCGTCGTCTTGCCGACACCGCGAACGCCCGTCAGCATATAGGCCTGATGAATGCGGCCAAGCTCGAAGGCGTTCGACAGAGTCTTCACCATGGCCTCTTGGCCGATGAGATCGTCGAAGCTCGAGGGCCGATATTTGCGCGCGAGCACGCGATAGGGCGTAGCCGCCTGCGGCGCGACATCGGGCGCAGGCTTCTTTCCGGATGGCTTATTTTTGTCCACGCGCGAAGTGGTTTCGGACATTTCCGCTTATCTGATCCAGCCGCATCTCGGCGCTTTTCCGCCCGTCGGGAAATCCCTCATCAGCCGCGGCGTAAACCGCATCAGCTCAAGGGGCGAGGATTTTCTGAGCAATTCGATCTCGGCTGGGGTCTCGACCGGAATATAGGTCCTATACTGCGGGTCGTCGCCGTCGCTCCAGTCGATCTCCTCATAGAACTCATAGAAATAAAGCTGGCCGCACTCCCGGCATTTCAACAGACACCGGTTGAGATGGCTCTCGTCGTCGAAGGTTTCGAGGCACTCGAACAGCGCGGCAAATTTGCCGACGATCCGCTCCGGCTCTCGCCACAAGATGCACCGCGCCGGCTCTTTCAACGCAATGAAGCCGGCACCATCAGGATCGGCCATAAAGCTCAGCCACGGACGGCGGGGTGGGAGGCTGGACAGAGACCCGCCCGGTCTCGTTAGGGCTGCTTCCTTCCGGACCTGACCCGGTTGGCGAGTGGTGCGTCCACCGCCAACCTCCCGATCCTTATTTGGACTATCGGGTGGGAATCCGCAATAGAAGGGCGCCGTGAGCGAATATCCTTCCCCGGAACGGGGAAGGTGTCATGCCAAAGGGCGTTGCGAAGCGACGCTTTTTTGGCATGACGGATGGGGTTTGTTTTCTCACTTACCCCACCCGGCCGCTGACGCGGCCACCCTCCCCTTCGAACGGAAGGGATTTGCGCCCATCGAAGTGATCGCAGGGACCTTACAATGACGGCAGCGCTCGTCCTCTTCTCTGGTGGCCAGGATTCGACGATCTGTCTTGCCTGGTCGCTCGCGCGCTTCGATCATGTCGAGACGATCGGCTTCGACTATCGCCAGCGCCACCGCGTCGAACTCGATCAGCGCGAAAAGATTCGCGAAAAAATCGTCAAGCTCGATCCCCTGTGGGCGAGCCGGCTCGGCGAAGACCATCTGCTCGATCTTGGAATTCTGGGCGCGATTTCGCAGACGGCGATGACGCGCGACATCGCCATCATCGCCGACGAGAAGGGCCTGCCCAATACATTCGTGCCCGGCCGCAATCTGATGTTCTTTACGTTGGCGGCCGCCATCGCCTTCCGCCGCGGGTTGCGCCATCTCGTTGGCGGCATGTGCGAGACGGATTATTCGGGCTATCCCGATTGCCGCGACGACACGCTGAAAGCGATGCAGGTCGCGCTGAATCTCGGCATGGAAAGGAATTTCGTCATCGAGACGCCGCTGATGTGGCGCGACAAGGCCGACACGTGGCAGCTCGCCGAAGACCTCGGCGGCAAAAAATTCGTCGCGCTCATTATCGAGGAGACGCACAGCTGCTATCTCGGCGAGCGCGGCAAGAAATTCGATTGGGGCTACGGCTGCGGAGACTGCCCCGCCTGTCAACTGCGCGCGCAGGGCTGGGAGAAATATCGGAAGCGCACCTCCGCCTGATCCGCATCGCCGGATCGGAAGATCATGCGCTCAGTGATCGCCGCCCGCGAAGGCTGAAAAGCCTTGTGTCAACGTGCCGGGGACGAGGGGCTTATTGTCGTCCTGGTTCATGCCCTGCGCATAGGCGGCCTTGGCCGCATCGGCGTTCGCTT
The DNA here is from genome assembly GCA_049522395.1 of Methylovirgula sp. GTDB lineage: Bacteria > Pseudomonadota > Alphaproteobacteria > Rhizobiales > Beijerinckiaceae > Methylovirgula. The sequence continues at coordinate 9,841 of JBEKNV010000017.1, forward strand.
CAGCCTGTGATTCAGGCTGCGGCGCGGGCGTCGGTTTCGCCGCCATCCGCGTTGTCGAGAATTTGCTCGGCACAGGCTCGTGCAGCGTCGATGTGGCGAGCTGCGGATTCCGCGCATTTGTGTTCGCCGGCTGAGGCGCGGGGGCATTTGCCTGCTGGAATTGCTGCGATGTGCCGGTGGTGTCCGGCGCCGGCGGCGGCGCCTGCTGCGTCTGTGGCGCAAAGAAATGGCCAAGGGCCGCCATGTTGAAGCTCGTCGGCTGTTGCGTGGGCTGTGGCGGTTGCGGGCCGAATTGCTGTGCCTGTTGTTGGCTCTGCTGTGCCGGAATCAGCGACGGGATCGAGAAGCCCGTCTGCGGCTTCGGCGCAGGGGCGGGAACGGGAGCGGGCTGATCGGCATAAGCAAAGGCATGCGCCGCTTCGGCCTTCTTTTCCGCCAAGGCCGCCGCGATCTCAGCCTTCCTTTTCTCGGCTTCCAATTTGGCGAGCGACGGCACTTTGGCCTTGGCGACAGGCACATCGACGCCGGCCTGTTGCAACGCCTCGGGGCGGCTCACGTCCTGCCAATGCTCATAGTCCCAGCGCGCCGTAAACTGCGCGTTCTGGCCGCCGTCGGCATAGACGGTGCGCACCGGCTTCACGCCGGAGGCGACGAGTTCGGCGACTTTCGCCTCGTCCGTCGCTAGTTTCGCATTGACGGCGAGCGCCACCGTTTCGTCGCGCTTCAGCGGCGGACACGGCCCCGTCGGATCGAAAGCCGCGGCATTCGCCGGCACGGCATTGAAGACATAGTGGCTGTTGCAGACGCCGACCGCGACTTCCTGCTTGGTGACTTCGAAATTGTCGGCGCCGACCTTCAGCTCTTTCCAAAAGGCGATGTGCGGATCGAGCCGGTATTTGGCGAAATTCTCGGCCGTCATGTGGAAAGGATAGGATTGGAATTGAATCACTGGCTCGCCGCCGGCGAAGGCTTCGCGCGCGACCGCATAGATTTCGGCGATCTGCTGATCCGTCATCGAGAAGCAGCCGGCGGACGAGCAGATGCCATGCACCATGATCTCGCCGCCGGAATAGCCATGCGCCTGATCATAGGCGTTGGGATAGCCGACGTTGAAGGAGAGGTAATATTCCGAGCGCGGATTCATCTGCGCCGGCGTGATCGTATAGAAGCCCTCCGGCACCTGGCGATCGCCTTCGCGCGTCTTCGGCCCGAGTTGGCCGGACCAGCGGCAGATCGGATAAGATTTGAAAAGGGCGTAATGCCCGTCCGTCTTCATCTTCCAGACTTCGACTTCGGCTTCTTTTTTATAGGCGCGGATGAGAATTGGAGAATTGGGCGCCATGCCCATTTGCTCCATTTGCGCCTGCAAATCGTTCGACAGAGGTTTGTTCGCGCGTTCGCCGAAATCGCCGGCAATATCGCCGCAGCCGGCCAACAAAGCGGGGAGAAGAAGCGCGGCCCCAAGGCAGAGAGCCCGGGAAAGCCCGGCTCCAGCGGGACCAAGGCCCGCATCACGGCCCGATGGGAAACGCATCGACATCGCCAGTACCCCCGATCCCGCGACAGTGGGAGCGCCGCTCCCCTCCGTCCGCCTCTCGGACCGGTTATAAGGGTTATCCTTATCCGACTCTTACTTCAACCCTCGCCGTTTCGCCCTTATGGTCAACAAAGTCTTGACCTGAAAGGATTTGCGGCTTCGTTTCTGGTATTTTTCAGGGGCTTTTTCACACCCACAGCGCTCACCAATAGAGCCGCCACCAGGGCCTGACCGGCGGCGGCGGCGGCGGCAAACGGTCGGCCAGGAGCCCGCGCGAAAAGCAGACCCGGGTCGGGCGGAAGCGGATCACATCCTGGCCGCTGATATCGGACTGCGGCTGCGGCACGATCAGACAGCGGGGCTGCGCGACGACCAAGGGCGGCGGGAGGGGCCGAACCGGCACGAGCGGCGATGGCGGGACGGGTTGCGCCTCGCCCTCGGAACCGAGAAGGTCGGCCGCGAAGGCGCGCGAGCCCATAAAATTCCATATCGGGACGAGGCTGACCGTAAGGGCAAAGGCAATCGGAAAGCCGATCCACGGCGCGGCCTTTCTCGTCTCGTCCCAATCGTCGCCCATCGCCTCTCTCCTGCTGGATCGCGACCGCGATTCCTCAGAAGCAGCTTTGGGCCATTGACCTTGCGACAGACTTGCGGCGGCGCGTTTACTCCTTGCCTTTCAAATCCTTGAGCTTGGCAAAGACGGAATCGACATCGATGTCCGGCTGTTCCTCGGGCTGCGGCGTGCGCTCACCGAAGACCTGTTCCTCTTCGCCCATTTCCACATGCGGGGCGGTCGTCACCTCGGCGGGCACAAGCGTTTGGCTGCGGTCTTCCTCATGCGGCATCCGTTCCTTGGCGGCGCGATTGACCTCGAAATCGAGATCCATCTGCGAGCAAAGGCCGAGGGTGACGGGGTCGAGCGGCGACAGCGCGGCGGAATTCCAATGGGTGCGGTTGCGGACGGCCTGAAGCGTCGTCTTCGTCGTGCCGACGAGACGCATGATCTGCGCGTCCTTCAATTCGGGATGGTTGCGCAAGAGCCAGAGGATGGCGTTCGGCCGATCCTGCCGGCGCGACAGAGGGGTATAGCGCGGGCCGCGCTGCTTCTTCATCTCCGGCAGCAGTACCTTGGGCGGCGCGAGATGAAGCTGATGCTCAGGGTCCCCTTCGGCCGCGGCAATCTCTTCACGGGTCAGCTGCCCCGAGCTGATCGGATCGTGGCCCTTGATGCCGGCCGCGACCTCGCCATCCGCGATGCCCTTCACTTCAAGCGGGTGCAATTTGCAGAAGTTGGCGATCTGATCGAAGGTCAGCGAGGTGTTTTCAACGAGCCACACGGCTGTCGCCTTGGGCATCAGCGGGGCGTTATTCATCTTGTCCTCCTTGGCCCGGTGGCAGGGCGGCTCGGCCGAGCGGCCGCTGCCGCAGGGCATGGCGCGCCGGAACGCGGAACCAAATGAGCTGCATGACGGGGAATATTTCTTTTATAGGGAGCGCGCCCGAGGGATGCAATGGCATCCTGGAGGCAGCCGCGGCGAAATTGCGCGTCACCGGCCCTTTCGCCCCCGTTTCCGGTCAATGAATCCGGTGAACTCGCGGCGCAATTGGTATAGAATTGGGCGTGTTTTCAGTTGCGGAGGCCCGTCATGATTTTGGACGAAGAAGGCCTTGCCCCCTTGCGCCGCAGCGCCGCGGGGGCTCATGAAATCGGCCAGCCGATCGAGGATCTGTCGATTGAAGAACTTGCACTGCGCATCGAAATTCTGCGGGCCGAAATTGAGCGGCTCGACCTTATGCGGCAAAGCAAGGAAGCGACGCGCGCCGGCGCGGAAGCGCTGTTCAAATTCTAAGGGGACCATGCGAACAAGCGGCACCGAACGCCGGCGCCTTACGCGCGCGCCGGGTCACCTTTTGTTAAGATATATGGATTATTAAAGAATGGTGTCGCTCAGGGCGCGCCACTCTTTGCGTGGATCATCCCGAGTTTCTCATCCCCCCGATTAAACTTTAAGAGCCGCTTCGTGCGGCTCTTTTTTCGTGGCCGCGCACCGTTCTCACGCGCGTCGAAGCGGCGCCTTTACCCGTAGCGCCGACCTCTTTACCCCGTTAACCTTAGTAAAGATTTAACGGGCACGGGGCGCCCATTGGTCCTACTATTGCTGCGTTAGGAGGTGCGGTTTGGGCCTGTCCCAAATCGATCCACGTGGGTCCGTTTTGGATCGAGTTCGATGTCAGTGGGGTAAGGACGCGTCATGGTCCAAATGTTGAGTTTCGAAGAAGGCGGCGCGGTTTCTTTTGCCGCAAGGCTCGCGACATCCGAAAGCTTCAAGTCGATGTTTCGCGATGGCATGAACCTCGTCGAAGAGACGGCCGCCTATCTGGACGGCCTCGGCCGCGAAGAGGCCAAGGGCCTTCCCCGCCTGCCGGCCTTGGCTTTCGCCACCGAGAGCATGCGGCTCACCACACGCCTGATGCAGCTTGCCTCCTGGCTCCTTCTGCAACGCGCCGTCAATGAAGGCGAACTAACCCAGGCCGAAGCGGCCGGCGAAAAACGCAAGGTCAAGCTGAGCGAACAGCAGATCGCGACGAGCCCCGACGTTTTCGCGCAACTCCCGCCGCGCCTCATCGACATCGTCGAAAAGTCGCTCCGGCTGCAGAGCCGTATTCTTCATCTCGACCGGGCGATCTATCAGGCCCCGGCTGAGGCGGCGCGTCCCCGCCCCGCGGCACAGCCTGTCGAATTGCAGCACGAATTGCTGCGCGCGGCCTTCGCCATCGTGGACTGAGAAGCCCGCTCACGAAAAAAAGCCCGGCAATGCCGGGCTTTTTTATTGGCGTGGAAAAACAATCTTACTTCTTCTTGCCGATGTTCAGATTGCCGAAGCGCGAGTTGAAGCGCGACAGACGGCCACCGCGATCCAAGAGCTGCTGCGAACCGCCGGTCCAGGCCGGATGCGTCTTCGGATCGATATCAAGATTGAGCGTTGCGCCCTCTTCGCCATAGGTCGAGCGGGTGAGGAATTCCGTCCCGTCGGTCATGACGACCTTGATCATATGGTAGGACGGATGGATATCCGATTTCATCGTTCAAAACCTCAAGTTTCGATCGCGCGCCGCGCGATCCGGCAGTTCGTTTAAAATCCAAAGGGAAAAGCGCGTGGCGACGAGCGCGTCTGGCGTGAGCCTATAAACCCTTCCGCGCCGGCTCACAAGGCCGTCAGCGGGCGGATTTGCGCAGGTTCTCGGTCATGGTCTTGCCGAGCGACCAGACCGCGCCGGGGACCTGATGACTGTCGGCCACGACCTTCTCGAAGGAGTCTTCGATCCAGTCGCAATCACCGTCGTTCAGGACCAGCGCCGGCAGAAGCTTGACGACATGGTTGCCGTTGCCCGCCACCTGAACGAGCACCTTGTGATCCTTGAACAGCGGAATGGTGATGAGCTGGCAGAAGAGGCCGGACTTCACCGTTTCCAACAGGCTCCAGGCCGCTTTCAACTTGAGCGAACGCGGCGGCCCGAACTCGATGCCGAGCATCAGGCCTTTGCCGCGCACGGCTTTGACAAGCTCATATCGCTGGCCGAGCCTCTCGAGGAAAATCTTGAGCCTCGCGCCGAGACGCGCCGCATTCTGCACGAGGCGCTCCGACTCGATGACTTGCAGCGTGGCCAAGCCCGCGGCCATGGCGAGATCGTTCTTGGCGAAGGTCGAACCATGCACCACCGCGCGGTCCATGCGACTGAAGATTTTTTCAAAGATGGCCTTGCGCATCATCACGGCGCCGATCGGCACGTGGCCGCCGGAGAGCGCCTTGGCGACGAGCACCATGTCCGGCTCGACGCCGTAATGTTCGACGGCGAAGAATTTGCCGGTGCGTCCGAGGCCCGTCTGAATTTCGTCGGCAATGAGCAGCGTGCCATATTTGCGGCAGAGCGCCCGCGCGTCGCGCAGATAATGATCGTCCGCCACTTCGACCGTCTTGCCTTGGATGGGTTCGATGATGAAGGCCGCGACCTCGCGCGAGGCGAGCGCTTCTTCAAGCGCCGCAAGATCGTTGAAGGGGACTTCCTTGCAGCCGGGGAGCAGCGGGCCAAACCCGTCGCGGAAGGTCGAGTCGCCGTTCAGCGACAAGGACCCATAGCTCAGTCCATGGAAGGCGTGATCGCAATAGACGATGCCGGGGCGGTTCGTTGCGCAACGCGCGAATTTCATCGCCGCTTCGACGGCTTCCGTGCCGGAATTGCAAAAGAAGACCTTGTCGAGATAAGGCGTGAACGAGAGAAGCCGCTCGGCCAAGAGGCCGGCGAGCAGCGAGGCATCCATCTGCACGAGATTGGGCAGATCGGCGGACAGCACGCTCTTCAATGCGTCGCGCAACACCGGGTGATTGCGGCCGACCGCGAACACGCCCCAGCCGCTCAAGAGATCGAGATAGCGGTCGCCTTTGCGATCAAAGAGATATTGCCCATGCCCGGCGCGGAAGCCGACGTCGAAACCGATCGTCTGCAGAACGCGGACCATCATCTCGTTGAGATGCTGGCCGTAAAGATCATAACGCTCCGCCTCGCGGGAGGCGAGCATTCGAGCGAGATCGAAACGGCTGCCCTCGTCGTCACCCCGGTCGGGCTGGTGCAGCACCAGCTTTTGGATCGCCATATCCTGGACCGACATATTTTTCACCCGCGACGCTCCACTCGATGATCCGCAGTTCGATTCTGGCGAAGGAGGCATTCACCCGCTCGATCACGATCGATGCGGTCCCAGATCCCAGTGGCTGTCCCCGGCGTGAGCTCCGATCATGCAGAAACAGAGCGCGGCCGACGGGCGATGCCGTTCAATCGAAATGTCGTCCCCCTTGGATGCCGTCTCCCCCAGTCTCGCCACCTCTGCTGAGCGCAGACAAAGCAACGCGCCAGCGTCGTGCAAGCGTGCGTACGTGAGAATGGATATTATTTCAATCGACCCTCTCGCGGACCCTGCGCTTGGGAGGTGTTTTGAGCCGATACACCAGCCAATTCAACACAAGCTGAGCATAAAAGGCCCGGAGCGGCAAGGCAGCCACGCTCGGCACGGGCAAAGAAAAACCGCAAGATGCAGTGAGAGCACGCCGCGACCTTGCGCCTTGCACAAAATGCAGGCGCACGCGGCCCAACGCCGCGAGATGACGCAAAGACAATCACGGGATGAGCTCAGCCGCTGCTGCAAAAAATAATGCCCGGCGGAAAGCCGGGCATTATTCCAGTCCTGAAATGCTCACACTGATTACTCCGCGGCGACGGGCCGCGCTTTGGCGCCCTTGAATTGCGCCGCTTCGGTCGAGTCCTTCAGTGCGGTCGTCGAGGACTTGCCGCCCGAAATCGCCTCGGCCACTGCATCGAAATAGCCGGTGCCGACCTCGCGCTGATGCCGCGTTGCGGTATAGCCATTCTTCTCGGCCGCGAATTCGGCTTCCTGCAGCTCCGAATAGGCCGCCATGCCGCGATCGCGATAGCCCGATGCGAGATCGAACATCGACAGATTGAGCGAATGGAAGCCGGCGAGCGTGACGAACTGATACTTGTAGCCCATCGCCCCGAGTTCGCGCTGGAACTTCTCGATCGTCGCAACGTCGAGCTTGGCGCGCCAGTTGAACGAGGGCGAGCAGTTGTATGCGAGCAGCTTGCCCGGGTACTTCTTGTGAACCGCTTCGGCGAATTTGCGCGCGTCCTTAAGGTCGGGATGCGAGGTCTCCCACCACAGAAGGTCGGCGACGTCAGCATAGGCCATGCCGCGGGCGATGCAATGATCGAGACCCGTGCCATCCTTGAGACGGAAGAAGCCTTCCGGCGTGCGGCTGTCGGGCTCGATGAAGGGACGGTCGCGCTCATCGACATCGGAGGTGATGAGCTTGGCCGATTCCGCATCGGTGCGGGCGATGACGAAGGTCGGCACGCCGCAGACGTCGGCGGCGAGACGCGCCGCGGTGAGGCTGCGCTCATGCTGCGAAGTCGGGATCAGAACCTTGCCGCCGAGATGGCCGCACTTCTTTTCCGAAGCGAGCTGATCCTCAAAATGAACGCCCGCCGCGCCGGCATCGATATAGGCCTTCATGATTTCGAAGACGTTCAGCGCGCCGCCGAAGCCGGCTTCCGCGTCGGCGATGATCGGCACGAACCAGTCGCGCGTGACATTGCCTTCGGCGTGCTCGATCTCGTCCGAGCGCTTCAGCGCATTGTTGATGCGCCGCGCCAGCTCAGGGCCGGAATTGGCCGGATAGAGCGACTGATCGGGATACATGGTGCCGGCGACGTTTGAATCGGCCGCGACTTGCCAGCCGGAGAGATAGATCGCCTCGAGGCCAGCGCGCACCTGCTGCACGGCCTGATTGCCGGTCAAGGCGCCAAGGGTCGGAAGATAGGGCCGCTCGTGCAGGAGCTTCCAGAGCCGATTGGCGGCGCGCTCGGCGAGTGTATGGGCGATCGGAAATGAGCCGCGAAGTCGCAGCACATCGGCCGGCGTATAGGAGCGCTTAATTCCGTCGAACCGACCTTTGGGCGCGGACGGAACGAGGTCTTCGAAGGTCGGAGCTTTGCTCATTGAGGGAATCTCCCGCTGAACGCTTCAGTTGAACGCATTTGACATAGATTGACAAAAGGCCCGCGTGGGGCCTTTTTGGGATCTGGCTGCATAAGGAGAACTTCTCCCAAAATAGCAAGATCCCTCAGGGCAGCACCCGGGCGAAAACAAGTCAGCCTGTGAAGTCCTTACAGTGTAAATCTGTCATTGTGTAAAGTTATTGACAGGTGTATGGATTCATACATGGCGACCGAATCGCACACTGCCCGCAAGATTTTCGCCGGCCCGCGCCTCAAAAGGCTCAGGCGCGAGCGCGACATCACCCAGGCGCGTATGGCCGAGGAACTCGACGTTTCCGCGAGTTATCTCAATCTCATGGAGCGCAACCAGCGCCCGATTACCGTCCAGGTGCTGATCCGCCTCGCCGATGTCTATGGCATCGATCCGCGCGAATTCATCGAGGGCGATGCCGAGCAGTCGATCGGCGAAATGGAGCAGCTTCTCGCCGATCCCGCGCTGCGCGAAGTCGGCGTGCCCCGCTCGGAACTGCAGGACGCGGCCGAACATGCGCCGACGCTCCTCTTCGCAATGCAGAAACTGTACCGGACCTATGTCGCCGCGCGCGAGGCGAGCGAGGCCGGCCTGCCGCAGCGGGCGGACCCGGACCGCACCGAGGCGATCGTGCGGGAAAGCCCGGTCGACCGCATCCGCGCCATTCTCCATGCCCAGCGCAATTATTTTCCCGAGCTCGACCAGGCCGCCGAGACCTTCGCCTCAGACTTGGCCTTGACCGGACATGAGCTCTTTTTCGCCCTTTCCGAACATCTGCGCACGCGCCACGGCATCAGGGTCCGCGTCCTGCCGCTGGATGCCATGGGCGATCGGCTGCGCTGGTATGACCATCACCGCCGCCAGCTCTTGATTTCCGAAGTGATGGATCAGCCGGGCCGCACCTTTCAGACCGCCTATCAGCTCGCCTTCAGCGATTGCGATCCGCTCTTGAACGAGATCGGCAGCAAATTCGAAGCGGGAGATGAGGCAGGGCGCAAATTGCTGCGCATCACGCTTGCCAATTATTTCGCCGCCGCGCTGATCATGCCCTATGCAAAGTTCCACGAAGCGGCGGAACTCGTCGGCTATGATGTCGAAGTCTTGGCCGCGCGTTTCGGCGCGAGCTATGAGCAGGTGGCGCATCGGTTGACGACGCTGGCGAAACCGACGGCGCGTGGCATTCCTTTCTTTCTCATGCGCGTCGACATTGCCGGGAATGTCTCGAAGCGCTTTTCTTCAGGCCGCTTTCCCTTTGCCCATTTCGGCGGCACGTGCCCGCTGTGGAATATCCATGCGGCCTTCAACCAGCCCGGCCATATTCTGACGCAGGTCGTGGAATTGACCGACGGCTCGCGCTGGTTCTCGATCGCCCGCACCGTGCGCCGCGCGGTCACGCCCTATGGCGCGATCGAACCGCAGTTCGCCATCGGCCTCGGCTGCGAGATGAAATATGCGAATAGGCTCATCTATGCGAAGCGGCTCGATCTCAACACGGTCGAAGCGACGCCGATCGGCGTCAACTGCCGCCTCTGCGAACGCATCGCCTGCCCGCAACGCGCCGCACCGCCGGTGCTGCGCCCGCTCAATGTCGATGAGCAGACGCGGACTCTGTCGCCGTTCAGTTTCAAGGATTTGTGAGAACGCGCGCTCTCAAATATGAATCGCCCGCTTCTCCACCGCGAGCGCGGCTTCGCGCATCGCTTCCGACAGCGTCGGGTGCGCATGGCAGGTCCGCGCGAGATCTTCCGACGAGCCTGAAAATTCCATCAGCACCGCGGCCTCGGCGATGAGTTCGCCGGCGAAGGGGCCGACGACATGGACGCCGAGCACGCGGTCCGTCGTCGCATCGGCGAGAAATTTCACGAAGCCTTCCGTCGCGCGCATGGCGCGCGCGCGGCCGTTGGCGCTGAGCGGAAATTTGCCGGCGCGATAGGCGACGCCCTGCGCCTGCAGCTCTTCCTCGCTCGCGCCGACAGAGGCGATCTCGGGATTGGTGTAGATGACGTTCGGGATCACATTGTAATTCACATGGCCATGCTGGCCCGCGAGAATTTCGGCGACCGCAATGCCTTCGTCTTCCGCCTTATGCGCGAGCATCGGCCCGCGCACCACATCGCCGATCGCGTAAATACCGGAAATGTTGGTTGCGAAATGATCGTCGATGACGACACGGCCGCGATCGAGTTCGACGCCGATTGTATCGAGACCGAGGCCCCCCGTGTAAGGGCGCCGCCCGATTGCCACGAGAACGACATCGGCCTCAATCGCCTCCGCCTTGCCGCCCGCCGACGGCTCGATGGAAACCTTGAGCCCGGTCTTCTGTTTCTCGACCTTCGCGACCTTGTGGCCGAGGGTAAATTTCAGTCCCTGTTTTTCGAGCAGGCGCTGCGCATTTTTCGCAACGTCACTGTCGATGCCCGGCAGGATACGATCGAGAAATTCGACGACGGTCACCTCGGATCCGAGTCTCCGCCAGACCGAGCCCATTTCAAGCCCGATGACACCGGCGCCGACGACGAGAAGTTTCGCCGGCACATGAGCGAGTTCGAGTGCGCCCGTTGAAGTCACGATCTGCTTTTCGTCGATGGTGACGCCCGGCAGCGGTGCTGAATCCGAGCCCGTCGCGATGACGATGGCCTTGGTCTCGATCGTCTGCTTAGCCCCGTCAGCCGCTGTCACTTCGATGACGCCGGGCTTTATGATCCGGCCGAGGCCGATGAAGGGATCGATCTTGTTCTTCTTCAGCAAAAAGGCGACGCCATTCACGTTGGAGGCGACCGTGTCCGTCTTGTGCTTCATCATCGCGATGAGATCGAGCTTTGGCTTGGCGGTCACGACACCGAAATGGGCGAGGTCATGCGAGGCTTCGGCGAATTTCTCAGAGGCAAAGAGCAGCGCTTTTGAGGGAATGCAGCCGATGTTGAGGCAGGTGCCTCCAAAGGTCTTGTTCTTCTCGACGACGGCGACTTTGAGTCCGAGCTGCGCCGCACGGATGGCGCAGACATAGCCGCCAGGTCCCGTGCCGATGACTGTGAGATCGTAGGGCATGATGATCTCACAAATCCAGCACGAGACGCGCCGGATCTTCCAAGGCTTCCTTCACGCGCACCAGGAAGGAGACCGCTTCCTTGCCGTCGACGATGCGGTGATCGTAGGTGAGCGCGAGATACATCATCGGCCGAATCTCGATCTTGCCGGCGACGACGACGGGCCGTTCCTGAATCTTATGCATGCCGAGAATGCCCGATTGCGGCGCATTGAGAATCGGTGTCGACATCAGCGAGCCATAGATGCCGCCATTGGTGATCGTGAATGTGCCGCCTTGCATGTCTTCGATCGCAAGCTGACCGTCGCGCGCCTTCTTGCCGAGTTCGGTCACGCGCTTTTCGATTCCGGCAATGCTGAGCTGATCGCAATCGCGCACGACGGGCACGACAAGTCCTTTGTCCGTGCCGACGGCGATGCCGAGATGATAGTAATTCTTATAGATGAGATCGGTACCGTCGATCTCCGCATTGACCGCCGGAAATTCCTTCAGCGCGCCGACGCAGGCTTTGACGAAAAAACCCATGAAGCCGAGCTTCACGCCATGTTTGCGTTCGAACGCATCCTTGTGGCGCGCGCGCAGCGCCATCACTTCGCTGAGATCGACCTCGTTGAAGGTCGTCAGCATGGCGGCGGTCGCCTGCGCTTCTTTGAGACGGCGCGCAATGGTCTGGCGCAATTTCGTCATGCGCACGCGCTCTTCGCGCACGGCGTCGGGGGCGGGCGCTGGCGCGCGGAGCTGAACCGGCGCTGGCGCGGCGGCGGGCTGGCTTGAGGCGAAGGCGAGCACATCGCCTTTCAGCACTTGCGCCTGTTTGCCGGTACCCTGGATCGCAGCAAGATCGAGATGCTGATCGGCAGCGACCTTCGCCGCAGCCGGCGACGGCGGCCGCGCGCCTTTCGCGACATTCTCTTGGCTTGCGCTGGCCGCTGCGACGACTGCGGGCTTCGCGGCCGTCTTCGCCGTTTTCGCCGATGTCGCGCCTTCGGCAATCGCGCCCAACAGCGCGCCGGGCGCAACCGTCGTCCCGTCCTTGGCTGTGATCTCGGACAAAACGCCCGTTGCCGGCGCGTTGACTTCGACAGTCACCTTATCGGTTTCGAGTTCGACGATCGGCTCGTCGAGCGAGACGGGATCGCCCGCCTGTTTATACCAGCGCCCGATCGTCGCTTCGCTCACCGATTCCCCGAGCGTCGGGACGCGAATTTCAACCGTCATCAGATTTCCCCTCGGGCGATTCGGTCCTGATCCATGACTATCACATAGAGTCGCGGCCGACTCTTAGACCGCGAACGCTTCATCGAGAAAGGCTTTCAGCTGCGCCAGATGTTTTGGCATGGTGCCCGCCGCGGTCGAGGCCGAGGCCGGACGGCCGACATAGCGCGGCCGCCTCGACTTGCCACCGATCTGCGTCAACACCCATTCGAGATAAGGCTCGGCGAAACTCCAAGCGCCCATGTTCTTCGGCTCTTCTTGACACCAGACGACCTCGGCATTTTTGAAGCGCGCCATCATGGTCACGAGCGCCTTGAGCGGGAAGGGATAAAGCTGCTCGATGCGCAACAGATAAACATCGTCGGCGCCGCGCTTCTCGCGCTCCTCGAAGAGATCGTAATAGACACGTCCCGAGCAGAGAATGACGCGCCGGATCTTGTCGTCGCTGACGAGCTTGTTCGAATCGCTTCCCGGCGCATCGGCATCGTCGCGCAGAATGCGGTGGAAGCTCGTATCGCCCGCCATATCCTCGAGTTTCGAGATGACGCGCTTGTGGCGCAGCAGCGATTTCGGCGTCATCAAGATGAGCGGCTTGCGGATGTCGCGCTTTAACTGACGGCGCAGAATATGGAAGAAATTCGCCGGCGTCGTGCAATTCGCGACCTGCATATTGTCTTCGGCGCAAAGCTGAAGATAGCGCTCAAGCCTCGCCGAGGAATGTTCAGGCCCTTGTCCCTCATAACCATGCGGCAGGAGGCAGACGAGACCCGACATGCGCAGCCATTTGCGTTCGCCCGACGAGATGAACTGATCGAAGATCACCTGCGCGCCATTGGCAAAATCGCCGAATTGCGCCTCCCAGATCGTGAGTGCATTGGGCTCGGCGAGCGAATAGCCATATTCGAAGCCGAGCACGGCTTCTTCCGAGAGCATCGAGTTGATGACTTCGAAGCGCGCCTGATGCTCGCTCACGTGGTTTAGCGGCACATAGCGCGCTTCATTTTCCTGATCGATGAGAACGCTGTGGCGATGTGAGAAGGTGCCGCGCTCGCTGTCTTGGCCGGAGAGACGAACCGGATGACCTTCTTCGAGGAGGCTCGCATAAGCCAGCGCCTCGCTCGTCGCCCAGTCGATGCCCTGGCCCGTCTCGATCATCGTCTTGCGGCCATCGAGAATGCGCTGAAGCGTCTTATGAAGGTGAAAACCCTCCGGCACGTTGGTGAGCCGCGTGCCGAGCGATTTGAGCTTTTCGAGATCGATGCCCGTGCGACCGCGCCGCGGATCGTCGCCGCTCTCGGCGGCGCGAAGCCCGGCCCAGCGGCCGTCGAGCCAATCGGCCTTGTTGGGTTTGAACGCCTGCGAGGCTTCGAATTCCGCATCGAGGCGCGCGCGCCAATCGGTGATCTGCTTTTCGACTTCGCCCGAGGTGACGACGCCTTCGGTGATAAGCTTGTCTTTATAAATTTCGAGCGTCGTCGGATGCGAGCGGATGGTCTTGTACATCAGCGGCTGCGTGAACGCTGGCTCGTCGCCCTCGTTATGGCCGAAGCGGCGATAGCAGAACATGTCGATGACGACCGGCTTATGAAACATCTGCCGGAATTCGACCCCGATCTTCGTCGCATAGACGACGGCTTCCGGATCGTCGCCATTCACATGGATGATCGGCGCCTCGATCATCTTCGCCGTGTCGGAAGGATAGGGCGAGGAACGCGAGTAGCGCGGATAGGTCGTAAAGCCGATCTGATTGTTGATGATGAAATGGATCGAGCCGCCGGTGCGGTGGCCCTTGAGGCCGGAGAGGCCGAAACATTCGGCAATCACGCCTTGGCCGGCGAAGGCGGCATCGCCATGAATTAAAAGCGGCATGACCTGCGCGCGATCGACAACGTCGCCGCGCTGATCCTGCTTCGCGCGCACTTTGCCAAGGACGACCGGATCGACGATTTCGAGGTGCGAGGGATTGGCGGTGAGCGAGAGGTGGACACGGTTATTGTCAAAATCGCGATCGGAGGAGGCGCCGAGATGATATTTGACGTCGCCCGAGCCTTCGACATCGTCGGGCGTGAACGAACCGCCCTTGAATTCATTGAAGATCGCGCGATGCGGCTTGCCCATCACTTGGGAGAGCACATTCAGCCTTCCGCGATGCGCCATGCCGAGCACGATCTCTTTGACGCCCAGAGCGCCGCCGCGCTTGATGATCTGTTCCAAGGCAGGAACCATCGCTTCGCCGCCGTCGAGACCGAAGCGCTTCGTGCCCGTATAGCGAACGTCGAGAAATTTCTCGAAGCCCTCGGCCTCGATCAGCTTGGTCAGGATCGCGCGCTTGCCTTCGAGCGTAAAGCTCACGCCTTTGCCCGGACCTTCGATGCGCGCCTGGAACCAAGATTTTTCGTTGGGATCGGAGATATGCATGAACTCGAAGCCGATCGTCCCGCAATAGGTGCGGCGCAGAATGCCAAGCATTTCGCGGATCGTCGCGAATTCGAGGCCTAACACTTTGTCGATGAAAATCTTGCGATCGTAATCGGCTTCGACGAAGCCATAGCTCGCGGGATGCAGTTCTTCGTGATCCTGCTGCTGCTGCAATCCGAGCGGATCGAGATCGGCATGGAGATGGCCGCGCATGCGATAGGCGCGGATCATCATGATGGCGCGGACGGAATCGCGCGAGGCGCGCTGCAGATCGGCGGCCGAAATGCTGGCGGCCTTTTCCGCCGCCTTTGCCTTGATCTTTTCGCCGAAGTTTTTTTCGAGCCGGCTCCAATCGCCATCCAACGCGGCGACGAGTTCGCCATCGGGCTCTTGTTCCCAATCCGGCTCCTTCCAGGTGGGCCCATTGGCGATCTTTTCGACCGCGCCCGGATCGTCGTTCAGGCCGGCGAAGAACTTGCGCCACTCCGCATCGACGGCGTTCGGATCCTGCAAAAAGCGCTCATGAAGCTGTTCGACATAATGCGCATTGGCGCCATAGAGGAACGAGCTTGTCTCGAAAGCATCGTTCGCCGGCGAGCGCGTCGCAACCGCACCCGACCCATTGGCCCCATTATGCGAATCTTGGCGTGCCATGCTGTCCTCCGAGCCTCCGCTCGTCCTGGCCTCAAGCCTCGAATGAAAACGGCGCCGTTCGATGCCAGACTTTCCAAACCGAACAGGCTGGACTTAGGTCAGATCTCTTTGGCCCTTATGTAAGCTGCAAAGCGTTGATTTTCAGACATTCACCGATCTTTTGAGCGATGTTTCCGGCTCATATCAGCCATGTCAGGGTTAATGTCTCCTATGCCTTCAACAGCTCGGCAAGCGTCCGGCCGAGCCTCGCGGGCGAGGGAGAGACTTTGATCCCCGCCGCTTCCATCGCGGCGATTTTTTCTTCCGCCCCGCCTTTTCCCCCGGAAATAATGGCTCCAGCATGACCCATCCGCCGTCCAGGCGGGGCGGTGCGGCCGGCGATGAAGCCGACCATGGGCTTTTTGCGGCCGCGTTTGGCCTCGCCGCGGAGAAATTCGGCCGCATC
This sequence comes from Methylovirgula sp., assembly GCA_049522395.1. Taxonomy (GTDB): domain Bacteria; phylum Pseudomonadota; class Alphaproteobacteria; order Rhizobiales; family Beijerinckiaceae; genus Methylovirgula. The sequence goes on from JBEKNV010000017.1 coordinate 25,760, forward strand.
CTCTTCGGCGCCGCCGCCGATCTCGCCAATCATGATGATCGCTTGGGTCTTCGGATCGGCCAAGAACAGCTCAAGCATATCGATGAATTCCGTCCCTTTCACGGGATCACCGCCGATTCCCACAGCCGTCGTCTGGCCAAGGCCCTCGCGAGTCGTCTGGAAGACGGCTTCATAGGTCAAAGTCCCCGATCGGGAGACGATTCCGACCGAGCCGGGCAGAAAGATATTGGCCGGCATGATGCCGATTTTCGATTGCCCGGCCGTTACCACGCCCGGACAATTCGGGCCGATGAGCCGCGATTTCGAGCCGCAGAGCGCCCGTTTCACCCGCACCATGTCGAGGACGGGAATGCCCTCGGTGATGCAGACGATGAGCGCCATTTCCGCGTCGATTGCCTCGCAGATCGCGTCCGCAGCACCTGGCGGCGGCACATAGACGACGCTGGCCTCGGCGCCGGTCGCGGCTTTCGCCTCGCGCACCGTATCGAAGACCGGCAGGCCCAGATGTTTGGTCCCGCCTTTGCCGGGCGACGTCCCGCCGACCATCTTCGTGCCGTAGGCGATCGCCTGCTCGGAATGGAACGTGCCATTCTTGCCGGTGAAGCCCTGACACAAAACCTTGGTCTCTTTGTCGATCAGGATCGGCATGTTCGCGTTCAGCCCGTTCAGTGCTTCTTGACCGCGGCGACGATTTTCTGCGCGGCATCGTCAAGGTCGTCGGCGGCGATCACGTCGAGGCCGGATGTCGCGATGATCTTCTTGCCGAGATCGACATTCGTGCCTTCGAGACGAACGACGAGCGGCACATCGAGTCCCACCTCTTTCACGGCGGCGATGACACCCTCGGCGATCACATCGCATTTCATGATGCCGCCGAAAATGTTGACCAGAATGCCCTTCACATGTTTGTCGGACGTAATGATCTTGAACGCGGCCGCGACTTTCTCTTTCGTCGCGCCACCGCCGACATCGAGAAAATTCGCAGGCTCCGCGCCATAAAGTTTGATGATATCCATCGTCGCCATTGCAAGACCTGCGCCATTGACCATGCAGCCGATGCTGCCGTCGAGTGCGATGTAAGAGAGATCGTGCTTCGAGGCTTCGATCTCTTTGGCGTCTTCTTCGGTCTCATCGCGCAGCGCGACGATCTCTGGGTGTTTGAAGAGCGCGTTTGAATCGAAACTCATCTTCGCATCGAGGCAGCGCAGCTGTCCTTCTTTTGAGAGGATCAGCGGATTGATCTCGAGCATCGCCATATCTTTGGCGATGAAGGCCGCATAAAGCTGGGCGGTGAGCGTCTCCCCCTGGCGCGCAGCATCGCCGCTGAGTCCCAGCGCTTTTGCAACGGTGCGGCCATGATGCGGCATAATGCCGGTCGCCGGATCGACGGAGAAGCTCACGATCTTTTCCGGCGTCTTATGCGCAACCTGTTCGATCTCGACGCCGCCTTCGGTCGAGACGACAAAAGCGACACGGCTTGTTACGCGATCGACGAGCAACGAGAGATAGAATTCCTTGTCGATGGCGGAGCCGGCTTCAATATAAAGCCGGTTGACGACCTTGCCGGCGGATCCCGTCTGCACCGTCACCAAAGTGTGGCCGAGCATTTGCCCGGCAAATCGCACGACATCATCGGCCGAGCGCGCCAGACGCACGCCGCCGCCTTCGCCCGCTTCCGCCTCTTTGAATTTGCCTTTGCCACGCCCACCCGCGTGGATCTGCGATTTGACGACGTAAACAGGCCTATCGATCTTCGCCGCTGCCGCTTTGGCTTGCGTCGCATCGGTAATCGCGACGCCCGGGGAAATGGCGGCGCCGAACTCCTTCAAAATCGCTTTGGCCTGATATTCGTGAATGTTCATTTTTTTAGCTCACGACGCAACGTCGTCAGGCGCCGCACGGAGGTCATTTCGCGAAGGCGGGATTGATGATCTTGCAGGCATCGATGAGGCTCTGCACGGAATGGACGGATTTTTCGAACATCTTCTTTTCTTCGGGATCGAGCGCGATCTCGACGACTTTCTCGACGCCATTGGCACCGATCACGACCGGCACGCCGACATAAATTTCTTTGAGACCGTATTCGCCGTTGAGATAAGCGGCGCAGGGCAGCACGCGGCGCTTGTCGCGGAGATAAGATTCCGCCATGGCGATGGCGGAGGCCGCCGGCGCATAAAAGGCCGAGCCCGTTTTCAGAAGATTGACGATCTCGCCGCCGCCTTTGCGTGTGCGCTCGACGATCGCATCGAGACGCGCCTGCGTCGTCCAACCCATTTTGACAAGATCGGGCAAAGGAATGCCGGCGACCGTCGAATAGCGCAGCAGCGGCACCATGTCGTCGCCGTGGCCGCCGAGCACGAATGCCCTCACATCTTCGACCGCGACTTTGAATTCCTCGGCAAGGAAATGAGAGAAGCGCGCGGAATCGAGAACGCCCGCCATGCCGACGACCTTGTTGGCCGGCAAGCCGGTCGATTTCTGAAGCGCCCAGACCATGGCATCGAGCGGATTGGTGATGCAGATAACGAAAGCCTCGGGCGCGTGCTTTTTGATGCCCTTGCCGACGGCGTCCATCACCTTGAGATTGATATCGAGGAGATCGTCGCGGCTCATGCCGGGCTTGCGCGGCACGCCGGCCGTCACGATCACCACGTCGGCGCCGTCGATCGCCGCATAATCATTGCTGCCGGAGAGTTCTGACGAAAAGCCGTGCACGGCGCCGGATTGGGCGAGGTCCAGCGCCTTTCCCTGCGGCGTGCCTTCCGCGATGTCGAAGAGAACGATATCGCCGAGGCCCTTGAGGGCGGCGAGTTGCGCCAGCGTTCCGCCGATCTGGCCGGCGCCGATCAATCCGATCTTAGGACGTGCCATTATCTATCCTGGTTCCGGCTCGTTCATCCGAGCTCACGATTGCGGTCAAAAGGCTCTGCAAGAATCAGGACCATCCACGGCCGAAGCCTGGAAGAAAACGCCGCGACGTCTTGCTCCGGCGCCATGGATCAGCGAGCCTTTTGGCCGAGAGAAGGCTGGTATACCTGCCTGGGTTCTGCCCAAAGCGCCCCGCTTATGCAAGGCCGAACAGGGCAAAGCTCAATTAGACAATGGGCGGAAATTCGGCCCGCGGCGTCATGTTGCCGAATAAAAATCTCTCGATGCCAATATGATACGCCGGCCGTGAGGCTCGGCGCGCCGATCACGCCTCGCCGGGAGCGGCCGCGTCGACGGGCGCGGCCGAAGGGATCGTTCCATGCGGCAGGCCGAGGTAAGCCGCCGAGCGCATCTCGATCAGCCGCGACACCGTGCGCGAAAACTCAAAGGCTTCGCGGCCTTCACTACCGAGATAAAGCGCATCGGGCTCGGCCGCGGCGGAGACGATCAGCTTCACATGCTGGTCATAAAGCGCATCGACCAGGAGAATGAACCTTTTGGCGACATCGGCCTGATCGGGGCGAATGACCGGAATGGCGTCGATGATGACGGTGTGGAAATTTTCCGCGATCGCCAGAAAGTCGCGCGAACCGAGAGCTTGAGCACAGAGATCGGCAAAGCCGAAGCGCGCGACATGGCCCTTGGCCTGCGGGACAAGAATGGCACGGCCAAGAACTTCGATGCGCGCTTCTGGCCCATGCGCGACGCCGGTCAAGGACATGAAGGCGCTCGTCAAGGCCGCATGCGCCTTGAAATCAGCAGGCACGTGATAGACCGTTTCGCCGATCAGTTTTTCGAGGCGGAAATCGGTGCGCGCCGAAAGATGCAGCACCTCCATTCTTTCATGCAGCAGATCGATGCAGGGAAGAAACAAAGCTCGGTTCAGCCCGTCGCGATAAAGATCCTCGGGCTTCACATTCGACGTCGCGACGATGACGACGCCGCGTGAAAAGAGATTCTGGAAGAGCCGGCCGAGGATCATCGCATCGGCGATGTCCGTGACGCTGAATTCATCGAGACAGATGAGCGCGGCATCCTCCGCGATTGCCTCGGCGACGGGCGCGATCGGATCGTCGCCCTTCAGCGTGCCCTGCTTCATCTGCTGGCGGACAGCAAAAATGCGCGCATGCACATCGGCCATGAAAGCGTGAAAATGCTGCCGCTTCTTTTGCGGCTGGCGCGTCTCTTCAAAGAAGAGATCCATCAGCATCGTCTTGCCGCGCCCGACCGAGCCCCAGATGTAGAGGCCGAGAGGCGCGGCCGCGGCTGCGCGCGAAAAAAAGCGGCCGATAGAGGCGGATTTCCGCGCCGGACGATAAGAGGCGAGCGCGAGGCTCAGACGGTCGAGCACACGGATCGCATCTTCCTGCGCCGGATCGCGCTCGATCTGCCCGAGATTGACGCGCTCCAGATAACGCTCCAGCAGCGGCCCCGGCGTCCCGGCATCAACGTCCACGAGATCCTTCTGCCCCATGCGCGCGGCAATCTGTGAGGCTGGCGCGCTCAGTCCCTTGCTCATGCCTTAGGCTTTCTTATTGGTCGATGGCATCTTCTTGGCGCTTGGCGCCGCGCCATGCAAGATCAAAACATGCCGCATGCCCTGCGGGCGGAAACACCGGATTCTCCAACGCCTTACCGCTCCCGATGTTCCGCGCGCGTATCAGGCGACAGCCGGGCGTTCCTGCGCGACACCAAAACATTGGATGAAGGCGGTGACAGCCTGCGTTCGCCGGTCGCAACCGAGTTTTTCGAGAATGGCGGAGACATGGCTCTTCACCGTGCCTTCGGTGAGTCCGAGCTCGAATGCGATCTGCTTGTTGAGCAGGCCGCGCGTCATCAGTTCAAGAATTTCGAACTGCCGGCTCGAAAGACGCGAGAGCCGAAGAACCGCTTCGGGCGAGACGGCGCTCTGCGGGAAATGGGCGCGGCCCGCGGCCAAATCTTCGACGAAGGCGGCGATGGCATCGAGTTCCGCATCGGGCGCAAGGAGCCCTGAGATTCCGCGTTTGGCGAGAAGTTTGGCGGCGTCCCGTCCAGCCGCCGCAATGAGGCCGACCATGACGCCCCGTGCATTCAAGGCCTGCAATTCCGGCGCTTCGGTCGGCCCTTCGAGCACGGCCCAGGCATGGGCATCGACGATGAGGACATCGCCCGAGCCCGCCACCGCCAGGAGTGGCTGCGCCTCGCCGGGATTAGCAAAGCTCACGACTTTGCTGCTTAACAAATGGACATTCTGGCGCATGGCCTCCGTGAGGCCGATCCGCATCATCGGCAGGGAATGGATGATAATGATCCTCCCCCGAAGGGGAGAGGAATTTTGCAGATTCTGCAAGTCCAGGGGGCGGGACATCATGGAATCGGCAAGCAAGCGATGCGCCAATGGCACCGCGATCTCATAGCGTTTTAGTTCAAGGGGCCCCAACCCTCTCCCTGTGGGAGAGGGTGGCCGCGCAGCGGCCGGGTAAGGGGTTACTCCGTCATGCGCGGACTTGATCCGCGCATCCAGGCGAGCTGCTCCAAGAGAGCGGGCAATTCCCTAACATCGGTGCCGGGATGGCCGGGTCAAGCCCGGCCATGACGCGCTCAGCGGGGAGGAATCACTTCCCCGTCTTCACCCGCGTCCACTCCCGCGTCACATATTTCTGCACGCTCTGGTCATAGGAGGTGACGGTGAAGAGGCGCTTCATCGTATCCGGGTCGGGATAGATCGACTTGTTGTTGAGAATATCCTGCGAGACCAGATCTTTCGACGCGAGCATGCCGTTCGCAAAATTCGTCGTATTGGTATTGCGCGCGGCGATGTCGGGACGCAGCAGAAAGTCGATGAAGGCATAGGCCTCGTCCACATGCGGCGCGTCTTTTGGGATGGCGATCGAATCGAGGGACATCAGCGTACCTTCTTTCGGAATCGCATATTCGATATCGACGCCATTGTTGGCTTCACGCGCGCGGGCGCGCGCCTGATAAGTATCGCCCGACCAGCCAACGGCGAGGCAGATGTCGCCATTTGCCAGCGCGTTGATATATTCCGACGAGTGGAATTTTTTCACATTGGGCCGCATCGCTGCGAGCAGATTGGCGGCGCGATGGAGATCCGGAAACTTTTTCGAATTCGGATTGAGCTTGAGATAGTTGAGCGCGATGGTGAACAGGTCTTCAGGCGAATCGAGCACATAGACGCCGCAATCGGCGAATTTTTTCAAAAGCTCCGGTTTGAAAACTATGTCCCAGGAATCGATCGGCTGATCGCCGAGGCGCTCGCGCGCCTTGTCGGCGTTGTAAGCAATGCCGGTCGTGAACCACATATAGTCGGCGGCATATTGATTGCCGGGATCGTGCACGGCAAGCCGCTCCATCACCTCGGGCCAGAGCCCGGTCCAATGCGGCAGCTTGCTGCGATCGAGTTTGAGATAAAGGCCGGCCTTGATCTGGCGTTCGAGAAAAGTGCCGGAAGGGACGACGACATCGTAGCCCGTGTTGCCGGCCAGCAGCTTCGTCTCCAACGTCTCGTTGGAATCATAAGTATCGTAGACGACCTTGATGCCGGTCTCCTTGGTGAAATCCTCGAGCACATTGGGCGCGATATAGTCGCTCCAGTTGTAGACATTGACGACGCGCTCGGCGGCGAGCGCAGGATTTGCAGCGGCAAGAGAGAGGCCGAGCAGGATCAGAGTCTGAGTAAGGCGTGTCATGAGGCCATCGTGGAGGGAATTGAGGCGGGTCTTCCTCATTAGTTGCACGAGGAGAGGCCGCCCTTGTCAAGAGGCGATCGTGGGGCGCCCCGCGCTGTGATTTCCGCGGTCGCATGATAGACTGCCCCCTCCGCACACGCACCGGCGCGTCAACCCCAAGGATCACAATGGCCATTTCGCTCTATGACATCAGCGTCGCTAGCTATCTGCAGACGGTCGCGGCCGTCGGCGGCTTTCTCGAAAAAGGCCTCGCCTTTTGCCGCGAGAAGAACATCGATCCGGAGGAGATCGTCGAGAGCCGGATCATTGCGGATATGCGGCCGTTCCGCTTTCAAATTCAGCAGGTGGCCATGCATTCGATCGGCACGATCGACTCGATCAAGGCTGGCGCGCGGCGTTTCCCTGCCGACCGTCCGCAGCATGACTACGCCGGGCTGCAAAAACTGATCGCCGAGACGCTCGACGCTTTGAAAAAAGTATCGCCGGCGGAACTCAATCCATACGAGGGCAAAGAAGTCTCTCTCGAGACGAGCGAGACGAAGCGCGTCTTCACGGCAGAAGGATTCATCCTCTCCTTCGCGCTGCCTAATTTCCATTTTCACGCGACGACCGCCTACGACATTCTGCGCGGCAAGGGCGTGCCGCTTGGCAAGCGCGATTACATGGGAGCCTTGCGGCTCAAGGCTTGAGTCATGAGCCATGATCTCGCGCCTCGCTCCCTTCTCGTCCTCGGCGGCGCGCGCTCCGGCAAGAGCCGCTATGCGCAACAGCGGGCCGAAGCCTCCGGCAAGAACCCCGTGCTCATCGCAACGGCGGCCGCGGCCGATGCCGAAATGGCCGAGCGCATCGCCAAACATCAAGGCGCGCGCGGCCCGCGGTGGCGCGTCGTCGAAGAAGAGATCGATGTCGCGGGCGCACTGATGCGCGAAGCCGCTGAGGACAGGATCGTCCTCGTCGATTGCCTGACGCTCTGGCTCTCCAATCTGATGATGAATGGCAAAGACGTGGACCTTGCCGGCGAAATGCTGGCGCGTAGCCTTAGTTCGCTTCCGGGGCCGGTGATCTTGGTTTCCAACGAGGTCGGGCTTGGGATTGTGCCCGAAAATGCGCTCGTGCGGCGCTTTCGCGATGCGCAAGGTTGGCTTAATCAAGGGCTCGCGGCCCACTGCGAGGCGGTCGCGCTCATCGTCGCGGGCTTGGCCCTGCAGCTCAAACCCGGTACGAGCGGCTAAACGTCTGCGCAGCGAGGGTTTTGGTTGCGGCGAAGGCCGAGACGGCCTAAATAGCTCATAAATAACGTGAATTATGTGTATATACGGAAGAAATAAGTGAATTCCAATCTCACCCCGCATCTGCGCCGCCTGGAAGCCGAGGCGATCGGCATCATCCGCGAGGTCGCCGCCGAGTTCGAGCGGCCTGTGATGCTCTATTCGATCGGCAAGGATTCGAGCGTCATGCTGCATGTCGCGCAGAAGGCGTTTTATCCCTCGAAACTGCCGTTTCCACTGCTCCATGTCGATACGACCTGGAAGTTCCGCGAGATGATCCACTTCCGCGATGAGACGGCGGCGCGGCTAGGCGTCGAGCTTCTTGTCCATATCAATCAAGAAGGCCTCGCGCGCGGCATTTCGCCCATGACCTCGGGCTCGGCGCTCCACACGCAAGTGATGAAGACGGAAGGTCTGCGCCAGGCGCTCGATAAATATCAGTTCGATGCGGCCTTCGGTGGCGCGCGGCGCGATGAGGAAAAGAGCCGCGCCAAGGAGCGCGTCTTTTCGCATCGCTCAGCAAGCCACGCCTGGGACCCTCGCAACCAGCGCCCAGAACTCTGGCACCTCTACAACACGCGGATCGGGCCCGGCGAATCCATGCGCGTCTTCCCGCTGTCGAATTGGACCGAGCTCGACGTCTGGGATTATATCGCCACTGAGAACATTCCCGTCGTGCCGCTCTATTTCGCCAAGGAGCGTGCCGTCGTCGAGCGCGACGGCGCGCTGATCATGGTCGATGACGAGCGCCTGCCGCTGAAGCCGGGCGAAACGCCACGCCTCGAAAAAGTGCGCTTTCGCACGCTCGGCTGCTATCCTTTGTCCGGCGCGATCCGCTCCGACGCCGATACGCTCGCCGACATCATCGCCGAAATGCGCGCCTCGACCACGTCCGAGCGGCAAGGCCGCTTGATCGATTACGATGAATCGGGCTCGATGGAGAAGAAGAAACGCGAGGGCTATTTCTGATGCATAAGCCTGTCGAGAGCCGCGCTCTGTCTGAGCCTGCGCCCGCCCCTGAGGCGCCGGTGCGTCCGGCTTTGCGCTTCTTGACCTGCGGCTCGGTCGATGACGGCAAATCGACTTTGATCGGACGCTTGCTCTATGAGCAGCAGTTGATTTTCGACGATCAGCTCGCCGCGCTCGAACGCGACTCGAAAAAGCACGGCACTGTTGGCGCGGACATCGACTTCGCTTTGCTCGTCGATGGACTCGAGGCCGAGCGCCAGCAAGGCATCACCATCGATGTCGCCTATCGCTATTTCTCGACGCCGAAGCGCGCCTTCATCGTCGCCGACACGCCAGGTCACGAGCAATATACCCGCAACATGGCAACCGGCGCCTCCAATGCCGATCTCGCGATTCTGCTCGTCGATGCGCGCAAGGGCCTGTTGACGCAGACGCATCGGCATACGGCGATCGTCTCTCTCCTCGGCATCAAGCACATCGTGCTGGCCGTCAACAAGATCGATCTCGTCAACTATGACGAGCGCGTCTTCAACACCATCGTCAAAGATTTCACGGCTTTTGCCGCGCCGCTCGGCTTTACGAGCCTTGTCGCGATCCCGCTCTCCGCGCGCTTTGGCGAAAATATCTCACACCGCAGCGCCAAGACGCCCTGGTATCACGGCCCCTCGCTCGTCCCTTATCTCGAGACGATCGATGTGGGCGACGAGCGCGCCGACCTTCCCTTCCGCATGCCGGTGCAGTGGGTGAACCGGCCGCATCTCGATTTCCGAGGCTTTTCTGGCACGATTGCGAGCGGAACGATCAGGCCGGGCGACGAGATCGTCGTGGCCTCATCGGGCAAATCCTCAAGGATCGCGCGCATCGTGACGGCCGACGGCGATCTCGCCATTGCCAGCGCCGGCGACGCCGTGACCCTGACGCTCGCCGACGAGATCGATGTGAGCCGCGGCGATCTTCTCGCTTCGGCCCAAGCACGCCCTGCGCTCGCCGATCAATTCGGCGCGCATCTCATTTGGATGAGCGAAATGGAGCTTCTGCCGGGCCGGCCCTATCTCATGAAGATCGGCGCGCGCACGCTTCCGATTACGGTCACCGAGCTGAAGCATCGTCTCGATGTCGATACACTTGCCCAGCATGCGGCCAAGGTCTTGGCCTTGAACGAAGTCGGCTTCTGCAATCTGGCGAGCCATGTGCCGGTCGCCTTCGATCCCTACAATGAGAACCCTATCACCGGCGCCTTCATTCTGATCGACCGCTACAGCAATGCCACGGTCGCCGCTGGGCTCATCGCCTTCGCCTTGCGGCGCGCGACCAATGTGCATCTGCAGGCGCTAACGGTGACGAAAGAGGCGCGCGTGCAGCTGAAGCATCATCGGCCTTGCGTGCTTTGGTTCACCGGCCTTTCAGGGGCCGGCAAATCGACGATTGCCAATCGCGTCGAAGCGCGGCTGAACCGCATGGGCATGCATACGATCCTGCTCGACGGCGACAATGTTCGTCACGGTCTCAACAAGGATCTTGGATTTGCCGTCGTCGATCGCGTCGAAAACATACGTCGCGTCGGCGAAGTCGCAAAGCTGATGACGGACGCGGGCCTCATCGTGCTCTGCTCCTTTATCTCGCCGTTCCAGGCCGAGCGCCAGCTCGTGCGCGAGACCTTGGCGGCAGGCGAATTCATCGAGATTTTCGTCGATACGCCGCGCGAGATCTGCATCGCCCGCGATCCCAAGGGGCTTTATAAGAAGGCGCTCGCCGGCGAGATCCAGAATTTCACCGGCATCGATCAGGGCTATGAGGTGCCCGAAGCGCCCGAACTTATTCTCGGACGCGGGGGTGAAAGCGCAGAGGCCGCGAGCACGAGCGTGCTCACTTATCTCGCCTCGCGCGACATCATCCCGCATTTCGACGAATATAACGATTGGACGATCTGAAGCGCGCGACAGCGGAATTCAGCTGTTGCCCTTCTCTTTGGTCTGTTCGCGCGACGCCATGAGGCGGCGAATGCGGTCAAGGACGAATTTGTGATCGTAAGGCGTGGAAGGCGCCGGGCCATCGGCGCAAATCTCGCCCGCCTTTTGCGTGGCATTCTCGACCGAGCCGACGAGTTCCACTTCAACATGCGGGCAGTTCGCCCGGACCCAGACGGCGAGCAGAAAGCCACTGTCCTTCGGCGCTTTGACATTGGCGAGCAGGACATCGACGGCGGCGGCGGGCTCGACCAGGATCTCGCGCGCTTCATTACCGTCCGCGACTTCGAGCACGCGGTAGCCACAATCGCGCAGATAATCCGCAAGCGCGCTGCGCACCAATACGTCGGCTTCGACGATCAAGACACAGGAATCATCGTCCATGGTTCGACAATCCCGATTGAAATGACAACGTGAGATCAGGGCGCGTTAAGCTGGTCGAATTTCAACGTCGCTAGAACGAATTTCACCGCGCCGTCGAAACTGTAAGGTTTCGGAAGAAAGCGCGCGATTATATTGTCTGCCGCATATTGGGCATTGCCCGACGTCAGGACGATCGGGATCTCGGGAAATTTTTCCTTGACCCGCTTGGCAAGCGCGAGGCCGTCCATCGTTCCCGGCATCGCAATGTCCGAGAAGATCAGGTCGACCCGGCCGCCACTCTTGAGGTAGGACCATGCCTCGTCCGCATTGACCGTCTCGATGACACTGAGCCCGGCGGCGCGCAGATGTTCGGCAATGGCAATACGGATCAGCACCTCATCCTCGATTACAAGGACGCGGCGCTCGTCCACCTGCATCCTCGATTGGGGAACCATATTGAGTTCGCTCCACATAGCTCAACCGCAACGCCTCGATGCCGAGCTGAGTTCCACCGCCGGCCCCTGTCTCGACGTTATGGTTTCCAGATTCGATCGGAGTCTGTCGAGATCGTTCAAAATGGCACAGGGCCGCGGCGTCTTCGGCTGATCGCGCGCGTGGCTCGCACCGCGGCACGGACGCAAGGAGACCATCGTGGGAGAGCGAGGGATATCAGCGTCTTATGTTTACTGTTTGTTCTTTCCCGTGGAAGAACGTATAATTATGTGAGCTTGATTCTCGGAGCCCCGCCATGAAGGCGCGACATGCTGATTGGAGTAAACTGTCTGACACTAGGAAGAAAAAGGTCTCGCGACCGCTGATACGGATGCTCGACCTTCCCGGAATTCGAAAGCTCGAAGATAGCCTTCTTTTTAACGGCTTTCCTCGTTGCGTCTTGTCGCCTGAGACTGAACAATTGGCTCTTGACCTATCGATTGAATTATTCGGCATCACCCAGTCGCAAACTGAGTTCAATGTGGACGATTATTGGGACTGCGATGACGAAGAGTTTGAACAGAAACGCCTGAAACACCTGCGATGGTTTGCGACTACCGATCTTCCGGATGAAGACAAAGTCCAGGCGTTGCTTCACCTTGGTCTGGACTTCCGCGATGATCGCGGCGGTCCATTTCGTTGCACGAGGTTATTGAGTGGACAGGCTGAAGCCGCGGCTAAGGGCGTGATGGGTAAACTGCCTGACCAAGCTTCTGCGAATTTGAATCGGTGGGCGAATAATCTGCAAAAGGACGCTGAGGATTATTTGACAAAACGGAAGAACAAGGAACGAATCTAAGAAACCAACTCCCACTTTGAACCGATTATTAGAGGGTATTCGAAAGTTCTTGCGGTTAGATCCGCATTTAACGATGGCCGATCACACCGGCACGCGCACGGTGGCTCGCAATCCGCCAAGCGGATTGTCGAACGCGCATCAGCGGATCGAGCGTCCAATGATGACCGCGACCCCAGCCTGCCACGGGACATAAAGCGCATAGCCGATCCAAGAATCTGAATTGGAGGGATTGGCAAAATCAATAATCGCGAACCACAAAATCGCCACTGCGGCGCCAATCGAAATCGTAGCCAACAGGGAGACGAAGGAAAATCTGCGGGCCGCCGCAATGGGGACGCCAACTCCCGTGAGCAAGGCGCCTATCGCTCCGGCAGCGGCCCAACCCCCAATCGATTTCCAATACCGTTGCACGGAGTCGGCTCTGGCCTCTGCTTGCGAGGCGCGAACCTGGAGACAATGGATCTGATTCGGGGTGAGCCGCTGTTGCGAGGCGCATTGCGCCGCAAGTTCGACCGTCTGCGCGTCCTGTCCAGGCATATTGACATCAAGCACATCGCAAGTCTGCACGGCCAAAAACCAGCCGGTCAGCACAAAGGGGATGATCACCAGCTGTCTCAGACGAAATCTAAGATGATAGGCAAGCCCGCACACGAGCGCGATGGCAAAAGCGAGTCCCGCCAACAACGCAGAAAGGGTCATGGCTCTGGTCAGCTCGATGTTCAGGCCGAGCGGGGTGATGAGCGCGTTAAGGGCGTCGCCAAGAGGGGAGGTCAAAAAACCCGAGACGGCAGCAAGCCCGCCGTAAACAAGAATCTGAGTTTTGGACGCGTTTTGAGGGACGGCCACTTCCGCGCCCGCATTTCCTTTCGGCTCAAGAACGGTCACGGATTTCTTCGCCTGCATAGGACAGAAAAATTTGCACGGGACGTTCCCCGCCAATGAGCGCGCGCCAACAATGAAGACAACTTGCCCTTTTATGCAGCACGCCGCAAGGATTGTATCAACCGAACTCCGCGAGCAATCCGATCACACCGGCACGCGCACAGTCGCGCGCAATCCACCGAGCGGACTGTCGGCGAGCGAGATATCGCCGCCATGCGAGCGGGCGATGTCGCGGGCAATCGCGAGCCCCAGACCTGTTCCGGCCTTGCTCTCATCTTGCGTCCGCGCCGGATCGATGCGGAAAAAGGGCCGGAACACATCCTCGCGCAAATCGACCGGAATACCCGGCCCGTCGTCGTCCACATTGACGGTAAGAAAGCGCTGATCGCGCAATGCCTCGATGTGGATGGTCTTCGCATGGCTCTGCGCATTGGCGACGAGATTGACGAGACAGCGTTTGAAAGCGTCCGGCCGCACAGTGACGAAGGGCTCCCCTGAATAAGTGACGGCAGCCTTGCGCCCGTGCCGCTCGGCGTCATTGCGCAGCGCTTCGAGAAATTCGCGCATATTGATCCGTGCCGCCGTCTCGCCGGCGTCGCCCCGCGCGAAGGCGAGATAGGCCTCCAGCATGCGCTGCATTTCGGCGACGTCTTTCTGCATATCCTCCGTTTCGGGATCATCCATCAGAGCGAGCGACAGTTTGAAGCGCGTGAGAATGGTGCGCAGATCGTGGCTGACGCCGCTCAGCATCGCGGTGCGTTGGTCGATCGAGCGCTCGATGCGGCGTTTCATTTCGATGAAGGCCTGGCCGGCTTGGCGCACTTCGCGCGCGCCGCGTGGCCGGAAGGGCGCGTCGCGGCCTTTGCCGAAGGCTTCGGCCGATGCCGCAAGCCGCAGGATCGGCTTGATCTGATTCCGCAGGAAGCCGATGGCGACAAGGATCAGCACGAGCGATGTGCCGAGCATCCAGAGGAGGAAGATGTAGGAGTTCGAAGCATAGGCGGCGCTGCGATAGGCGACGACGCGCAGAATCGCATTATCCAAGAGGATGCGGATTTCGATGAGATTGGAGCGCCCGACCGTGTCGAGCCAGAACGGCCGGCCGATCTGCCGCCTGATCTCATTCGACAGCGCGGCATCGACGATCGAAAAGAACGGCTTCGGCAAGGGCGGCGGCAAGGCGCCCTTGGGCAGGAACTCGATGTCGATATTCATGCGCTCCTGCGCGATACGCGTCAGCTTCTCGTAATTCTTGTCCTGCGGATAAGATTGATAAATGTCGATGATGGCGGCGATGTCTTGCGTCAGCGCGGTCGAGAGCTGATGCGTAACGAGCTGCCAATGCCGCTCCAAAAAGACATAAGTGACGACGGTCTGCAGGATAACCATCGGCAGAATGACGATGAGAAGCGAGCGCGCATAGAGCCCCTTCGGCATCAGCGAGGCGATCTTGCGCGTAAAACTTCGCCAGAGAGTGCGGGGCTGAGCCAGATAGGCAGGAAGCGTGAGGCTCATCGGAGATTCTCAGCCGTCGAGAAGCAGGCGATAGCCGGCGCCGCGCACGGTTTGAAGATAGAGTGGATTGGCCGGATCGCGCTCGATTTTGCGGCGCAGCCGATTGACCTGCACGTCGACCGTGCGTTCATTGCCGGCGCCCCCCGGCCCCGCCAAGGCCTCGCGCGAGACGGTGCCTCCCGCATTTTCCGCGAGAAGCCGAAGCATTTCCCGCTCGCGCTCGGTGAGCCGGATCAGCTCCTCGCCGCGTTTCAGTTCGCCGCGGGCGAGATCGAAACTCATGGAGCCGAAGCGCACATGCGTCAATTGCGACGAGACGGCCTGTACTTTCGCGCGGCGTAGGATCGAAGCGATGCGGAGCGCGAGTTCGCGCGGCTCGAAGGGCTTGCCAAGAAAATCATCGACGCCGCTCTCAAAACCTTGAATGCGGTCGTCCGTCTCGGCGCGCGCCGTGAGCATCAGGATCGGCACTTGTGCGAGATCGGCGCATTCGGCGCGAACCCGCGCGGCAAATTCGAAGCCGTTCTGCCCTGGCATCATGACGTCGAGGATCAAGAGATCGAAGGAGAAATTCTTAAGCGCCGCCATCGCCTCTTCGGCGCTGCCGGCGAGCGTGACGCGATAGCCCTGTTGGGCGAGATAGCGCTGCAACAACACGCGAATGCGGGCATCATCGTCCACGATCAGAAGATGCGCGGCATCATCGGCCGGAACCGGCGGCTCGGAAACTGCCAGCGCCTCGCTCACGACATCTCGCCCGACGTGAGAGCACCATCGCCATTTTTAGGCGCGGCGGGAAAGCACGCGGTGGATTGGACGAGCGCCGCAACTTTCTCGCGTTCCGCCGGGTCAATCATGGCGAGGAGAAAGGCCGTCGCGTCCTGTCGCGCGCTCGCGGACGAGGTGGCAAAGACCCGCGCGAAGCGCTGCGATTGAAGTCGCGCAATATCGAGCGCGAGCGCCGTGCCCTTTTCGGTCGGATAGAGCTGACGCTGGCGGCGATCCGTGACACCGGCGCGGGATTCGACATAGCCCTTTTCGAGAAGTTCTTTGAGCACGCGATTGAGGCTCTGTTTCGTGATCTTCAATATGTCGAGCAATTCGGCGATGGTGAGGCCGGGGCGCCGGTTCACGAAATGCAGCACGCGATGGTGAGCGCGGCCAAAGCCATAGGACTCGAGCAGACGATCGGCGTCGCCGACAAAATCCCGATAGGCGAAGAACAGAAGCTCGATCAATTCGAACAGCGGCTCCGCCCCCGTCGCGGCTTGGGCGGGGTCCGGCCTGGCGCCACCCTGGGGCGCGCTCGGCCGTTCGGCATCTTTCAGTCGCGGCTCGGAGTCCATCCTCTCCCCTTTTTCGCGGTCGCCTCATTAAGCAAGCGCGCGATGCATCCCTTCAAGATGCGGCCGATTTAAGTCAGCGACGTTGACATATTTCAGCAAGATTGCTACCCGTCAAGAGTGTACCGATCCGCCCCGTAAAATGGATTCTGCGGCTCGGTGCGCTGCAGCAGGACGATTAAGCAAGCCGAGCTTGACGGGAGACGGCGAAAGATCGTCCGAGCCGGGCCAAGGGGAGAGGGATCGATGTCGGTTGTGCCATTCGACCAGCGTGAAGGCGTCATCTGGATGGACGGCAAGCTCGTCGATTGGAAGGACGCCAAGCTTCATGTCTTGTCGCATGGCCTGCATTACGCCTCCTGCGTCTTTGAAGGCGAACGCGCCTATGGCGGCCGGATCTTCAAATCGACGGAGCATTCCGAGCGTTTCAAGCGCTCGGCCAATCTGCTCGACTTTGAAATCCCTTTCTCGGTCGCCGAACTCGATGCGGCAAAGCAGCTTGTCGTCGATAAGAACAATCAGGCCGATTGCTATGTCCGCCCTGTCGCCTGGCGCGGCAGCGAGATGATGGCGGTCGCCGCGCAGAACTCGACCATACATGTCGCGATCGCAGCGTGGCCCTGGCCCAGCATGTTCGACGTGAACGAGAAGATGAAGGGCATCAAGCTCGACATCGCCGAATACCGCCGCCCCGATCCGCAGACGGCGCCGAGCTGCGCCAAAGCGGCAGGGCTTTACATGATCTGCACGATCTCGAAACATCGCGCCGAGCGGCGCGGCTATGCGGATGCGATGATGCTCGATTGGCAGGGCCGCGTCGCCGAATGCACCGGCGCCAATATCTTCTTTGTCCAGAACGGCGCTTTGCATACGCCGATCGCCGATTGCTTCCTCGACGGCATTACGCGGCGCACGGTGATCGAGATCGCGCGCCGGCGCGGCGTCGAAGTCGTCGAGCGCCGCATCATGCCGGACGAGCTGCCGAATTTTCAGGAATGTTTCATCTGCGGCACCGGCGCCGAAGTGACGCCCGTGTCCGAAATCGGGCCGCATAAATTCTTGCCCGGCGCGCTGTCGCGGAGTTTCGTCGAAGATTATTCCGCCGAGGTGCGGCCGAAGCAGAAGGCGGCCTGAGGCTTACTGCGGCAGTTCGGCCGCGAGTTCGAATGAGACGACACAATAGTTTGCGGCGATGTGGTCGAGAAGATCGATCGGCGGCCCGGCAATTTCCGGTCGTATCCAAGTGATTTCAAAATATAGCCGCATCGAGTGCGCTTCAGCATCAAGGCTCTGGCGATAAAATCGTGCGCGATAGCCGAGCGGTGCGACCAATTCGACGAGGCGACGGATTGAAGCCGTTGTCGACTCGGCTTCGACGACAAGAACGGCTTTCTGCTTGCGCGGAATCCGCGTGTCGACCCATCTGAGCCCCGAGATCGCGAGGACACTCAAGAGTGTTGCGGCGGTAGCAAGCGCCAGCTGGCCGGCGCCGAAACAGAGCCCGATCACCGTCACCACCCAAAGCGTCGCCGCCGTCGTGACGCCGATCGCAAGATCGCCGCGGCGTAGAATCGTACCCCCGCCGATGAATCCCACGCCGGTGAGGATGCCCAAGGCCAAGCGCATCGGGTCAAAGGTCGCGAAGGACGTCGCTGACCGGCCTTCGACCGACAGCAATATATTGGTCAGGATCATCGCAACCGATGCGGCAAGGCTGACCAGAATCGTCGTTCTGAGTCCCGCCGCGTGGCCCCGAATGCCACGATCAGCGCCAATGACCGCCCCGGCGATCAGGGTAAGGAGAAGACGCAGCGCGATGTCTTCCCAACTCGGATGGAGAGGCACGGCGCTGTCCTTAGCCTGGTTCAGAGCGAAGTATGAGGCTCTTCGTCTTCGACGTGATCCTTGAACGTGCCGTGGCCGCGGCCGCGATCGAGCAGGGCGCGGGCGATCGAGACGAGTGGCGATGTCAGGCGCGACAGATCCTCGGCGCGCGCAATGAGCTTGCCGCCGCGCGTCAATTCGCGATCGAGCGTCGCCATGGTGATGGCGAGGCCCGGATCGTCGTCCGTCAGCCAGGTCTGCAACACGCGCCACCAGGCGATGACGAGGCCTTGCAGCTTCAAGGCGCCGACGGGGCCTTCGGACTCGATGTCGGCCGCTTCCAGCATGAAACGCATGGAGTTGAGCATCAGCTTGTTGACGGCAGCGACGGCGAGCGGATCGCGCGCCGTCCATTCCAAAATGCCTTCGACGCCCATCTTATAAGGAGCGAGCACATCAAGCCTGCGCATCAGCACATCGAAGAGACGTTCCTTCGCCGGCTCGTCGGCCGCGAGCGTCGGCAGACCGTCGAGCACATCCTTGTCGATCTTGCGGACGAAGCCGGAGAGGATCGCGCCTTTGGAGGGAAAACAATCGCGGAAGGTCGAAAGCGAGACATGCGCCCGCGCGGCGATTTCAGTCAGCGAAATATCTTCCCAGTTCCGCTCGCCGGCGAGCTCCAGCAGAGCCGCGACGATGGCCTCTTTCGGGCTCAGCGCCGCGCTTGCGGGTTGAGGGGCGGCGGGAGCGATCCCGTTGGTCTCGAACGTCATGAATGCCTCCCGGACTGACTGCCCCCCAATACAGCAAACTTATCGCCCTGAGCGGCACATTCCAAGGCGAGCCTGCGTCTTTCGGAAAAAGGGTTTATCAGCCGGAAAGTTCGCCCGCGCGCTTCTTGGCGGCAAGCACGGCCTTTTCGAGCAGCGGCTTGAGGCCGTCCTTGCCCATCAAGACGTCGAGAGCCGCCGCCGTCACGCCGCCGCGCGAGGTGACGCTTTCGCGCAAAGAAGCGGGCGATTGATCGGCGGCTGCGGCCAAGAGCGCGCCCGAACCTTCGACCGTGGCCCGCGCCAGGCGCTCGGCCATTTCCGCCGGCAGGCCCGCCGCGCGGCCGGCGTCCGCCAGACATTCGGCGAGATAGAAGACATAGGCGGGGCCCGAACCCGAGATCGTCGTCAGCGCATCGATCAAACTTTCGTCCGGAAGCCATTCGACGGCGCCCACGGCTTTGAGCAGCGCATCGGCCATTTGGCGCTGCGCGGGCGTGACGGCGGCATTGGCGACGGCGCCCGTGACGCCTTTGCCGATCGCAGCGGCGAGATTGGGCATGGCACGCACCACGGCGCGCGCGCGCGGCAGCCGATCGATAATGTTCTTGATCGTCTTGCCAGCGAGAATGGAAAGGACGAGCGTTGTGTCGCCGACGAAGCCCACAATACGCGGCGCGACCTCATCGAGCATCTGCGGCTTGACGCCGAGGACGAGAACGTCGGGGGCTCCATCACGCGCTGCAAGCGCGACGCCCCGCGCGGCACAGAGCGCCTGTAAATCCGGCGAAGGGTGTGGTTCGACCACACTGATACGTTTGGCCTCAAACCCGAGGTCGAGCCAGCCGCGCAGCATCGCGCCGCCCATCTTGCCGGCGCCAACCAAAACCAGAGAAGCGGGGAAGTCGGCCCCGCCCTTGCGGCTCATTCCAGATGACTCATTCAGGCTTCGCCTTGCGTCTCAAGCATGGCCGTGGCGAGCGCTTCCCGGCTCGTCTTGCCGGCCCACACCACGAATTGAAACGCTTGATAGTAGCGCTCGCAAGCGAAAACCGCATTGGTCAGCGCCGATTCGCACTGATGCGAATTGAGCGATGCTCCGCCCGCGAGCAGCATGGCGTGGCGAAACATGATGACGCCGTCTTGCGGCCAGATGTCGAAATGGCCGATCCAGAGCTGTTCGTTGATCGCCGAGATCAGAGCGAGCGACTCATTGCGGCGTGCATTCGGCACCTTGAGATCGAAGGCGCACGCCATATGCAAGGCCTCGAGCTCCGGCAGCCAGGTGAAAGCAATGTTGTAGTCGCTCCAACTGCCGCTCACCACAATCGATATCTCATCATCCTCCTCGCGATCGAACGACCATTGCTTATGGACGGCTAATTTTTCGACGAGATCAACGGGGTTTTCACTCGGCGCGAATTCGATTTGCGAAAGCGACATGCCATGATCCTAGGCGAATTCTGCGACAACGGTCGCGGGAGGCAGGCTGACCAATACTGAGAGTTGACTGCACGACGGCTTTGCCCGGCCCATTCCATGGCGCAGGCCAAATCGATTCGCGGCTTCGACGTGCTGGCGAGACCTCCTTTGCGGGCGCCGTGCGCTACCGATGAGACGAGGAGCAGCGTATTGGGCGCGACTCAAATCAACAACACTCGTCAACAGAATCACATGGTGGCGCCATCATGCAACAGCTCCACGACAAGGATTATGGGGAGGATTTTTTCGCAGCAGCCTCTCCGCCCGGGCGACGCAGGGGACGCGTGTGCAAATCGCGGATCGCAGCTCGTTCGTCCCTGTGGACGGTTGCGTTTCCATAAGCGATCGCGGCGGCCGATTCGGCGTCTTGGCAGTGGACGAAGAAATCGCTCCGGATTGTCCGAAGCGCGAATCAGAAAGGACGATTCAGAGCCGAGTCATTCGAGGCGAATCATTTGGCGCCCTCGCCTGGCGAAAGCGGCGGAAGGTCGGCGAGCGTGACCTGCGGAAAATAAAGTCCCGCTTCTTGGCGCGTCCACCATTGGTACGGCCAGAGCGCGGGCGGAGCGAAGCGATACTCATAAAGCGTGGCGCGCAGATAATGTGGTGGATGCGTGGGAAAAGGGTTGGGGCCGAGGAGTGCAAGAATGGACGCGCGCCCTTCGAGCAGCGCGCGCATCAGCGATATGAACCAGGGATTGTCGCCGGCGCTGCCATAGGCCGCAAACCACATTTGCCAATCGAGCCGCGGCTGATGCGGAATGTTCCATCCGGGCGCACGCGTAAGCGGACCGGGATAAAAGCGCAGGACGTAGTCGCGCCATGCGTGTCCATCGTCGGAGCCTTGGATCACGATCTCAGGGCGCGTCGTCGTCGTCGTGATGAAAAGCCCATAGGGATTGACGATGAGGAGCGGATCGATTGCCTCCGTCAGCGCGCCGACGATCGGCAAATGCTTATGTGCGAAAGGTTGATACAGACGGTCGAGACCGACGGGCACGGTGACGAGCGCGACAAGCACGGCGAAGGCAGTCGCGATACGCCCAGCATGTGGGCGATGGCGATCGACAAACACTGAGAGACGCGCGGGCGTCACCGAGCGCAACGCCTGGTCGTCGAAGAACATCAGGCAGAGAAGCATGGTGAGCAGATTGAAGAAATTGAAATTGCCGGTCGCGACGATCATAAGCTGAAAGATCAGCACGCCCCATGCGAAAAGCATGCGCGGCCGGCGCGGCAGAAAAATCATGAAGGCGAGGGCGACTTCGAGGACGAGCGCCGCGGCGGTCCCAGCATGGAGTATGGGTTCCGGTAGCAGGCTCGCGGGCCACGCAAGGGGCGCGGGCAGAGGCTGCGTCCAGAAATGCGTATCGAGCGCGGTGAGCCTTTGCCAGCTTTGGTCGCCGGAGAGAAGTTTTGTCGCGCCGGCTAGGAACAGAAAACGGAAGGCCAAAAATCGAAAGAGAAAGACGAGGATCGTAGAGCCGCCCGTCAGAAAGATGGCGAGGAAATCCGTCTCGAGAAACAACTGGTCCCATTGGTAATTCAAGAAAATCTGTCCTGCATAGACAAGCGACAGATAAAGCACGAAGGCGGCGATCAGCGCCGGCCGCACTAAAACATTGACGAGCACGAGCGCGCCGCACAGCGCGCCCAGAATGGCGGCGCCGAGCAGCGCAGTATCGCTGGCATTGAGCCAGAAGAGAGTCGGCAGACGCCAATAGGCCGAGGCTCCCCAACCTTGATGCGCGGCGGCAAGATAGGGGGCCGCCGGCAACAGTCCTTGATGGCCGACAAGGCCGAGGATCTGCACAGCAAGCGAGACAAAGGCGCTGAGAAGAATTGCACCAAAGAGGCGAAGAAAGAGAAAGCGTGCGAGGTCCATGCCCTCGGGCTCGAGCTTTGGGCCCCAGAGGATGGTGGTGAGCGCGGCGAGGAGACCGCGGTGGCGCGAGAGAAAACCGTAGGCCAATTCGGAAAGCGGCGCAAAGCAGGGCAGAAAGCGATAGAGCGTCCACAAATAGGCTTTGCCATCCGCCATCTTGAGCAAACGGAACGTCGCGGCGGCGCCCGAAAACATTTCGCCGTCCGGTTCGACGAGAACAATCGCCCGCGCGAGGTCGTGCTCAGCAAGGTTGGGAAAATCGGCAGCGGCCTCCTGATAAGGCCGATAGACGACGCGCTCCTCCGTGAGCAGGCGCCAATAAGTGACCCAGCGGCGGCAGATGCCGCAATCGCCATCGAAGAGAAGAGTGGGGCGCGGCGCGAACACGTTAAGTCTCTCTATTAACTCTCCACCCTTGTGGCGCCGCCTCGCCGAATTGCCAGCTTGAGCGCGGGTTCAGGCTTCTATAGCATGGGCCCATGTGAAGCGTCGCGTTCCGGAGTCTGCTGGTGAGCGACACATCGACCTTGCGGCCGGAAGATGAAAGCGCCCCCTCCCACACGGCGGGCAAGTCGTGCTTCGTCATCATGCCGTTCGGCAAGAAGCAAGACATCGACTTCGACTATATCCATGACACGATTTTCAAGCCGACGATCAGGGCGCTCGCGCTGAACGGCAAGCGCTGCGACGAGGTGAGCAAGGCCGGCCTCATCCACAAGGATATGATCGAGCGGATCATTTCATCCGATGTGGTCATCGTCGACATCACGACGAATAATCCGAACGTGTTCTACGAGCTGGGTGTGCGCCACACGGCCTGCCGGAGCGGCACGATCTTGGTACGCAGGGCAGGCTCCATGATTCCGTTCAACATCGGCAGCATGCTGGTGTTCGAATATGACGAGAGCACGCCGGAAAGCATCGATCTCGCCCGCCATATGCTGGAGACCGCCATCAAGAACAGTCTGCTGGAGCATAATATCGACAGCCTCGTCCATACGCTAATTCCTGGTCTCAATGTGACGCGTCGCGCGCGGCCTCTCACAGAACGCAAAAAACAGGAATGGCGGGCGCCAAACGGTACCAAAACGATTGGCTATATCACCGGTGATATCGCCAATATCGATTTCGTCGATGTTTGGGTCAATCCCGAGAACACAAAGATGCAGATGGCGCGGGCGCATGATGATTCCATTTCCGCGATCATCCGCTTCTTCGGCGCAAAGCGCGATCACACCGGCCAGGTGATCGAGGACACGATCGTCGACCAGTTGGAGAAACAGATGCGTCGATCGGCGGTGGCGGAGGCCGGCACTGTCCTCCACACCGCTCCCGGCACACTGGGGCAAACCAACAATGTCAAAGTCATTTTGCATGTCGCGGCCATGCATGGCGAGCCCGGCAAGGGGTTCGTGCCCATCCGCAACCATTCGCGCTGCGTCAGTGCGGTGCTGAAATATGTCGACAGATTGAACACGCGCTTCGCCTATCGCAACAGGCTGCACTCGATCTTGATTCCGCTGTTTGGCAGCCGCAGCGCGGGAGTCGATATGCAAGATGTTGCCGATGCCTTTGTCCGCGCCGCCTTGGAGCATTTCGAAGTTGCGAAAGAAACCGCCATCGATCAGGTCTATTTCCTCGCCTATACGAATTCTGACCGGGAAGTTTGCGAGGCGGCCATGTTGAGGGCCGGGCTCAGCAAAGCAGCATCAGCGAACGGCGCCAGCGCATAAATCTCGGACTACATTGCTAAGCGGAAAACATTTTCTCGCCATTGAGCAGGCGATTGACCGTTTGCACAAAGGCCGCCTGCTGCTCCGGCATGCGAATTTCGAAGGCGTGCAGAAAGGCGCGGTCGTAGATCGTGTTGCGGCCGAAACTGATGTCGTCCTGCAAATGCCATTTTGCTTCCTCGCAGGAGGTCGGCCAAAGGAAATGGATCGGCACATGCGCCGTCTCGGCACGATAGGTCAGCTCTTCGCCGACATCGCCGCGCCGGCTCTCGCGAAAGCTCGGCCTGCCGAGCCGCGCAAGAATCGCCCGGTCGAAAGCCATGAGAAAGGGCCCCACATAGAGATGGCGATCGTTGCCGATGTGATTGGCGCGCTGCGCCGCGCCGACGAACTGGCCGGCTTTCACTTTTGTGACGAGATCCGCCAGCGCCGTTGCGGCGATCGGAATGCAATCGATATCGAGAAGGATGATGAGATCATAGCCTGACAGAGCAACAAAGAGATCGATCGAGCGGCCGTGATTGAAGCCTGTCTTCAACTGCACGAGATCGACGGCCGCCGGCAGAAAGCGCGCGATCGCCTGAGCCTGGGTGTCCACGACGCGTTTCGCGATATTTTGCATGTAGAAAGAGACGACCGCGATGCTGTTCGGCGATTTTTCGAAGAGCCGCCGCCTGATGAGGACAAAAAGATAGGCGAGCTTCCAGGGCGCGTTGACGATGTGCCGGCGCAGGCCGGTGAGAAGAATCGATAATCTGTTCATGCTCGAGACGATGGTTCGGCGACTTCTGTCGGCCGCGATTCAAAACGCGGGCATAAAAAAACCGCCGAAAAAAATTCGGCGGTCAAACGTAACAGGACTTTGGTTGCGGGGACAGGATTTGAACCTGTGACCTTCAGGTTATGAGCCTGACGAGCTACCGGGCTGCTCCACCCCGCGCCAAAGATATAGCGCTTTTTTATCAGTTTGCCTTGTTGTTCCGGCAAAGACGAACGGCGGCCGCCAAAACCCCTGAGGGCTCGGAAGCCGCCGTTTGTAAGTTTGCGAAGAGGAATATTCCTGCCTTTGGCAGGCCTGGCAACGACCTACTCTCCCATGTCTTGAGACATAGTACCATTGGCGCTGAAGCGTTTGACGGCCGAGTTCGGGATGGGATCGGGTCTTATCACTTCGCCGAAGCCACCAGGCCGGCAAAAGGCAGGAATTGAAGCAAACCGCGAGCGAAGCGAGCGTTCTCGGACTTGATCCGAGAAACTCGTCGTCGCGCTGGTCTTGAAACGAGCCCATGTTTTGTTGCGCATCATCTTGATCCGAAAAGCCTCACAACTTTTCGGGATGATGCGCCCAATGATGGGCATTGAGTAATGAGAACGATCAAGTCAATCGAGCTATTAGTACCGGTAAGCTACACGCATTGCTGCGCTTCCACACCCGGCCTATCAACGTGGTCGTCTTCCACGGCTCTCAAGGGAGAACTCGTTTTGAGGTCGGTTTCCCGCTTAGATGCCTTCAGCGGTTATCCGTTCCGTACATAGCTACGCAGCACTGCGGCTGGCGCCACAACTGCTCCACCAGAGGTACGTTCATCCCGGTCCTCTCGTACTAGGGACAAATCCTCTCAATTCTCCTACACCCACGGCAGATAGGGACCGAACTGTCTCACGACGTTCTGAACCCAGCTCACGTACCACTTTAATCGGCGACTCCAGCCCCAGGATGTGATGAGCCGACATCGAGGTGCCAAACAACTCCGTCGATATGGACTCTTGGGAGTTATCAGCCTGTTATCCCCGGCGTACCTTTTATCCGTTGAGCGATGGCCCTTCCACGAGGGACCACCGGATCACTATGACCGACTTTCGTCTCTGCTCGACTTGTCAGTCTCGCAGTCAGGCAGGCTTATGCCATTGCACTCAACGAGCGATTTCCGACCGCTCTGAGCCCACCATCGCGCGCCTCCGTTACTCTTTGGGAGGCGACCGCCCCAGTCAAACTGCCCACCATGCGCTGTCCCGGCTCCGGATGACGGAGCCCGGTTAGACATCCATGTCGACAAGGGTGGTATTTCAAGGACGGCTCCACACGAGCTGGCGCCCGCGCTTCAACGCCTACCACCTATCCTACACATGCCGACACGAATGCCAGCGCAAAGTTACAGTAAAGGTGCACGGGGTCTTTCCGTCTGACCGCAGGAACCCCGCATCTTCACGGGGAATTCAATTTCACTG
>JBEKNV010000018.1:0-52229 GCA_049522395.1 Methylovirgula sp.
GGCTGAAGATGGCTGATCGTTTCTCTTCATTTCCAATTATTGCTTACCGGCCGCTTACCAGCCCTCAAAAGGCCCCTGCTTCACTTCAATTATTTCGTATAAATATTTGA
Source organism: Methylovirgula sp. (assembly GCA_049522395.1). GTDB lineage: Bacteria > Pseudomonadota > Alphaproteobacteria > Rhizobiales > Beijerinckiaceae > Methylovirgula. Next base: position 111 of record JBEKNV010000018.1, read on the forward strand.
TTTTATTGGTGCCGGTTGCAGGAGTCGAACCCGCGACCTACTGATTACAAAATATAAGCCGCACTATAAATTTCAAAGACTTACGCGTGGGCGCCATCCGATTCTGGTCAAGAAATTGATGAAAGTCGGACGTCGATTTTTTTATCGTCGTTTTGGCGCTCGGTGGATGGCTGCAGTCAACCAACGGACCGAGACAGAAGGCTTTGTCCAGGCCTTAGGACTTACTCTGAAATTCGCGTTTCGCAAAATCCTTTAGCGCGTCCAACAGCGCGCCGTTCGCCTGATTGTAGCGGTCCAGAACTTCGTCGAAGCCATCCAAATTTGTTTCCGATGCGCTCAATTCGCCGACGACTTTCTTGTAACCGATCGTGGTAGCCCAAGCGATGTAGGCCGCCAGCGCCTTATCTAGATCACAAACCTGTTCCTCAAATTCGGAAAAATACAAAGTGGATATGGCTTCGATCTTTGCAAACGGAGAAAGCCTTCTATCGGTGAAGTCGCCAACTAGGGAACTGTTGCGTTCCATATCGAGCCAGTGCTCAAGCTCATAAATCGCTTTTACTAATTCCTCAAACTTCTCGGCGCGTCGCGTTTTTTCCTCCATCTTTTCTTTTTGACGCTGTGAAAGCCATGGCCCCAACCAACTCCCTGCGAGCGCAATCAAACCGCCAACTACTACTGGCAGCAGCGGCGCCCACACGTTGGAAACCGAAGGATCAATTATCGCAGTTGCCATAGGTCACTTTGGTTCGGAATTTTTAGCCAGGGCCGAATCTGCGGCCACTGATTCAAAGTTAGTGGCCGCGCATACGGCTCAATGGCTTACACGAACGCCTTGCATGACTTCAGCTCGAAAAGCACGAAAGTCGGACGTCCGACTTTCCGACGGCCAAAAAAAGTCTGATGTTCTATGAAGGTTCTCGGTGTCCCGCGAACTAATGCGTTGATGTTGTTGGTGCCGGTTGCAGGAGTCGAACCCGCGACCTACTGATTACAAATCAGTTGCTCTACCAACTGAGCTAAACCGGCTGATGAGGCGCCGCGATCGCGCCTGACTCGCAGGCGATCATCTCACCGGTTTGTGAGCTAGCAGCCGGCGCCGCGACTTGCAACCATCCTCCAATCCCGCATCTTCGGCCCCAACTGCGCCGCAATGGGGAACTACCGAAAGCGTCACGGCCCGCGGAACTCTTGTGCCGATCGGCGGGCGGGCAGGGATCGCGAACGGTGCCGCGGTCCATCGCCGTCTCGGCCTTGTGAAGAAAAGATCCGGGCGATTATTGCTATGTTAAGAATCATAGCGTCGTTTTGAAGTCTTTCGTAATTGCGCTTCGCGCCCTTCAGCAGGGGAGAATGTCGGATATGATCGGATCGACCCTTAAGGCCGGCATGGCCCTCGGCCTTGCCGCCAGTCTCATGACCGCAGCCGTTCCCGCGCGGGCAGGCGACGGCGGCGCCATTGCCGCCGGCATCATCGGCGGCACGGCTCTCGGCGTCCTGGCGGGCGCGGCCATCGCCAATTCGCCACCACCGCCGCCGCCCGGCTATTATTATGCGCCTTATCCGCCGCCGCCCGGCTATTACGATCCGGCTGCCGCCGGTCCCGGTGACTATGACGGCGGTCCCGGCCCGGGTCCTGGTGCGCGCTGCGCCAAATGGCGGAGCCAGCCAGATCAGGATGGCAACCCGGTCTGCCTGCATTATTTCCAGAATTAAGCGAAGGCAGTTCGCCTCAAACCATAAAGAAAAAGGCCTCGCTTTCGGCGAGGCCTTTTTGTTTGTCGATCGTGAAATGCGGGACGGCAGTGCCGTCCCGCACTTACAACAAGACGTCACATCGTTGAGATGTTGCGGTCCTTCGTTTCCGGCAGGAAGAGAAGGCCGACCACGAAGCTCATCACGGCAATAATAATCGGATACCAGAGACCCGAATAGATGTTGCCCGTCGCCGCGACGATGGCGAAGACTGTCGCTGGCAAGAAGCCGCCGAACCAACCATTGCCGATGTGGTAAGGCAATGACAAGCCGCTGTAGCGGATGCGGGTCGGGAACAATTCGACAAGCCAGGCGGCGATCGGCCCATAGACCATCGTCACAAAGACGACGAGGATCGCGAGCAGGAGCACCGTCATCGGCTGGTTGATGTCGGCCGGGTCGGCCTTCGCCGGATAACCGTGCTCTTTGATCGCCGCTTCGATCTGCTTGTCGGCGTCCTTCGCGTCCGAGGCGATCACCGTATCGCCAATCTTCACGCTCGCCGTTGTGCCGGCGGGTGCGGTTTCATTGTTGTAGTTCACCGATGCCTTCACGAGCGCGGCTTTGATGACGTCGCAGCCCGTCGTGAACTTCTCGGTCCCGGTCGCCTTGAACTGGAACGAGCAGGTCGCAGGGTCCGCGATCACCGTCACCGGCGAGTTCGCCAAAGCCGTCTCCAACTTCGGATTGGCGAAGTGGGTGATGCCCTGGAAGATCGGGAAGTAGGTCAAAGCCGCGATCAGGAAGCCCGCGAGCATGATCGGCTTCCTGCCGATCTTGTCAGAGAGCGCGCCGAACACGATGAAGAACGGCGTGCCGATGGCCAGCGCGATGACGATCATGATTTGGGCCGTGAAGGGCGCAACCTTGAGCGTCTGCGTGAGGAAGAACAGCGCATAGAACTGGCCGCCGTACCAGATCACGGCTTCACCGGCGGTGGCGCCGAAGAGCGCGGCGAGCGCGACCTTCGCGTTGCTCCACTGGCCGAAGGCTTCGGCAAGCGGCTTCTTCGATCGTGTGCCTTCCTCGACCATGCGCTGGAATAGGGGCGATTCGGCGAGTTTCAAACGGATCCACAACGAGATCGCCAAGAGCAGCGCCGACAGCAGGAACGGAACGCGCCAGCCCCAGTCGCCGAAGGCCTCTTTGCCCAACCAGGTGCTAATGCCAATGATCAGCAACAAGGCCATGAAAAGGCCGAGCGTGGCGGTCGTCTGAATCCACGACGTATAGTAGCCGCGCTTTCCCGGGGGCGCATGTTCGGCGACATAGATCGCCGCACCGCCATATTCGCCGCCGAGTGCGAGGCCCTGTACCAGCCGCAAGCCGACCAACACAACCGGCGCGAGAACGCCCCATTTCGCATAGCCCGGCAGCAAACCGATGAAGAATGTGCCGAGGCCCATCAACGTCATGGTGATGAGGAAGGTGTATTTGCGGCCGATCAAATCGCCGAGCCGGCCGAAGATCAGCGCGCCGAACGGCCGAACCGCAAAGCCCGCGGCAAAGGCGAGCAGTGTCAAGACGAAGCGGACGTTCGCGGCGATTTCCGGCGAGAAGAAGTATTTTGCGAGATATATTGCGAGCGTGCCGTAGATGTAGAAATCGTACCACTCGAAAACGGTCCCAAGCGAAGAGGCGAGAATCACCATCTTCTGCTCGCCCGTCATCCCGCTGTATTGCCCTACGGGAGCTGCCCCCTTACTCATTGCTATATTGGTCATGGCCCTGTCCTTCGTTTCCTGGCGGCCCTTCTGGCCCTATTTTTTATTTTTATAGGTTGGAGCGCGGTGTGCTCGCACTCTCGAGTAGCGAGTCCCGCAACTGGCCGATACTATGTCGGAACGGACGGTGGGTCGATGGGAGCCGGCATGAGAACTTCGTCTAAGACCGCGGCGCTCGGAATTGTGTTTTGTTGCGCTGCAATGTTGTGGTCAGCGCATCAATCTTATGCCGCAACGCACGCGACTGCGGGTCGCGCGGGCTTTTCGGTCTTCTCCGGACATGTGCCGCATGCCATTTCGCCGATGCAGCAGGCGCATGCGTTTCACCACAGATTTGGCTCTGCGCAATTCGGCGGCGAGGGACTGCCGCAGCTTTACTCCGGCACTATCGAAATCCCATCTTATGATGAGGCCGCTGGCGATTACGACGACGAGGACGGCGCCGTTCTTCCGCCCATCTACATGATTCCGCGGGTGAGAACGCAGCCGCGTTGCGTGGTGCCGCTCGTCATCGAATTGCGCAAGACGGCGGAACATCACAAGCTGCCGAAAGTGAGTTACGGCACCACCAATACCTGTCCGCCCTGGGTCCTTGAGGCGCGGCATTGATTGGCATGGCTTAGCGCGCAGGCGACAATGTCACCAGCGCCAGAGCAATGGCGCAGGCGTTCGAGACATTCAGGCTCTTGATCGGTCCGGGGAGATCGAGACGCGCGAGATGATCGCATTTCTCTCGGCTGAGTCTTCGCAAGCCCTTGCCTTCGGCGCCGAGCACTAGCGCGAGCGGACGCGTCAGCGCAATCGTCTGCAAGGGCTGAGGTGCCTCTGAATCGAGGCCGATCTTCAGAACGCCGAGATCGCCGAGTTCATCGAGCGCGCGGGCGAGATTGACGACTTCGATCACCGCCACATGTTCGAGCGCGCCTGAGGCGGCTTTCGCCAAGACGCCCGAAAGCTCCGGCGCATGCCGCTCGGTCGTCACGACTGCATCGACTCCGAAGGCGGCGGCCGAGCGCAGAATGGCGCCGACATTATGTGGATCGGTGATCTGATCGAGCACCAGAATGATGCCGCTCTTCTGCGCGATTTCGTCGAGTTCGGGTGAGGGCAGGGGCTTGGCTTCGAGCAACACGCCTTGATGAACCGCATCGCGGCCGAGCCGCCGCGTCAGATCGTCGGTCTCGATGAGATGGACGGCAACGCCCGTTGCTTCGATCTCTGGCTTGAGGCGGTCTGCAGCGGCCTGCGTCGCATAAAGCGCGAAAAGCGCGCGGTTTTTGTTGCGCAGCGCTTCGAGAACGGAATGAAAGCCGTAGAGAATGGTGACATCGGCACTCGGGCGGCGAAACGCCGGAGCATCATTGCGCTTCGTGGCTCGATGCTCGTGCGGCGCTGGCGCCGCGCGGCCCTCAGGCTTGCGGCTGCCTTCTTTTCCTTTGTGCCGGTTGCGTTGCTTCACGCGCGGGCGTCCAGAGCCATTGGAGGCGCGCTGGCGACGAGTCTGTCTTCAACTAGATTCGGATCGTCGTACATCACGCTATCTCTACCCGGCGCCCTTACAGTTTGAATTTAGCCCATGTGGCGGGAGTAAGCAGAACCTAATTCTTCCTCCGAAGGAGGGCGAATGTCATACCAATCGCATTGGTAGACCTCCTCCCGTTTCTCGTCGATAACGGAAGGATCGATGGGAATCTCCTCCCCGGGTGTCCCGCGACTTTTACCTACGACGATCGAAGTAAGTGGAGGCAGATCATTGTCGTTACAGTAGAACGCGATGTGCCCCAGAATGCCCGCCAGAACGCCTGCGGCGTTTTTGCCGAACATCAAGCGGGACAGACCTTCGTAAGTGATAGTTTGCCGATTCATCGCCTTACCGACGAGTATTTGCCATGCCTGAACGGCGCGGGCGGAAGCGGTCGCATGCGGATTAAACTGCGGCATTTGGACTCCTCGTCTGTTGTTATGAAGCCGCTCGTTCACATGCTCAAGTTAGGCCGGTTGGAGTCTAATTCCTATAGGGCGACGGCCGCCTCGCCAGAGTGCCCAGCGCTTCTGGGGTTGACAGAGGCGGGGTCGCTTTCCCATAAGCTGCCTTCCGCCCTGCGGGCCCCGGCCTGACGCGTGCGGGGGAGAGTGTCCCGAGCGGCAAAGGGGGCGGACTGTAAATCCGCTGGCTATGCCTTCGAAGGTTCGAGTCCTTCCTCTCCCACCATCATCCGTCTCATTCCGGCTTTAACAGAGCTGCGTGCATCGCAGATGTTCAGCAGTGGCAGCTTCACCAACGCCGACGGCGACGTCCCCAGCCGCCGCGACGGCCAACGAGACCGAGGATGAGCAGCAGCACAATCGCTCCGATGGTGGCGTTTATGATCAGAGCAACGATCCCGACACCTAAATGAAGATGCAATTGGGGCAGAAGCCAATCGCCGATGAAGGCGCCGACGATGCCGATGATCAAGTCCCCGACGAGCCCAAAGCCGCTGCCCTGCATGATTTGACCGGCCAACCAGCCGGCGATCACGCCTACCAATATAATAACGATCAGACTTTCATTTGAGAGATGCATGGCGTTTCCCTTGAGGACAAGTTTCCACGCACCGCGTGCGGGACTGGCAAAAAGTTATTGTTGGGTACGGAAGAGAGTCTAGCGGAAGGGCGCGGCCGCCGCCAGCGCCGTTCGTTCCTCCCCGCCGTTCGCCAAAAATCATTCCCGAACAGCGTCGTCTTTTCGCCCTGACGCCACAACCTTCGCTTTGGGCGCGGGGTTCGACGGTGTATTTGCGTTCGCTTCCGTGCGCAAAGAGGGGGTGACGGTCCGGGTCTGTGCCTCTTTCAAAGCGCTCTTCAACGCGGCGACCGTTGTCGCCATCTCATGCGCATCGAGACTGGCAAAGCCGAGGCGCGCGGCCGGCTTCGGACGCCCCCCGATCGCGCATTGATTGCTCGTCAGAAATTGTGGGGAGCCGGGCTGGCGTTCCAATCTTTCGAGATCGAAAGAGTCTGGAAAACGCACCCAAAAAGCGAGGCCGCCGGTTGGCATCTCGAAGCTCGCTTGGCCTCCGAGCTCGGCACGCAACGTTTCGGCGAAAGCCGCGCGCCGCTTGTCGAAAATCGCGTGGACGCGTTTGATGTGGCGGCGCAATTGGCCCGACTCGATCAGTTCGACGATGGCGAGTTCGGTAATCGGGTCGCCCTGGCGGTCGATCGTGCCGATCCAATTTCCGATCTGTTCGATGATGCGGGTGGGGCCCACGACGTAGCCGATGCGCAGGCTGGGGGAAAGGATTTTCGAGAACGAGCCGACGTAGACGATCTGGCCGCTTGAGTCATTGCTGGCGAGCGGGAACATCGGCTGATGCTCGAACTGGAATTCGTGGTCGTAATCGTCTTCGATCACGACGAAGCCGAATTGCGCGGCGAGCGCGCGCAGGCGCAGACGCGCGCTCGGGCGCAACACGACGGTCGTCGGAAATTGGTGGCCGGGCGTTAGATAGACGGCGCGCACGCGCGTGTGCCGGCAGATGTCTTCAAGGTGATCGAGATCGATGCCTTCCGGGGTGAGCCGCGCGCTGGCGATGCGCGCGCCGGCGAGGGCGAAGGCCTGCACCGCGGGCGGATAGGTGAGTTCCTCGAAAATCACCGTGTCGTCGCGGGCGACGAGACATTGGGCGATCACGTAGAGGGCCATCTGGCTGCCGCGCGTGACGCAGATATTGTCGGGCGTCGTGTTGAGACCGCGCGTCATGTTGAGCATTTTGGAAATCGATTGGCGCAGCGCCTCGGTGCCGCGCGGGTCGCCATAGCAGAGCAGGCGCTGACGCGCAGCGGCGCGCGCGCCGCTTGCATAGGCCTGGGCGATGGCTGTCGCTGGGATCAGGCGCGGATCGGGCGCGCCGTCGTCGAAGCGGATCTTGCCTTGCGGCGGCCAGAGCAGGGGCGGGCGCACCTCGCGGCCGCGCGGGCCGGCGATCGATTTTGCCGGCTCCGGGTCCGCGCTGCGCGCCGGCGCCTCGCCAATGCTGCGCGCGACGAACGTGCCACGGCGCATGTCGGTCGTGACCCAGCCCTGCGCGTTCAGCTCCTCATAGGCCTGAACGACAGTCTTGCGGTTGACCGAGAGATCGCGGGCGAGATCCCGCGTCCCGGGCAGGGAATCGCCCGCCGCGAGCCGGCCACGCTGAATCTCCTCGATAATCGCTTGCGCGATCCGCAGGCTGAGGCTGCCGCGCCCTTCGGCGCGGACGATGATATTGGGAACCCAGGGACGAAGCATGATTGGCCTTCTGCTCCGTTTTCCCTTGCAAAATCCATGTAGATTTCGGCCGGCTGCGCTCGCGCTGGCCCCTTTTTAATCCTTCGGACCCGCGAGACGGCTGGTCCAGTCCTCGGTTTCGCGCAGGGCGAGCCTGCGGCGCGCGATCAGCCGCCAATCCTCAGCGAGGAGCGGCATCTCGGCCATGACTTCGAGCGATTTCACATCGTCCACGCGTTTGTAGAGAATGTCGATGAGACGCGTGAGCGGCCAATCGGGGCAGGGGCGCTCGACGATCCGCATGGTTTCGCCGGGTTCGACGATACCCGGCTCGAGCACGCGGTAGTACCAACCGGTGCGACCCGTGTTTTGCACGTCGATGGCCATTTTCATCCGGCCGAAGCGGAAATTGAGCTTCCAACAGGGTTGGCGGCCTTGGCTGACCTGCAAAATCACGCGGCCGAGGCGCACGATATCGCCGAGATGGACCTGCGCCTCGGTCCAGCCGGAGGTCGAGACGTTCTCGCCGAAGGCACCCGGCGCGTCGAGCAGCGCATGCGCGCCGATGTCGCGGCGCCAGTGCTCATAATGATCGTGCGGATAATGCATGAGCGCCTTTTCCGAGCCGCCGTGATGTTCGAGGTCCGCTTGCGCATCGCCAACGAGGCCGTTTGGCGTGATCGTCCAAGGGCCGGGAACTGGGACTTTTGCGACGCCGCTCATACGATTTTCAGTGAGCGGTCGTATCGTTCCCGCTAACAGGATCGGGCTCACTTCGGGCAGTGCATCGCGCCTGTCTTCAACCGGCGAAGCGTCAAACAAGGTCATCGCGCGGTCCGTTTTGCGTCAAAACTTTTCACCCATGCAAATCGAGGTCCAGGGTCGCATCAAAGCCCCGAATATGGCTTCTTTGGTCCAAGGAAAGAGCCAGTTTCTTGCTCCGCAAGGGGCCAGGGGTCCAGCCGCGTTTCCCTCTGCGGCTGGACCAGTGTCCATTTAAAAACTGGATGTTCTCGACGGGCCAAGCCGTTCATAGCCTGAGTTCAATTGCGGCCGAACGGTCGCGAGGTAGGGAGGCTCGTGAATCGACGGCCGCAAGAGGATCAATCCTCTTTGAAGGACCAGTAGTCATGTCCGCCACGACCACTCGAGGACTGAAACCCAATTGTCTGGGTTTCACCGAACTTCTTGCCCAGAACGTCGCGCTCATCTCTCCCACGATGACCGCGGCGCTCATCGTTCCCGTCATGTATTCGAACACCGGCGACTGGAGCTGGCTGCCTTACGCGCTCGGCACGGTGATGCTGATGTTCGTCGCGTTCAATCTGAACCAGTTTGCGAAACGCTCGGCCGGCGCCGGCTCTATCTACGCCTATATTTGCCGCGGCCTCGGCCTCACCGCCGGCGGCATTGGCGGCTGGGCGCTCATCTGGGCCTATTTCGGCATCTCGATGGCCGGCCTCACTGGCTTTACGATTTTCGCCGGCAAGCTTCTATCGTTGATGGGACTCAACCCACCGCCGATCCTTCTCTTTGCCGTCTGCATCGCCATTTCCTGGTTTTGCGCCTGGAAGAACGTGAACCTCTCAGCAAAGATGATGCTCGCTATCGAAGCGATTTCCGTGGCGTTCATCCTTGCGCTCGCCTTCATAGTGCTCGGTCATCACAATTTTGCCGTTGACACCGCCCAATTCAACGTCAAAGCGCTGCCTTGGTCGAGCGTCGGTCTCGGCGTCGTCGTCGCAATCTTCAGCCTCGTCGGCTTCGAGGCGGCAACTGCATTCGGCGACGAAGCCAAAAATCCGCTCAAGACGATACCGCGTTCCATCTACGTGAGCCTGATCATCGCCGGCATCTTCTTCGTCTTCATCACCTATGTAGAGGTGGTCGGGGTCAGAGGCTATTCGACGACGCTCGATAAGATCGACCAGCCGTTGAACGTCCTCGCGCAATTGGTGGGCCTACCGATCTTGCAGATTCCGTTGTCGCTCGGCGCGATGCTGAGCTTCTTCGCGCTGAACCTTTCCTGCATCAGCGCAGGTGGACGCGTCATCTATGCGATGGGGCGGCATGGCATCTTCCCCGAGGCGACCGCGTCGGCGCATGACAAGAACGAAACGCCGCATATTGCGGTGACCATAATGGCCGTGGTCTCGTTCGCAATCCCGACGATAGCGGTCGTTTTCGGTCATGTCGCATTGCTCGATTGCTTCAACGACGTTGGCACCTGCGCGGCGTTCGGCTTTGTCGTGGCTTATGGCCTCGTGAGTGCCGCGGCTCCTGCTTATCTCAAGAAAATCGGCGAGCTGACGGCGAAGGATTGGCTCGGCTGCATCGCCTCTCTGCTGCTGCTCGCCGTTCCCGCGGTTGGCAGTGTCTATCCAGTGCCAGCGCCGCCGGTGAATTACTTCCCCTATGCCTTCCTCCTCTACCTCGCGGTCGGCATCGTCTGGATCCTTGCCTTCCACCGCCGCACGCCTACGGCGTCGACGAAGATCCGTCAGGATCTCGACGAGAACCATGCCCGTTACCAAAGCGTGGGAATGGCGGCTGGAGAGTAAGAGAGCATAAGAGAAGCGTTTGTTCCCCAGGAAGGCGCGCCGGCACAGCGGCGCGCCTTTTTCGCGTCTCAGCGGCTGCTCGGCGCGCGACGCTTTAGCGCTTTTCGGAATCTGAATTGAAGAGGTAAGAACCTGCACCTTCGCGAAAATCTTGGCGAGCGACTGCGCGACGTCGGTCAGTTCATTGACGATTTCGACATTGTCTTTTGAAATCAGACTGTCTTCGATGCGGCACACGGACAGAGATAGATCATCCGCCAGAAGCGCGAGCGTGTTCCATTGCGGGCCGTTCATTTCCAATCTTGAACGTGTTGATGGGTTGGAGCCATAATCCGCTGGCGATGGGCCTCGGCCTTTTAGTGGTTCTGGCGCTGCTTCTCGGCACCCGGTTCGTCATCAATGGGATCAAATGCGATCCGCTGTTTTCGGACGCGGGACTTTCCCATTTGCGCGCCTGCCAGTGAGGATCAACAGCTCAGAGAATTTCGATCAGCGCCCGCGCGGCGGCGGGATTGCGCTCCTTGGCGCCGGAAATGAAATAGAGAAAGACATCGCCGCGCTTCGCCCATTGCTTGGCCTCGCTCGCGATTGTCGTCAAAGCGGAAGGCGCATAGCCCTTGATATAGCGCTCCTCGCTCTTCATCAGCCGCGCATAGGTGAATTCCGCCGTCGCCTCCTCGATTTTCGGAAAGTCTTCGCTGTCGGCGAAGACGATCGCGGCGCCATGCTTACGCGCGAGATCAGTGAAGCGCTCGTCCTGAAAACTCGCGTGGCGGACTTCCAAGGCATGGCGCAAAGGCCGGCCATGCGTCTCGCGCGGCAATAGTTTCAGGAACGCGGCGAAATCGTCCGGATCGAATTTCTTCGTTGCCATGAACTGCCAATTGATCGGGCCGAGCCGGTCGCCGAGTTCATGGAGGCCTTGCGCGACGAAGCGCTCGATCGCTTCGCCCGCGCCGCCCAATTGCCGGCGATTGGTGCAGTAACGCGACGCCTTGACCGAAAAGACGAAGCCGTCGGGTGTCTCCTCGCGCCATTTGGCGAAACTCGCAGGTTTGAAGGTCGAATAATAAGTGCCGTTGATTTCGATCGAGGTCAGCGCGCGGCTGGCGAATTCGAGTTCGCGTTTTTGTGTGAGACCTTCGGGATAGAAGCTTCCGCGCCAGGGCTCAAAGGTCCAGCCGCCGACGCCGACATAGATGGAACCGTGCTTTGCCATCCGCCCTCGCAACTCGCTTTTTATCTAGGGCAGGCCAGCCGGCGCAGGAAATCTATTTCTCCGTCTCATTTCTCCGTCTCATGGCGGTAGCCGACACCATGAACGGTGCGGATGATCAGCGGATTGGCGGGATCGATCTCGATCTTCTTGCGGAGCGCCGAGACATATTGATCGAGCGCGCGGCTGTTCGGCATGAAGCCGCGGCCCCAGCACAGATCGAACAATTCATCGCGTGAGACGGCCTGGCCGCGCCGCTCATAAAGCGTGAGCAGGATTGCGACTTCGCGCGAGGTGAGGTCGATCCGCGTCTCGCCGCGAAAGGCGCGCATGGCTTTCGGATCGATTTCGAGATCGCCCATTTTGATCCGCGCCGGCGTCTCGCCTTTAACGTACGCGCCATTGGCGCTCTGGCTCTCCTGCGCCTTCGACCGGCGCAGCGCCGCTTTGACGCGGGCGATGAGTTCGCGCGCGCCAAAAGGCTTCGCCACATAATCATCGGCGCCGACGTCGAGGCCGCGGACGCGGTCCGTCTCTTCCCCGCGCGCGGAGAGCAGCAGGATCGGCACGAGCGGATCGAGGCGGCGGACTTCGCGGCAGAGCGTGAGCCCATCCATATTCGGCATCATCACGTCGAAGACGCAGAGATCCGGCCGCGACTCCTGAAAGAGCGCGAGCGCCTTGGCGCCGTCCTCGGCGACCTGGCAGGGGAAACCCTCGAGCGTTAGAAGATCGACGATGCCGTTGCGAAGATGGGGATCGTCCTCCGCGATCAATATGGACATTATGCCTCCGCTGGCCGGCTTGGAGCCGTGGTCTTCATCGTTACCGTCACGCGCGCGCCCGGATCGCAATTCTCAATGCTGATCTTGCCGCCATTGGCCGCGGCGAGGTCGCGGACGACGGCGAGCCCAAGGCCGAAACCGTCTTTCCTTCCCTTTTTCTGCGAGTCGTCGAGTTTCGCCCGATAGGCTTCGTCAAATCCATGGCCGAAATCCCGGACGCTCAGGCTTAATGTATGTGCGTCCTGGTTTGTCGCCACCTCGATCTTCCCCGGCGCATATTTGCAGGCATTATCGAGGAGATTGATCAAGATTCGTTCAAAACCCATGCGGTCGAAGCGGCAGAGCACCGGCGCCTGATGGGTGACCTCGATGGTCGAGCCTGCGGCGGCGAAGAGCGTCTGATAGCGCGCGACCACGGTGTCAAGAACGGTGTCGGGGACGGCTTCATCGAGGCGCAACGGCCGGGGGACGGCGCCGCGGCCATAGACGACCGTATTGTCGGCCAAGAGCGACAGCCTCTCGACTTCTGCGCTCATCACCTCGCAATAGCGCCGCACCGCTTCGGTGTCGTCGGCGCGGCGGGCGGCGAGATCGGCATAGAGTCGCAGATTGGCGATCGGCGTGCGCAGATCGTGCGACAGCCTCGCCGTCATCTCGCTGCGGAAATTGCTTTCCTTGAGCCGCGCCGCTTGACCGCGCTGCACATGCCAGACGACGAAGAGCCAGCATCCGATCAGGGGGACGATGATGGCGGTGAGCGGCAGAAAGCCCGCATGTGTGCCGGGCGGGGGCGAAGCCTCCATGTGCCAGCCGGCCATCGAACCCGTCAGGTCCGAAATCGCCGACGTGCTGGCGGTCGCAGAGCCATGGCTCCAGAGCGCCCGACCGGCGGGATCGCGTAAGGTCAAAAACCAGCCGGTCAAATCGGCGGCGGCGCTGTTGAGTGCGACTTCGAGCACGGGATCGAGCGCGCTTTCGTCGAAGATGACGCAAATCTCAAGGGCGTTGTCGCGTTCGCGCAAGCAGCGAAGGAAGGAGAGGCCGAGGCTGTCCCCGGTCCAGAATCCCGTCACGGTCTGCGGGAGATTGCCGCGCGCCTTCATTTCCGAGCGCGCCGCGGCGACGGCGCCGGAGAATCGCTGGAGCGCCTCGTTTTCCGATGGCGTCGATTGGCCGACCGGGGGAAAAATCCGTTGATCGTGGCGATTGACGAGTACAATGCGCGCTTCATCGGCATAGCTCGCGAGCCTGATTTGGCCGACCGGGTCCTGACCATTCTGCGCGGCCGAGCGCACATCGGCGATCGTCGCGTCGGCGCGCTGTTCGATTGCGCGCTGCATGACGACATCGAGCCTGGCAATCTCCTGCGTCGCCATCGCGAGTTCATGCGTGCGCGTCACGGCATAGTCGGCGCCGATCAACAGCGCCGCGAAAATGCCGAAGACGACAAGGGGCAGGGCGAGAAGAACCGCGAACCAGGTGACGGCGCGCCGGCTCTCGTCGCGGTCGGCGCTGCCGAATTTGGGGCCTATCGATGGGCCGAGGCTCTTGCCTGAGGATCCCCACGCGCGCCGGCCCGCAAAACTTGTGCTCATCTCCCGATCACCTTTTGCGCGAGGATACAGGAGAGAGAAGGAGGCGCAAAAACTTTCAAACGAAGCGGCCTGAGCCGGCCCTTCTTACACATATCTTACACTAATCTTTCAGAGCGCTGACCACCTTTTGGCGTGCGCCACTATTATGGGGGTACTCGAATAGAAGCGAGGCGGCGGCATTGGGCTTGGCGAAACGCCAATCCCGATGCCAAATTCCCCAAATCCGTTCGACAACCTTTAGGAGATCATCATGGCTTGGACGACCCCCTCCCTCTGCGAAGTTTGCGTCGGCATGGAAGTGACGAGCTACGCTTCTGCGGAAATCTGAGCCTGAGACCAGCGCCCCTCAGAGACCAAGTTTCTGAGTAGCTATTCTCAAGGTTTGGACTCCGGGGCTTTGCAAGAAGTTCCCATCAAAAATAGCCGCTCCGTTTGGGGCGGCTATTTTGCTTTGGGGTTCTGACGTTCGGCAGCTCGGGAATCACCTGGAGGTTCGGCCGAGCCCGCGCTTAATTTGCCGCTAACCCGGATCGGCGATTGTGCCCGGATGGTTGTCCGCAGGCGTCTCCGTGCCATCCTCTACCCCCTTCTTTTGTATTGCGTTTCCGGCGCGATCGGCGGCTATTTCCTGTGGCACGCCGTGAACGGCGAGCGCGGTCTCAAGACCAAGGACGACTATGAGCGCCAGATCGCCCGACTAGACAGCGATCTCGCCGCCCTCAAGGACCAGCACCAGCGCTGGCAGGCGAAGGTCGATCTTCTGCGCGGCCAGACGATCGACGCCGATCTCCTGAAAGAGCAGGCGGAATCCCAGCTCGGCTGGATCGGCAAGAACGATGTCGTTGTGATCTTCGATCGTCCGGCGCATGAATAAGCCCGGCCTGAATCACTTCCCGGAATCGCCGCAGAACTCTGCGTCCTAAAGCCTTCTCGCGCGTTGATGCATGAGCCCTCATCGCCGGATGTCCTGGCTCATCCATTGTCCGAGCTGTCGATGCCAAGGTCTTCAAAAGACACAGTTTCAAGAACTCCCGCATTTGGGCGAGGTCTGCTCCTTTTGCCCGCTCGCCAGGGCGGGAAAGGCGCGGTATTTTGTATGCCGAAATAAGGATGAGATTCCATGGGTGCGGCACCAAAAGGAAGCAGTCCGGCAACGCGCGAGGCCCCAGCGACGCCGGCCCCGGCGCAATTCACCCTCGAAGAAGAGCTTTCAGCCTATCGCGACATGCTGCTGATCCGCCGCTTCGAGGAAAAGGCGGGCCAGATGTACGGCATGGGCCTCATCGGCGGCTTTTGCCATCTCTACATCGGCGAGGAAGCGGTCGTCGTCGGCGTGATGCGCGCGGCGAAGCCCGGCGATCAGACGATCACCGGCTATCGCGATCATGGCCACATGCTCGCCTCCGGTATCGATCCCAAACGGGTGATGGCGGAATTGACAGGGCGCCGCGGCGGCCTCTCAAAAGGCAAGGGCGGCTCAATGCATATGTTCTCGCGGGAGAAGAATTTCTTCGGCGGCCACGGCATCGTCGGCGCGCCCGTGCCGATCGGCACCGGCCTTGCCTTCGCCAATCGCTATCGCGGCAATGACAATGTGTCCTTCACCTATTTCGGCGATGGCGCCGCCAATCAGGGCCAGGTCTATGAAAGCTTCAATATGGCGGAGCTTTGGAAACTGCCCGTGGTCTATGTGATCGAAAACAATCTCTACGCGATGGGCACATCGGTGACACGTTCATCCGCCGAGACGCATCTCTACAAACGCGGCGTCTCTTTCAACATTCCCGGCGAACATGTGGATGGCATGGATGTTCGCGCGGTCGCCGCCGCGGCGAAGGAAGCTGCCGCCTGGTGCCGCGCCGGCAAGGGGCCGATCATTCTCGAAATGGCGACCTATCGCTATCGCGGCCATTCCATGTCGGATCCGGCAAAATACCGCTCCAAGGAAGAAGTGCAGAAAATGCGCGAGGAGCACGATCCGATCGAGCAGGTGCGCGCGCGGCTTTTGGCCAATAAATCGGTCACCGAAGACAAGTTGAAAGAGATCGACGCGTCGGTGCGCGCGATCATTGCGGAGGCGGCGGATTTTGCGACCAGCGACCCCGAGCCCGATCCGTCCGAACTTTATACCGATGTTCTGTTGTAAGGCGCCCTGACTATGGCGACGAATATTCTGATGCCGGCTCTGTCGCCAACCATGGAGCAGGGCAAGCTTTCCAAATGGCTCAAGAAGGAAGGCGACAAGATCAAATCCGGCGATGTGCTGGCGGAGATCGAGACAGACAAGGCGACGATGGAGGTTGAGGCGGTCGATGAAGGCGTGCTCGCCAAGATCGTGGTGCCGGAAGGGACGGAGAATGTCGCCGTCAACAGCCTCATCGGCGTGATCGCCGCGGATGGCGAGAAGATCAGCGCATCGCCGAAAGCCGCTGCCGCGCCCGCCAAACCTGTTGCGCCCGTTTCGCCCGCGCCGCAGGTTTCGCCGCCGCCGCCTCAGCCGAGCGTAGCGCCTCAAGTCAAACCTGCCGAAACAGGGCCCGAAGTTCCCACCGGCACGAAGATGGTCTCGATGACCGTGCGCGAAGCGCTGCGCGATGCCATGGCCGAAGAGATGCGCCGCGATCCGACGGTCTTCGTCATGGGCGAAGAAGTCGCCGAATATCAAGGCGCCTATAAAGTGACGCAAGGTCTTCTGCAGGAATTCGGCGAACATCGCATCTTCGATACGCCGATCACCGAACATGGCTTTGCCGGTCTCGGTATCGGCGCGGCGATGGCGGGGCTGCGCCCCATCGTCGAATTCATGACCTTCAATTTCGCCATGCAGGCGATGGATCAGCTCATCAATTCCGCCGCCAAGACGCATTATATGTCGGGCGGCCAGATGACATGCCCGATCGTCTTTCGTGGGCCGAATGGCGCAGCATCCCGCGTCGGCGCGCAGCACAGCCAGGATTATTGTTCATGGTATTCGCATGTGCCTGGATTGAAAGTGGTCGCCCCTTTCACCGCGTCCGATGCGAAAGGCCTGCTCAAGAGCGCGATCCGCGATCCGAACCCGGTCATCTTTCTCGAAAACGAAATTCTCTATGGGCACACATTCGATGTGCCGCAGCTCGACGATTTTCTCGTGTCGATCGGCAAGGCGCGGATCGCGCGCGAGGGCACGGATGTCACGCTCGTCTCTTTCGGCATCGGCATGACCTATGCGCTCAAGGCGGCGGACGAGCTTGCTAAAGAGGGGATCGAGGCCGAAGTCGTCGATCTTCGCACGCTACGCCCCATGGATGAGGCGGCGATCGTCGCTTCCGTGCGCAAGACGCATCGTTGCGTGACGATCGAGGAAGGCTGGCCTCAATCGGGCGTCGGCGCCGAGATCGCCGCGCGTTTGATGAGTGCGGCGTTCGACGATCTCGATGCGCCGGTTCTGCGTGTCACGGGACGCGATGTGCCCATGCCTTATGCCGCCAATCTTGAAAAGCTCGCTCTGCCGAGCATTGCCGATGTGATCGCGGCGGCGAAAGCGGTTTGTTACAAATCCTAAGTGGCGTGAAGCGGCGTGACGCGCTGAGATAACGGCGAAGTCGAAAAGGCGAACCCAATGCCGATCAATGTCCTCATGCCGGCGCTGTCGCCCACGATGGAAAAGGGCAACCTCGCCAAATGGCTGAAGAAAGAAGGCGACAAAATCAAATCGGGCGACGTGCTGGCCGAGATCGAGACCGACAAGGCAACGATGGAGGTCGAGGCGGTCGATGAAGGCGTGCTCGCCAAGATTCTCGTGCCGGCAGGCACGGCCGATGTGCCGGTCAACAATGTCATCGCGGTGATTGCGAGTGAAGGCGAGGACGCGAAATCGATCACCGGCCCCGCCAAATTCGTCGCGCCTGTCGCTGCCGCATCTCCCGCGCCGAAACCTGTCGCGCCGGCCGCTTCTACGAATGGCGCGCCGACACAGCCCTCTCAAGCCGAAGGTGGCGCGCGGCTCTTTGCAACGCCGCTTGCGCGCCGCCTCGCCAAGGATGGTGGCATCGATCTCACGAGGATCGCGGGCAGTGGTCCCAACGGCCGCATCGTCGAACGCGATGTGAAAACGGCGCTCGCCTCAGGACAGATGCCACGCGGAGCGTCTGCGCCCGTCATCCTGCCGCCGTCGATGAGCGATGCGGCGATCAAATCCGCCTTTGCGCCTTCGAGCTATCGCGAAGTCCCGCATGATGCCATGCGCCGGACGATTGCGCGCCGCCTCACCGAGGCGCAGACGATTCCACAATTCTATCTGACCGTCGATTGCGAAATCGATGCGCTTCTAAAATTACGCGAGGACATCAACAAAGCCGCGCCCAAGGCCAAGGATGGAACGCCGGCATTCAAAGTCTCGGTCAACGATATGGTGGTCAAGGCTTTGGCGCTGGCGCTCGTTAACGTGCCCGGCGCCAATGTGACCTACACCGAAAACGCTATGCTGCATCATGAGCATGCCGATGTGGCGGTCGCGGTCGCGCTTCCCGAAGGGCTGATTACGCCGATCGTCCGCAGTGCCGATGTGCTGCCGCTTTCCGCGCTGTCCGCGATGATGAAAGACTATGTTGCGCGCGCCAAGGAGCGGCGGCTGAAACCGCAGGAATATGAGGGCGGCGTCAGCGCCATCTCCAATCTCGGCATGTACGGCATCAAGAATTTCACCGCCGTGCTCAATCCGCCGCAATCTTCGATCATCGCGATCGGCATGGGCGAAGAAAGAGCCGTGGTGAAGAACGGTGCGATAGTCGTCGTCACCATCATGAGCGCGACGATCACTTGCGATCATCGCGCGCTCGACGGCGCGAAAGGCGCGGAGCTCATCGCCGCGTTCAAGCGCTGTATCGAAAATCCGGTGGCGATGCTTGTGTGAGTTTGTTGATGCCTGAACCCTATGACGTCCTCATCATCGGCGGCGGACCCGGCGGCTATGTCGCGGCGATCCGCGCGGCGCAGCTTGGTTTGAAGGCCGCGGTCGTCGAACGCGAGCATCTGGGCGGCATCTGCCTCAACTGGGGCTGCATTCCGACCAAGGCACTGCTGCGCACGGCCGAAATCTATCATTATGCGCAGCACGCGAAAGATTATGGCATCACTATCGAAGGCAAACTCGGCTTCGATCCGACGGCCGTGGTCAAGCGCTCGCGCGATGTCTCGGGCCAGCTCAATTCCGGCGTCGGCTTTCTTCTGAAGAAGAACAAGGTCGACGTGATCTGGGGTGAGGCGAAGATTACGAAGCCCGGCGAAGTGATCGTCGCGGCTTCGCAGAAAAAGCCGATGCAGCCACAGCATCCCGCGCCAAAAGTCATCCTGCCGCCCGGAACGTATCAGGCAAAACACATCGTCATTGCGACGGGCGCGCGGCCCCGCGTGTTGCCAGGACTCGAACCCGACGGCAATTTCATCTGGACCTATTTCGAGGCAATGGTGCCGCCGCAGTTTCCAAAAAGCCTCATCGTACTCGGCTCAGGCGCGATCGGCGTCGAATTCGCGTCCTTCTATCATACGCTCGGCACGGAGGTGACGATCGTCGAAGTGCTGCCGCAGATTCTCTCCGCCGAAGACGCCGAGATCGCGGCCCATGCGCGCAAACGTTTCGAGAAGCAAGGCATCACAATTCTGACCTCCACCAAAGCGACGAAGGTCGAGAAGCAGAAGAACGGCGTAGTCGTCACGGTGACCGACGACAAAGGCGCGGCGCAGACGCTCTCGGCTGAGCGGATGATCTCGGCGGTCGGCGTGCAGGGCAATGTCGAAAATCTTGGGCTTGAGGCGCTCGGCGTCAAAACCGAGCGCGGCGTCATTGTCGCCGACGGTCTCGGCCGCACCAATGTCGCCGGCATCTATGCCATCGGCGATGTCGCCGGGCCGCCCATGCTGGCGCATAAGGCCGAGCATGAGGGCGTCATTTGCGTCGAGGCGATCAATGGCCTTCATCCCCATCCGATCGACAAGCTCATGATTCCGGGCTGCACCTATTGCAATCCGCAGATTGCTTCGGTTGGCCTCACGGAAGAGAAGGCCAAGGCCGCGGGGTTGACGCTCAAGGTCGGGCGCTTTCCCTTCATCGGCAATGGCAAAGCGATTGCGCTCGGCGAGCCTGACGGTCTCGTCAAGACGATCTTCGATGCGAAATCGGGCAAGCTCCTTGGCGCGCATATGGTCGGGGCCGAGGTGACCGAGCTGATCCAAGGCTTCGTCATCGCCATGAATTGCGAGACGACAGAGGCCGAACTCATCAACGCGATCTTCCCGCATCCGACGCTCTCGGAGACGATGCATGAGAGCGTGCTCGATGCTTACGGCTGCGTCATCCATATGTAAGGGTGCGTCTTATTGGTCGAGCGGCACCCAGGCGTCGCCGACTTTGTGGTACTTTTTCTTGACGGCGGCCCAAGCAATGCGGAAGGCGGCCTCCTCCTGGCGCGGATCGCCCTTATGTTCGTCATGGGCGGTATTGAAGGCGGCACGGAATATGTCTTGCCCATGGGACGGCAGATGGTCCTTGACCGAGGGCGGGAGCTCGTCGTTGCGTGCATAAGGCATGGGATCCTCCTTTTCTGACCGCAAGAATGGCATATGGCGCGCTCGGCGCGCGAAATTGAGAGGCTGATGGCAGAAACAGTGACCGGAGAGGCAGCGGAAGCGGAGAAACGCAAGCTTCAGCCGCGCCATCCCGAAAAGGCGCATCGGCCGGACCAAACGGGGGCGCCGAGGCCTGCCTGGATCAGGGTCAAGGCGCCGGGCGGCGCGGATTGGGACGCGACTCGCGCCATCGTCAAAGAGCATCGGCTTGTCACCGTCTGCGAAGAGGCGGGCTGTCCCAACATCGGCGAATGCTGGGCGAAGAAACATGCGACCTTCATGATTCTGGGCGATGTTTGCACGCGCGCCTGCGCCTTCTGCAATGTCCGCACAGGCCTGCCGGAGGCGCTCGATCCGTCTGAGCCGTCGCGCGTGGCGGATGCCGTCGCTGCGCTCGGCCTCGCCCATGTCGTCATCACCTCGGTCGATCGCGACGATCTCGACGATGGCGGCGCCGGACATTTCGTCGAGGTGATCGCCGCGATTCGTGCCGCAAGTCCGGCAACGACGGTCGAGGTGCTTACGCCGGACTTTCTGCGTAAGCCCGGCGCGATCGAAAAAGTCGTCGCGGCGAGACCCGATGTTTTCAACCACAATCTTGAGACGGTTGCGCGCAACTATCTTTCGGTCAGGCCCGGCGCGCGATATTTTCACTCAATACGGCTGTTGCAGCGCGTGAAGGAGCTTGACGCCGGGATCTTCACTAAGTCGGGCTTTATGGTCGGGCTTGGCGAGGAGCGCGATGAAGTACTTCAGCTCATGGACGATCTGCGCAGCGCGGAGGTGGATTTTTTGACCATCGGCCAATATTTGCAGCCGACGAAGAAGCATCATCCGGTCGTCGCCTTCGTGACGCCTCAAGAGTTTGAGGCCTATGCTGATGTGGCCAAGGCGAAGGGATTTCTTCTCGTCTCGGCCTCGCCGCTGACGCGCTCGTCGCATCACGCGGGCGAGGACTTTGCTAGGCTCAAAGCGTTGCGCGAGGACGGACTGGACCGGCGTTCCGAGCCGTGACAGGAACATTTCTGCGTGAAACATTCATTGGAATTGCCGACTGGTCGTCCATGCCGAAATTTCGCACCAAGCGCCGCGTTCAACATTCCGCCGCCGAGATGTTCGCTCTCATCGCGGATGTGCGCGCCTATCCGAAATTTCTGCCGCTCTGCCGCGATTTGCGCCTGCTCGAATCGCGCGATCTCGAGGATAGCCGCAAGCTCCTCGTTGCGGAAATGGAGGTCGGCTATAAGGCTTTGCGCGAGACCTTTACGAGCCGGGTGACCTGCGATCCCGAGAGACTCGAAATCCTCGTCGAATATGTGGATGGCCCGTTTAAGCATCTCGAAAACCAATGGCGGTTTGTGCCGACCGGACCGCAGTCCTGCATCGTCGAATTCGATATCGCTTATGAGTTCCGCAGCCGCGCGCTGGGGCTGCTCGTCGGCGGCGTTTTCGATGCGGCCTTCCGCAAATTCGCCGAAGCGTTCGAGACGCGCGCCAATCTCGTCTATGGCGGCTGACCAGCCGTCTCAAAACAAAAAAACCGGGACTATTTGGCTAGTTAAAAAGCTTTTTTCATCTGACTTTTAAGCTCCAGCGTCGGTCGATCCCGCAGGCGTGGCTTCTCTGACACAGTCTGGCAAAGTTTGCGCGGAACGCCCCGCCGGCGTTTCACTCCCGCCCTGTGCTATATAAGATTTTATATTGCATAACATGCTCCGGAAAACGGGGCTGAGGTTGGGGGTTATCATGAGTGGCTTCTTCGACTCCGGCGCCGCGCGGCGCCGTCTTCTGGCGCTTGCGTTCGCGGGCGGCACATCGATCCTCGGAGCCGGCGCGGCGTCGGCGGACGATCTCAGTCTCGCGCCAAACTATAATCCGCTGCTGGTCCCGACCGTTTCGCTGTCGGATTATTTCGCCAATTGGGAAAACCGCGTGAAATACGCGCAATCGACGCAGCCGCATTGGATGACGCCTCTCGTCACTGTCACGCCGCGTCTCGAACAGGAAGTGCGCTACGACCAATATTTCGAGCACAACGCGCAGGGTTCGGACATCACCACCTTCGACAGCGGCAAGGGCCTCGAACTCATCCCGACGACGATGAACGAAGTGCTGATCAATGCGCCGGCCTATGAGCAGCGCACGATCGTCAAGCCGGCCTCCGGCTTCATGGACTGGCCGTTCCTGACCATCAAGCAGCGCATCATCAGCGCGCCAGAAGACCAGGGCAATTACATCGTCACCGGCTTCCTCGGATTTACCGCGCCAACCGGTGCCCCCGCCTTCACCAACAAAACCTGGGTGGTCACGCCGACGATCGCCGGCGGTAAGGGCTGGGGCGATTTCGATATTCAGGCCACCACGGGCGTCGCGATCCCAACCGATGGCAACGCGGCCGTTGGCACGTCGGTCGTGAGCAATGTCGCGTTCCAATATCACATCTTCGAATATTTCTGGCCTGAGGTCGAACTCAACAACACGGCTTGGACCAGCGGCGAAAGGAAGGGCCGCGATCAGCTTTTCGTCACGCCGGGCGTTATCCTCGGCCGGTTCCCGATCGGCGGAACGGCCAAATTCATTGTCGGCATGGGCTATCAAATCGCAGTTGCGCCGCAGCCGGTGGTCCTCGCTCCGGTCACGCCGACCTATAACCACGCTTATGTCCTGACGGCGCGCATGGCGTTCTAACGTTTCGCGGCTCCGCCGCTCATCTCGCGCAAACTCATGCGCCGCCCGTTCTCCTCCGGGCGGCGCTTTTTTATTTCGACTTCGTGACGGCCTCGCAGAGGAGATCGAGTGCGACGGCGATGGAGGCCAGTCGAACTTCCGTGCGGCCGATGTCGCCGAAGCGGCGCTCAATGGTTGTGATCGCGCCGCGCCGGCCGACGCCGAAATAGACGAGTCCGACAGGCTTTTCCGTTGATCCGCCAGCAGGCCCGGCGATGCCGGTGACGGAAAGCGCGATCTCGGCCGCCGAATGCGCGAGCGCGCCTTCAGCCATGGCGCGCGCGACTTCCGCGCTCACCGCGCCAAAATGCGCGAGGAGGGCGGGATCGACGCCAAGCGAGTCCTCTTTGGCGCGATTGGAATAGGTGACGAAGCCGCGCTCGAAGACCTCGGATGAGCCCGCAATCGAGGTGAGGAGGGCCGCGAGGAGGCCGCCAGTGCAGGATTCGGCCGTCGCCAAGAGGAGCCCCTTGCTGCGGCAGGAGGCGAGAAGGGCGTCGGTTTTCTGGAGGAGATCGGCGGGAAACATGCGGGCCTCGAAAGGGGAAGGCTTAGAGGCTCCGGCCGGGAGAGGCCAATGAATTGGCGAGGGCGTGCCCGTGTCGTCACGCCAGGGACGTGCCTCCAAAGACCAAATCCGTGGAATAGCATAAAGTCTATAGAATCACTTGACTAATAGTTTAGCTCCCGATTAAGCTCACTAAATCGATCAAGAATATCGATTGAAATGAGAGGGTTCGGGGGAACTGATCATGACACTACGATCCGGGTTGATTTTGCATCGCCCTAGGCTGGGCGGGTTGCTCGCAGCGGGTTCGATGATGGCGCTCATTCTGAGCAGCCACGCGGCCCGCGCCGATGACGCGGGCATTCAAAAACTAGAAGCGGAGATCCAGCGGATCGAAGCGCTTCATCAAAGCCAGATCCACGCCTTGCAGTCGGAGATCAAACAGCTCCGCCACGAGCAGGTCGTGATCCGATCCGCGCCCATTTCAACGATCAAGGGTGAACCGGGTCCCGGCGCGCCGTTCGTGACGGAAACGCCTAATCATCACTTCGGTCTCTCGAGCGCCGATGGGCTGAACACGATCGAACTGACGGGCCGACTGCATCTCGATACCGGCGGATACCTGGATTACACACCGAATGCCCTAACGACGGATCAGAAAGGTCTGGCGAACGGCGTCAATTTGCGCCGCGCCCGCATCGGCGTCGTTGGCAAATGGATGGGTGATTGGTCCTACGCTTTGATCTATGATTTTGGCGGCAACACCGACACTTTGAATCCGGCGCTGTTGCTGCAGAACGCCAATACAACCAATACGTCGAATAACTCTTATTCGGCCGTGTCGGGCGTCGAAAACGCCTTCATCACCTACAATGGCTTTTACAATCACGGGCAAAAATATCCGATAGCCATCGATGCTGGCTTCCAGGATGTGCCGTGGACTCTCGACGAAGCGACGAGTTCGAACGACATCATGTTCATGGAGCGCTCGTCGTCGCAGGTCGTCGCCACGCAGTTTGGCGGCGGCGACTTCCGCTCGGCTTTGGGTGTGCGCTCGAATGACAACCGCTATTGGATCGGGGCCTATCTGACTGGGCCGACGGCCGGCTCCTTGGCCACGGACGGTGCGGCCTGCGTGAGCGGGACACCGCCTTGCATACCGGCTGCTTCAGTCAGTGGCTATGGGCCGTCGGCCTCCGGCCTGTTTCGTGCATCTTATCAGCTCGTTCAGACAAAGGACGCGACTGTGCATCTTGGCTTTAACTACGCCAATATGTTTGGGCCGCGCGTTGGTGCCAACGATGCCGGCGTGCAATTATACGATCGGCCTGAACTGCGCGTCGATCCAAGCTACTTCCTAAATACGAAGGCGATCCCCGCACGGGATGCGCAAGTATTCGGCGCCGAGGCGGCTGCTTCCTACGGTCCGGCCTTCGTCCAAGGCGAATATTATCACTATCTCGTCGATACCACTGCCGGCACATCGGTGGTGGGCGTCAGCAGTATCACTGGCGGCGGCGGTCTCACCGGCGGCGCGCCGGGACCGGTGGCCGATTTCAACGGCGGCTATGCCGAGGCAAGCTATAGTTTCGGCGGTCAGAGGAAATATCGCCCGGCCACCGGGTCCTATACCGGTGTCATTCCAGATGCCCCGTTTGAGTGGGCAACGGGTGGCTTAGGCGCGCTCGAAGTGGCCAGCCGATTCAGCATCGTCGATCTGAATAGCGGCGGTTTGCAGGAGCTGGCCAAAGCAAAAACCGGTTACACCGCATATACCGGCAGCGAGCAGACCTCTTATGGCGTCGGCCTCAATTGGTATCCCAATACTAATATGAGATTCATGCTCGACTATGAGCACGTCATCGTCTCGAACCCCGCGAAGTTTGGCGGTCCGAGCGTCACCGGCACCAAGGTCGATTGGGTCGCCAGCCGCGTTCAATTCAACTTCTGACGCTGTTGTTTTCCGGCGATGCTCGCCCGTCGCCGGAACGCATCGCTCAAATTGATCGATGCGCTCCCAACCAAGGGCGTGACTTAGCCCGGTTCGAGATCTCCTCCCGAACCGGGCTTTTCGTTGCGCGCTCAGACCAAAACACAGTGTCACACGCAATGATTGGCGCGCACTGTCGCGCAATTTAAAAAACAATTTAGCCGTAAAGCACGATCCTAAATCGTTCTTTATTACCGCGCGGCGCGGGTTCGCACTACCTGGAGAGTCGACTTCCTCCAATGCGGACCCACTGCCATGTCTCGTCGGCTCTCGTATCTTATCGCCATTGCCTGCGTTGCCGTGCCTTGCGCGGCGATCGCTCAGCCGTCACATCATTCCTCTTGCTATCGCGTGGAGAATGCCTGCGCCGCGATGGGGCTCAATCCCAGCGAGGCGCCGTTCACGTCGTGCGTTCTCAGTCTTGAGAATTCCGTCGGCGCGTCCGCTGAACTGCTGCTCGGCGACGTCGCGCAAGAGGATCATTATCAGCGCGGCGATCAGATGACGTCGATCCGCCATGCCTGCGCTCAGATGGGCCTCGCGCCGGGATCGCTGCAGTATCAAAGCTGCTTCGGCAATCTCAACATGACGATCGACGACGCAAACCGCGTCGGCACCGACTGATCGACGATTGACGATCTGATCCGTCAGCCGTTCTTCGGCTTTCCGTCGAAGCAGCCGTCGCCCGAGTGCGTCGCGTGCCAATAGGCACGCGGCGCCGGATCGCGCGACGGCACGGGCGCGAAGCGCACGCAATAGGCGGCATTGCGCCACCATGCGCTCAACTGGTCGCGCCGCAACATCGGATCAATTCCTTCGCCGACCTGTCGCCAAAAAACACAGGCTTCGCATTTGAGGTGCGGTGTCGCCGCGCCCTTCTTGCCTTCGCCGCAGGATTCGGCTCTGCGCGTCAACGGCCAATGCGCGACCTCATCCATGTTTTCCGTGGCGCGTGGCGCGTGGCGCCGGCAATACCCGTTCACGTCATCGACCTGTTGCCAATAGACGCAATGGCCGCATTGGATCGCCTCATCCTGTTCCATGTCCGCTTCCTCGCGAAGAACCGTGATATGTGATTCCTCTCACGGGTGAGGTGGATCGGCCTGTGCCGCGACATCGACGGTGAAGCCGCCGCCCAGCGCTAGGATCAGAGCGACAACAGCCTGTTGCCGCCGCGTCTCGATATTCAAAAGGTTGAGTTCGGCCGACAATGCCGCCGTCTGCGCGACAACGACTTCAAGATAATTGGTCGCGCCCTCGCGATAAAGCTGCAAGGCAAGGTCTTGCGCTCTCTCGGCGGCCGTTGCTGCCGCGCGCGCGCTTCGCACTTCTTTCTCAAGCGTCCTGGTCAGGGCGAGACTGTCTTCAACGTCTTGGATCGCCTTCAACACCGTCCCGCGATAGCGCGCGACCTCTTCGCGATAGGCCGCTTCCGCCGCCGTCAGCTGCGCTGCGCGTAGGCCGCCGTCGAACAAGGGCAGATAGACCGTCGGCCCGACCGACCAGAAACTGTTGGCAAGATTGAGGAGGTTGAGACCTGTGTCCTGCGTTCCGGCGAGCAGATTGATGGTGAAGCGCGGGAAGAAGGCGGCCTTGGCGATGCCGATCCTCTCATTCGCCGCTGCCGTTTCGCGCTCGGCTGCGGCGACATCGGGCCGCCGTTCGAGAAGCGTCGAGGGCACGCCCGGCGGAAAGTCGGGCACGCGGATCGCGCGGGTCGAGGATGGAATCGTAAAATTCGACGCCGGCCTGCCGATCAGCGTCGCAATCGCATCTTGCAACAGCGCGCGCGTGGCGGTCAGATCCGTGAGCTGGGCTTTCGCCACTTCGAGTTGAACGCGGGCGCGCTCGACATCGATGGGCGCGGCGATCTTGCCTTGATAGCGCTCGCGCGTCAGGTCCAGCGCCGCACGATAGGCCGAGACCGTATCCTGAAGCAGTTTCTGCTGCTGATCGACGAAGCGCAGATTGAGATAATCGCGCGCGAGTTCCGCCTGAAGGCCGATGCGCACAGATTCGAAGATCGCGCCGCTCGCTTGCGCCTGCGCCTTGCTCGCCGCGACGGCATCCCTGATCCGGCCCCAAAGATCGACTTCATAGCCCGCCGTCGCGTCAACGAAATTATTGCCGTAATAATCCGGCTCGTTCGCACCGCGGAGCGGACGATTGTCCGACTGCCGGTTGTCGGAGAGCTGCGAATTGTGCGCGAGGCTTGGATAGAACTGGCTCTCGGCCTGCACGACATAGGCACGCGCTTGTTCGTAAGAAGCGAGCGCGGCGGCCAGGTCCTGATTGGCGAGCTCGACTTGCGGCTCCAGCGTGTCGAGAGCCGAATCGCCGAAGCTCAGCCACCAGTCGCCGCGCGGCTGATCGTCCGCCGGATGCGCCGTCTGCCACATGCTCGTGTCCAAATTCTTATAATTGGCGGGCAAGGCAACAGGTGGCGCCTGATAGGCAGGCGCGAAATCGCAGGCGCCAAGCCCCAGCGCCGGTCCCAGCGCCGCTATCACACGCCAAACTCGCATACTGTCCCCCGACTTCGCAGCCTTCAACGTGCGCTGATTTCGGATGCGTCCTCTTTTTGTCCCGTTTGTCCTGCGATCCGTACAAGATCGCCATCGCTGATCGAATCCGACGGATTTCTGACCACGCGATCGCTTGCCGTCAATCCCGACCGAATTTCGATTGTCGTGCCGAGATCGCGCCCGACTTCGATCGGCTTCAATGTCACGCGGTTGTCGGGGCCGATGACCGCGACCTCGACTTTGGTGCCGCGGAAGATCAGCGCACTTGCCGGCAATTCGAGACTGTTGGGATCGGGCGGCAAATTGAAATGGACTTCGGCGAATGAGCCGGGCTGCAGCATCCCATCCTTATTGTCGCGATGCAGCTCGACTTGCAACGTTCGCGATTTTTGGTTGATCGCATCCGATGTCGTCGCGACCGTCGCCTGAAAGACGCGGTCAGGATATTGCGAGACTTTCAGATCGGCGACCATGCCCGGCCGAATATCTGCGGCATAGGATTGCGGAACATCGACATAGATCCGTAATTCATGCACATCGGCGACTTCGAAAAGCTCGGTCGAATTGGCCTGCGTTCCGTCATGCACGAGGGCGCCGACATCGATGTTGCGCGCGGTCACGACGCCGTCGAACGGTGCGACGAGATGTTTGAAATCTTCGAGCGCCGAGAGGTGGCCGAGATTGGCCTTGGCTGCGGCGACTTCCGCGAGACGCGCCTGATAGTCGCCGGCCTTTTCATCAGTCACTTGCTGCGAAACCGCATTCGACTTTTGCAGCGCCTCCCACCGGTTTGCCGTGATTTCGGCGAGCGCCGCATCGGCCTTGGCTTTTTCGAGCTCGCCCTTGGCTTGGTCGAGCTGCTGATCGAGGTCGGGCGCATCGATGTCGGCTAGCACGTCGCCGGCTTTCACTTTCGCGCCGATGTCCTTGTACCACATTTTGACATAGCCGCTGACGCGAGCGTGAAGCGGCGCCGCGTACCACGCCTGAATGTCACCCGGCAGCACAAGGCTCTGATCGGCCGAGCTGTGCTCCGGATTGACGAGCATCACGGTCGGAATTGCGCGCTCATGCGTCCAAGTCTTGAGATCGGCCTCACTCTTGACGCGGGTTATCACGCCGCTCAGCGCAACGACCGCGGCGACGATCGCCGCAACACCCAGATACAATCTGACCTTACGGCCAAGTTTCTGTGTGTCGGCGGGAGACTGGGGGGCGGGTTTTTCCATGACTGCCTAATGCTGAAGGGCCGGGGCGGTCGGCCGCGCATCGGTGCGGTGTCCACCAATCCTATGGCCGCCGCGAGAATGAACCAAGGCAAATAGCGCCGGAACGAAAAAGAGCGTTGCACAAGTTGCACAAATCAATCCGCCGATGACAGCGCGGCCAAGCGGCGCGTTTTGTTCGGCGCTCAGCGCCAGCGGCAACATACCGATGATCATCGCAAAAGCCGTCATCAGCACCGGCCGGAAACGCGTGAAGCCGGCATCGATCGCGGCGGTGACCGCATCGACGCCGTCCATCAAGCGCTCGCGCGCAAAGGCGATCACAAGAATCGAATTGGCCGTCGCGACGCCCATGCACAGGATCGCGCCGGTGAGCGCAGGAACGGACAGCGTCGTATAGCTTGCAAACAGCATCCAGACGATTCCGGCGAGCGCGGCGGGAAGCGCGGCGACTATCACGAAAGGATCGATCCAGGACTGAAAATTGACAACGATCAAGAGATAGATGAACACGATCGCCATGGCGAGGCCGGCGAAAAGCTGACCATAGGCGGCTTTCATGGTTTCGACCTGGCCGCGCACA
Source organism: Methylovirgula sp. (assembly GCA_049522395.1). Classification (GTDB taxonomy): domain Bacteria; phylum Pseudomonadota; class Alphaproteobacteria; order Rhizobiales; family Beijerinckiaceae; genus Methylovirgula. Next base: position 30,164 of record JBEKNV010000018.1, read on the forward strand.
ACGACCGTCGATCCGGGCGGCGCGTCGGCCGCGGTCGCGTGCAGGATTTTCTCGATGTCGCTTGCGACATTGCCGAGATCGCGGCCATTGGGGGACGCGTAAATGTCGAGATTAGGCTGGACGTCGTAATGCGAGACAACGGCGTCGCTCATGCCGCGCTTGATGGTCGCGAGGCCTCCCAGCATCTGCCAGGTCTGCTCTCCCGCAATCGGAACATTCTTCAGATTGTCGAGCGTATCGACCCAATACTGCGGCATCTGAATGACGATCGGATAGGACACGCCGTTCTTCGGATTGAGCCAGAAGGTCGGCGCGGTCTGCAGGCTGCTGGCAAGCGTGTCCTGCAAGGAGGTCGCGACATCTTCTTCCGTCAGGCCAACATTGCTGGCCAGCGAGCGGTTGACGTTCACATAAAGCGTGGGAACGTTGAATGCTTGTTGGATGCGCATATCGGCAATGCCCGGGACATTGGCGATCTGTCTGAAGATTTCATCCGTATAGGCGCGATCGGCGCCGATGTGCTCGCCGATCACCTGCACGTCGATCGGCGCCGGCAAGCCGAAATTCAGAATTTGCGAGACGATATCGGCCGGCAGGAACGCGAAGCTGGTGCCGGGAAAATCCTGCGGTAGTTGTTCGCGCAAGGTCTTGATGTAGCCGTTCGTCTCCGCCGCATGGCCCGGCTTCAGCGTGATCAGCAGATCGGCGTCGGCGGGGCCGACGCTGCCGGAGTTTGCATAGGCCATGTTGATGCCGCTGATGGGCAGGCCGATGTTGTCGACGATGTTGTCGAGCGCGCCGGGCGGAATGACGCCGCGGATCGCGTCTTCGATGTGGTCGCAAAGCTCCGCCGTCTGCTCGATGCGGGTGCCGACCTGCGCGCGAATGTGCAGTTTGATCTGATCGGCTTCGACTGGCGGAAAGAAATTCTGGCCGAGAAAGGGAACGAGTGCGAAGGACAGAAGAACGACCGCCATGAAGCCGCCGATGAACATCCAGCCGCGCGACAGGGCCATCTGAAGCAGATTGCGATATCCACTGCGCACGCCTTCAAAGCGATGCTCAAAACCGCGCTGAAAGCGGACCAGCGGATTGCGGGCAGGCGGCGGCTCGTGTCCCTCGTGGTGGATGTGGCCCATCTGCGCGGCGAGAAGATAGCGGGCAAGCGTGTTCACCAGCGTGCGCGAGAGAATGTAGGAGAAGATCAGCGCGAAAACGACGGCCTTCGCCATCGGCCGAAACAGAAAGCCCGAGACGCCGCCGAGACTGAACATCGGCACGAAGACGATGCAGATGCTGAGCAGGGAGACGGTCGCCGGCACGACGATCTGGCGCGCGCCATCCATGATCGCGAGCTCGATCTCCTTGCCCTGTTCGAGATGCCAATTGATGTTTTCGATCGTCACCGTGCCGTCATCGACCAGAATGCCAACGGCAAGCGCCAGGCCGCCAAGCGTCATGACATTGATCGTCTCTCCCGTCGCCGAGAGCATGGCGATCGAGCCGAGCACGGCGAGCGGAATCGAGATCAGAATGATAATGGTCGAGCGCCAGCTGCCGAGGAAGAGCAGGATCATCAGGCCGGTCAATGCCGCTGCGATCGCGCCCTCGCGCAGCACGCTGTCGACAGAGGCCTCGACGAATCCGGACTGATCACCGACCGCGTTGATTTCGATGCCGGGCGGCAAGCCGGCGCGGATTTTCGGCAACAGCGCCTTGACGCCATTGATGACGTCGAGCGTCGAGGCCGACCCCGACTTCAGGATCGTCATCAACACCGCATGATTACCGTCGACGCGGACGGCGTTGAGCTGCGGCGGCGATCCGTCATGCACGAAGGCGACGTCGCGCATATAGACCACAGTGTCGTTCACCGATTTGATCGGCAGATCGTTGAGGCCCTCCATCGTGCTCGGCGCATCGTTGAGGCTGACGATATATTCGAATTGGCCGATCTTCTGCGTGCCCATCGGCAGGATCAGGTTCTGCGCTTTGAGAGCGCGCCCCACGTCTTGAGCGGAGAGCCCATAGGATTGCAGCTTCGGCTGATCAATATCGATCTGAATCTGCCGCACCTTGCCGCCGTAAGGCGAAGGCACGGCGGCGCCGGCGACAGTCGCAAGCTGCGGCCTGATAAAATTCTGCGCATAATCGTTGAGCGCGGATTGTGACACCGTGTTGCTCGACAAGGCGAGCTGCAACACGGGAACGGTCGAGGCATTGAAGACAAGAACGTAAGGCGGGGTAATACCGGGCGGCAGAAGTTTCAACACGGTCTGCGAGGCGGCGGTGACTTGCGCGAGCGCCGTGTTGATGTTGACCGTCGGCTGAAAGAAAACTTTGACGATTCCATAGCCGGTGAGCGACTGCGACTCCATGTGCTGGATGTCTGTCACCTGCGCGCTCAACGTCCGCTCATAGTAGTAGATGATGCGGCCCGACATATCTTCGGGCGGCATGCCGTTGTAGGTCCAGACCACGCTGATGACGGGAATGCCGATGTTGGGAAAGACGTCGGTCGGCGTCTTCTTCCAGGCCATGACGCCGAATATCAAAATCAGCATCGCCATAACGACGAAGGTGTAGGGGCGCTGGAGCGCTATTCGGACAATTGCGATCATTCTGCGCTTGTGAACCCCTGAACCGTATGATCTCGAGAGTCTCGACCGAGGATTGCCGCTTCGGCCGACGCGATGGGAACGCGGATGCGGTCCGGCGCGTGCGCGCCAGCCGTGCCGTCGATTGAGAGGGTCGGACGCCGGCGCGCCCGCTCGGCCCACCTCAAGCGTTGCGGCGCAATCAAAATAGCCCGGCGGCGGCGGCGGGCGGTACTAAATAAAAATTCAAAGGACGGGAATTCAGATTGCAATTGCACGAGGTTACCACCGCCAAATTAGGGCGGGATCCTGTCTTCAAGGCAGCCAAGGAACGGGCCGAGCCGCCTGATCGCGTGGCCCAGCTCCTTCCAATTCGACCGCCGGACGGTGCAGCGTCGCGCTTGCCCCATAAGGCACCTTGGCCTGCGGCAGCATTTCGAACGAGGCGCCCGGATCATTGTCCTGCAAGCGCAAAATCAGGCCGTGAAGCTCGGCAATCGTCGCGGCCATGCTGAGGCCGAGCCCATGGCCCGGAACGCCGCCCGCCGTGCTCGAACGCTGAAAGCGGCGGAAAATCTTGTCGCGATCGGCAAGTTTGATTCCGGGCCCATTGTCGGACACTTTCACGGACGGGCCGTCTGGGAGGGCCGTCGCGGACATTTGGACCGCGCCCCCTTCCGGCGTAAATTTCACCGCATTGTCGACGAGATTCGCGAGCGCTTCGCGCAGCAGTTCGGCGTCGCCCGTCATCGGCACTTTTTCGTCCGCTTGCAGCGTGAAGGCGATGTGCTTCACCTCAGCCATGGGTTCGTAAAGGTCGAAGACTTCGCGGCAGACTTCGGCGAGATCGACGGGGCCGAACGCGCTGCGCCGCAAGCCGGCTTCGATTTCCGAAATGCGTAACAGCGCCGTGACGGTGGTGATCGCACGGTCGAGATCGGCCAAGGCCTGTTCGGCCGTCTTCCGCAATTGTTCGTCCGAGCTGTTGAGCCCGCGTTCGAGCCGGACCCGCATGATGGCGAGCGGCGTGCGAAGATCATGCGCGATGTTGTCGCCGACGCTTTTCAGCTGGTTGATGAGCCGGAAAATCTCGTCGAGCATGAGATTGACGGAGCGGACGACCTCGTCGATGTCGTCGGGGCGGCGGCGTATCGGCAGGCGTTCGAGCAAATCGCCTTGAATCACGCGATCGATCGCGAGTTGAATCGATTTCAGTCGCCGCGACGCCTGAAGGCTGAACAGAGCGCCAATGAGGAGCGCCAGAATGATCGTCGGCCCCACGCCGATGGCGAGGGCCTGCAGCACGGAACGGCGCAGCGTATAGACTTCATAGAGACTGCGGCCGAGGAGCAGAACGCCGCCGTCCGGCCTGTGCTGCGCGACGAGAATGACGGGTTCCGTTGCGCGGCCGCCGCCTTTCAAAGGCAAGGATTCCGTATCATGCGCGCGGCCGTCGATCGGGACGTTAAAGCCTTCGCCGACATTGCCGTAGATCAGTTTGCCGGCGGCATCGTAAAGGCCGACATATTCGATGCGACGCAGATCGCGGGTCAGTCGCAGATCGAGTTCGCGTTGCACCTGCGCCATTGGCTCATTCGCCGCATGCGCCACCTCATCGACCAGAATTTCGCGCAGACGTCTCACTTCGGCGGCCGACACCTGCCAGTAGATGATGGCGAAGACGACGCACGTCGAGATCGTCACGACCAGCGCGAAAATGACCGCCAGGCGAAAGGCGGCGGATTTGAGGATTTCATTCATCCCCATGCAGCATGAAACCTGTGGCGCGAATGGTCTCGATCAAGGGCATTTCGCCGGGTCCATCGACCTTGCGGCGCAATTTGCCAATGTGCACGTCAACCACGTTCGTTTGCGGAATGGTGCGATAGTGCCAAACGTCTTCCAGCAGCATGGCGCGCGTGACGACCTGGTTCGGGTGGCGCATGAAATATTCGAGCAGGTTGAATTCGCGCGGCAGCAGCGAAAGAGCCCGGTCGCCGCGCTTCACGGTCCGCTCGATCAGGTCCATCGTCAGTGGACCGACTTTGAGACTGACGGCTCTGCCGTCGTTCGAGCGCCGCAGCAGCGCCGCGATGCGCGCGACAAGCTCGCCCATGACGAAGGGTTTGACGAGATAGTCGTCGCTTCCCGCCCGCAATCCGCGAATGCGATCGTCGACCGAGCTGAGGCCGCTGATCACGACCATCGGCACGGTGTTGCCCTCGGCGCGCAGCCGCTCGATCATGGGCAGGCAATCCGTGCCATGGAGGAGGCGGTCGACCACCATCACCGTCGGCGGATGCGCACGGGCGGATGTGAAGACTTCCGCCTCAGTCTCCGCGATGCGAACGTCGTAGCCCGCTTCCGTGAGGCCTAGATAGAGTTCTTGGGCCATCTCGCGTTCGTCTTCGATCACAAGGACGGAAGGTTTATCAGTCCGGCGCGTCTCAGCCACAGGTGTTACCATCGTCTCTCGAAATGGCCTCGCTTTTGGAGGTCTTTGTCTTACGGCAAGTCGTGAACATTCGTCGGCGAAGGGGCGAAACGAAACCGCGCCACTTTAGCAGCGCGCGCGAATTCCGGCGAGACGCGCTGCTTGTGGCGCCCATAGCATATCGGCTCAAGCAAGATCAAAGCAGCGGCGGTTAACGCTCTGAAACATCGAAAGGGACAAAAAAAGCGGGCCCAGGGGGGCCCGCTTTCAATGTGTGTCCGTTGTTTCCGATCAGTACTTGCTGACCACAGCCGGGGGTGGCACAGGCGCGTCGAACGGATAGTAGCGGAACGAAGAGTAGACCATCTGGTCGTTGAACCAGGGGCTGCCAAGGCTGCGAGAGGCAGCAGTCGCGCCACTCTCGAAGAGCTGCCGTTCCGCATAGACGTACTGGAGGCCCACGCGGACGGAGCCGAAGGAGCCATCATAGACCTTATCCCAGAAGCCAGCGGTTGCTTCCCACGTCGCTTCCGTCGGCGCAGCGCAGGCGCCACCGATGATGTGGCAGCCGGCGTTGCTTGGTGAGGCGCCGCTGAAGCCGGCACCGGGACCCGGGTTAAAGGTGCTGCCGAAGGCGACACCCTGATAATCCACGTTGAGAATCCGCTCCTCACCGCCATAAGCATAGAGGTCGAGTTGCGGAGTCGCGTGAACGATCGCACCACCCAGGAACATGATTTCCGGCAAAGCCGCCAGCGATCCGTTTACATTGATGCCGGTCGTGTCAAGCTGACCCGAGCCGTAGCGGCCGATGCCGCGGCCGATCATGGCAGAGCCCTGCAGATCGACGAGCTTCGGCATGGCCTGAACAATCACGCTACCGCCGGCGCCCCAGCCGGTTGTGTCGTGACGGACGTCGTTCAAGCCCGTAGCAGTCGTAAAGGTCGAATCATAGAGATCCGTATAAATGCCAAAGGCTTCGACATGGATCTTGCGGTCGACAATCGTCGGTTCCCACGCCGCTTTGGCGATCACGTCAGGCACGTGATTGAACGAATAGAACCGCTGTGGGTTCAACTGCCCCGAACCGCCGCCCGGAACCTGCTGACACTGCGCGGTCGTGCCGCCAGGAACAGCGACGGCAGCAGGCGCGCCGCCGGCAATGTCGCCAGCCGCGCAACCCAGCGTTTGCGGGTTTTCAGCCGAGACCGCGAACCAGATGTCCTTGCCGAAATTCTTGGTCACACGAATTTGGGCTTGGCGCGCCCAGGTGAAGCCGGCGACGTACTGTGCGTCGATCGTCAGCGGAATGTCTTCGTTACGCGGCGTGATGCCCTTGTTGTTCAAAGTCGCCAGCGACCAGGTCTGACCGCCGAGAACATGCAGGCCAAGGTCGTTCCAATCCACCGTCGCATAGAGATGGCGGATGCGCGGAACATAGGAGTTGCTTTCTTCCGAATTCGACGTGATGCCCGCGCCGAGGAAGTCGAGCTCCATGTAGCCGGACGCAAGCGTATCAGGATTGATTGCGCCTTCGGCCAACATGGACACGCGCGACTGACGGGAAGTCTCGCGGAATTCGCCCATGTGCGCGCCTACCGCATTATACAGCGGGAGCGAGCCAAAGGCCGGGCTGAAGTCGCCGCCCGTATCGCGGGTGCGGTACACACCTTCGGCTGCCAGGAAGCCGCCGGGGGTCAGCGTGATGCCGTTCAGATGGAACTTTTTGTCCCAAGGCATCGGCGGCTCATAGGGGCCGCTGGGGCCCGGATAAGCGGCCTGCTGGCGAACGACCTCTTGGGTCACCTTGGCCTGTTTATCGAGGCGCTTCTCAAGCATGTTGAGACGCGCCTTGAGCGCCTTGATCTCTTGGATACTGACGGAGTCGTCCGCTTTGGCGGCAGTTGCCGTCACCGCGAGCACGGCCGCAAGGGCGATGCAGCTGATGAGCCTTCGCGAGGCTACGCCGGCGTTTGCCGGACCATTATTGGTCGATGAGATTTGCACGAATGTCCCCCGGTGCACTGATCGAGACCTGACAAATGTCGCCGTCTCGCGGTTGAACCGAGTGATGTCGTAGCGGGGCTGTTCCTTTGGTTTTGTGACAGTTTTTCCGCCATTCCTTAAATTTCTTTTTATAAACTCATTCTCGCCACACAAGGCGGCCGGGGCCTGGATGCCGCTTATTCAACCTGGCCGTGCACCTGTTTGAATCCAGCTCCTTAATGCGTTGAGTTATTAGGAAAAAAACGCTGCGTTTAGAATTGACGTGGGGCAGTTTGCACTTGTGCGCTGCAATAAGACGGGTCTCGGCGGCCTGCTCGTCAGGGCGTGTCAAGAGGCTTTTGTTAACGACTGTGGCCGAAAGGCATCAAGGATGAGGCCCTTATGCTGTGGGGTGCGAACGGACGCTTTTCTCAAATCGCGCCGGCGATATCCGGTTATTGCCCGTGACCTTAGTGCAGAGCAGCATCTAGGCCGTGGGAAACACCTCCCAAACTCTCCCGGCTCGGTCGTGAATTCATTCTTTACCGCTTTGCCTTACGCATAGACGGGACGTTCCTCTCGCCGACGAAAACGGACTCATCGGCGCGGCCGATTTTCGCCATGCGAATCCGCGAAATCCCAAGCCGTCAGTCCCATGTCCGTTCCTGCGTAAGGCGTGCGGCAATCGTTCGATGACTCATAGTTTCGATTACCGATTGCTGGCCCTGATTTATGCAGCAAAATGCATGCTGCAGGCTCTTGCGCTGCTCTATGTTTGGCATGTCGAGCGCAAATACCCGCCCGCGCGCAAATGGGCCATCGGCTCCCTGCTTCTCGCTCTTGGAACGCTGCTGATTGCGCTTGGATCGGACTCCGCTCCGGGATCGGTGATCGTCGCGCGCAGCCTGATCATCTACATCGGTCTCTTCATTTTCGGCTTCGGCATCGTCGAGGCCTGCGGCAGCCGCGCGTCTTGGCGTGTGCTCGGCGCAATGTTGATCTTAGCCCTCGTGCCGCATGTCTGGTTTTCGCTGGTGGCGCCGTCCGCGAGCAATCGTCTGATCGTCTTCGGCGTCGTGGTGGCCGCGAGCGAAGCCTATGTCGGGTTCGTGGCGCTCAATTCGCGGGCGAGCCCCTTGCGCGGAACGTTGCAGTTGATCGGGGGCCTTTTGCTGCTTCAGAGCTGCATCATCTTCTTGTTCGGAGCGTCGTTCCTGCCGCTCGCCTGGGCGCTATCGCTTCACTCGCCCATGATGCAGACGACCGGGGTTCTGCTCAATGTCGCAACGGCATTCCTTCTCGTCCTCGCTCTAACTGTCCTGACCGGCCAGCGCACGACGGCGCTTCTTTCGGCGGTCCTCGACAATCTCGATCAGGGCGTCGCGATGTTCGACGAGAAACGGCGCCTCTTGATTTCAAACGAGCGCTATGGCGCGCTCTATGACCTTCAGCCCGAACAATTGCAGCCGGGAACTTCGCTCGCCTCGATCATCGCCGCCCGCATCGTCAATGGCTTTTTTGCTGGCGGAAATCCGCAGCACTATTTCGAAGAGCGGACGAGTCCCGCTGTCGAAGCCTCGACCAAATTGCACCATTTGAGCGATGGCCGCAGCATCATCGTGTCGCGTCGTCCGATGTCGTTTGGCGGCTGGCTGACAACGCATGCCGACGTCTCGGCGATTCAACGCATCGAGGAGCGCGTCGCCTATCTGGCCCATCACGATCCGCTGACGGGACTGGCCAACCGGCAACTCTTCAACGAGGAACTGCGGGCAGCGGCCGACAGATTGGACCAGGGCGGCGAAGGATTTGCGATTCTGTTGCTCGATCTCGATCGGTTCAAGGCGATCAACGACACGCTCGGTCATCCGAGCGGCGACGCTCTGCTCGTCATCGTCGCCGAACGGATGCGCAGCTGCGTCGGCGAGCAGGATATTGTCGCGCGCCTCGGCGGCGACGAATTTGCCATCCTCCATATGGTGCGGCCCGATCGTGACACGACGCGAACAGTGGCAGCGCGGCTGCTCGAGACCGTCGGCGCGGCGTACGAAATCGACGGGCAAAAGGTGATGATCGGCGCCAGCATCGGCATCGCACAAGCGCCCGACAATGGCAGCGAAGTCGATCAGCTGATGCGCAATGCCGATCTCGCGCTCTATCGGTCGAAGGCGGAGGGCCGCAACTGCTACCGGCTTTACGATCGCAACATGGATGCGAGCGTAAGAGCGCGCCATTCGCTCGAACTCGCCTTGCGCAATTCTGTCATGGGCCGGGATTTCCTCCTCGAATATCAGCCCGTGATCGACATCGAGCATCCGCGCGTTTGCGCCGCAGAAGCGCTGGTGCGTTGGCACCATCCCTCGGGTCTGGTGATCGAGCCGGGAAAATTCATCGGGATCGCGGAAGAGACAGGGCTGATCCTGCCGCTCGGCGAATGGATTTTGCGGCAGGCTTGTTCGGATGCGCTCACCTGGCCGCAGGAGGCCCGCGTCTGCGTCAATCTTTCCGTCGTGCAATTTGCGAGCGGCAATATCTGCGAAACGGTCGCCGCCGTCCTGAAGGAGACAGGTCTTGCGCCGGCGCGGCTCGAACTCGAAGTCACGGAATCGATCTTCTTGCGTAATACCGAGACGGCACTCGCGCTGTTGCGCGGCTTGAAGGAGCTGGGCGTCTCGATCGCGCTTGACGATTTCGGCACTGGCTATTCCTCGCTCAGCTATCTGGCGAAATTTCCCTTCGACCGGATCAAGATCGACAAGAGTTTCATCGACGATCTGGGCCAGCGCAGCGAATCCAACGCCGTCGTCGCGGCGATCATCGGCGTCGCCCGCAGCCTGGAGATGGCAACGACCGCCGAAGGGGTCGAGACGGTGGAGCAATATGAGCTGCTGCGCGTCGCCGGCTGCCGCGAGATGCAGGGCTATCTGTTCGGCCGGCCGGCGCCGGTCGCCCAGCTCGACTTTGCCAATGTGAAGCCGGGGCCGGTCCGCGAGGTCGCCTGATTTTTCCGCGCGGCGGCGTCAGAGGGGCAGGCGCACGGTCACGACGGCCATGGCCGCCATGCCTTCGTCGCGTCCGGTGAAGCCAAGATGTTCGGAGGTCGTCGCCTTGATGGCGATCCGCTCGATCGGCATGCCGACGATCTTGGCGAGGCTTGCGCGAATGGCGTCGCGATGCGGCCCGATCTTCGGCCGTTCGCAAATCAGCGTCGCGTCGATATGAGCGATCATGCCGCCGCGTTCGCGCACATGTTTTGCCGCGGCCGCGAGAAAGATCGAAGAGGCGGCGCCGCGCCATTGCGGATCGGACGGCGGGAAATGGCTGCCGATATCGCCATCGGCGATCGCGCCGAGAATGGCATCGGTGATGGCATGGCTCAACACATCGGCATCGGAATGGCCGAGCAGGGCCTGGTCATGGGGAATCTTGACGCCGCCGAGCCAGACGTGATCGCCCGGACCGAAGGCGTGGACGTCAAAGCCCTGGCCCATTCGGATGTCCTGCAAGGTGCCGAGCATTTTTGACTCGGCCAGCGCTATATCGTCCGCACTCGTGATTTTCATATTCTCCGGCTCGCCTTCGAAAACATGCACTTTGTGGCCCGCCCATTCAGCGATTGCGGCGTCATCGGTCAAGCCCGTCACGCCGTCTTTTGCCGCGCGCCGATGCGCATCGAGGATGAGAGCGAAGCGAAAAGCCTGCGGCGTCTGCACAGTGCGCAGCGATGTGCGCTGAGGCGTCGCCACAATTCTGCCGGTGGCGTCGACTTCTTTGACCGTATCGACAAGAGCAAGCCCCGGCACGGCGGCGCCATGCGTGAGGGCCGCCTCAGTGGCGCGCGCGATCAGAGACGGCGTCGGGAAGGGGCGTGCGCCGTCATGGATGAGGACGACCTCAGGCGGCGAGGGCACACGCGCCAGGGCCTCCAGCCCGAGCCGTACGCTGTCCTGACGCGTCTCGCCCCCGGGCGCCGATGGATAAAGGCGCTCGCGATCGGCTGATGAAAAATGCGCCACTGCGCGCGCATAAAAATCGCCGTCGTCGGGATGAATGACCGTGATGATCCTCGATTTTGGGGCGGCTTTCAGCAATGCCGAGAGCGTATGTTTTAAAAGAGGATAACCTGCTATCTCTCTATATTGCTTTGGAATTCCTGGGCCGGCTCGAGACCCTCGCCCCGCCGCCACGACCAAAATTGCCATCTCCCGATCCGATGTCATGCGAACGCAGCCAATGAGTTTTCCAAAGAGGTCGGAGCGCGAAGCGATTCCGCGCCCTTGCCTTTATCCGGCCCGCGTCAATTTATCCAACGGGAAGCACAGCCCCAGCCCGACTGCGGCGTTGCGGCGCTGCATCAAATGACTATAATTTAGACATGAGTTTTTTTGCACAGCCTTTGAGCAATTTCTCTGAAGCCATTCCCATTGGCCCGCTCCGCTTAGAAGGACGGGCATTTCTTGCACCCATGGCAGGGATTACCGATTGCGGCATGCGACGTCTCGCCATGCGCTTCGGCGCGGCGCTGACGGTGTCGGAAATGTTGGACGCCGAATTCTATACGGATGGCGACCCTGAGGCTGTTCTTCGCGCGGCGGGCGATGGCGTCACACCGCATGTCGTGCAAATTGCCGGTCACACGCCCGAGCCGCTCGCGGAGGCGGCGCGGATTGCTGAATCCGCCGGCGCCGCGATGATCGACATCAACATGGGCTGTCCCGCCAAACGCGTCACAGGGGGCGCAGCGGGATGTGCGCTGATGCGCGATCTTGATCACGCGACCAGCCTCATTCGCGCCGTCCTTGGCGCCGTTTCCGTGCCGGTCTCCGTCAAGATGCGCCTGGGGTGGGATGAAGCCTCGCTGAACGCGCCGGAATTGGCGCGCCGTGCCGAGATGGAAGGCGCGGCAATGATCACCGTCCACGGCCGCACGCGCGTCCAATTCTATAACGGCAACGCCGATTGGGCCGCCATCCGCGCCGTGCGCGAGGCCATTTCCATTCCGCTTGTTGCCAATGGCGATTGCAAGAGCGCGGGAGACGCCGCGACGATGCTCGAAGCCTCAGGCGCCGATGCGGTGATGATCGGGCGCGCGGCGCTGGGCCAGCCCTGGCTTATTGGCCAGATCGCGGATCATCTGGCGGGCAGGGCCATGCGGCCGTCGCCGTCCGCAGGAGAGAAGCTGGAGGTCGCGCGCGACCATTATCGCACGCTGCTGTCTCTCTTCGGCGTGGAGAAAGGCTCGCGTCACGCCCGCAAACATCTTGCCGCTTATGCGCAATCTTCGGTTTGCATGGAAGCGGCGACGTTGCGCGCAAAAATGCTGACGAGCGACAATCCGCATGAGGTGGAAGCGCTGCTTGCGGCGCTTCTCGCCGAAGAACCCGCTGCAGGAACGGCATGAGCCAACCATCGTCGCCAACGAACGAAAATCCGCTGCTTCTGCCCGTCGGAGCCGACGATTCCGCGCCTATGGAGGAGAGTGTGCGAGCCGAACCCGCGCTGCTGCTCAACGCCTTGCCGCATCCGATCCTCGCGGTCGGCCGCGATGGTTTCGTCCTCGAAGTCAACCAGGCGGCCGAAATCTTTTTCGGCAGCAGCCGATCTATTCTTTTGCAGCAGACCTTGGCCAATCTTCTGCCCTTCGGCTCTGTACTGCTGTCGGTCGTCGATCAGGTGATGCAGAGCGGATCGGCGATCAGCGAATATCGCGTCGATCTCGGCGTGCCCCGTCTCGGCACGGAGAAGATGGTCGATCTGTTCGTCACGCCGCTTTCTGATGTGAGCGAAGCCGTCGTCGTCATGCTGCAAGAGCGGACGATGGCGGACAAAATGGACCGCCAGCTGACCCACAGAGGCGCCGCGCGGTCTGTCTCGGCCATGGCCTCGATGCTCGGCCATGAAATCAAAAATCCCTTGTCCGGCATTCGCGGCGCGGCGCAGCTTCTGGAGCAGGAAGTCAGTGACACGGACCGCGCCTTGACGCGGCTCATCTGCGACGAAACCGATCGTATCGTGAAGCTTGTCGATCGAATGGAGGCCTTTTCCGATCGTCGCCCGCTCGAGCGCGAGAGCGTCAACATCCACTCCGTGCTCGACCATGTGAAAAAAATCGCGCAGGCGGGATTTGCGCGCCACATCCGTTTCGTCGAAAACTACGATCCGTCGCTGCCGCCCGTGCTCGGCAATCGCGATCAGCTCGTGCAGACGTTTCTCAACCTCGTCAAAAACGCCGCGGAGGCCATCGGCGAGCAGCGCAGCGACGGGGAAATCGAACTCTCTACTGCATTTCGGCCGGGCGTCCGGCTGAAAATTTCCACATCCGAGGTGCCCGTCAGCCTGCCGCTGGAATTTTGCGTGCGCGACAACGGCCCGGGCGTACCGGCGGAGATCCAACCGCATCTTTTCGAGCCGTTTATCACGACAAAAGCCTCTGGAAGTGGCCTCGGACTTGCACTGGTCGCCAAGATTATCGGGGATCACGGCGGGACGATTGAGTGCGATTCCTCCCCACGGCGGACGACGTTTCGCGTGCTCATGCCTATGTATGCCTCGCGCGACGGCCGCAGCGCAAAGGCGAAATAAGCGACGTTTTGGCCCTGGGACGGGCTTTGGAGGTGGTGGGCGATGGGAGGAAATATTCTCATAGCCGATGATGATGCCGCAATTCGGACCGTCCTGAGCCAAGCCCTTTCGCGCGCAGGCTATGAAGTTCGAACCACCGGCACCGCGGCCACTCTTTGGCGCTGGGTTCAATCCGGCGACGGCGATCTTGTGATTACCGACGTCGTCATGCCCGACGACAACGCCTTCGAACTTTTGCCGCGCATGAAGAAGCTCCGCCCGGAGCTGCCGATCATCGTGATGAGCGCGCAGAACACATTCATGACCGCGATCAAGGCGTCCGAGCGCGGCGCCTATGATTATCTGCCGAAGCCGTTCGATCTGCGCGAACTCGTCTCGATCGTCGGGCGCGCGATGAGCGAGCCAAAGAACAAGGTGAAGCCCGCCGCGCCGGCCGATCTCGAAGGCATGCCGCTTGTCGGCCGCTCGCCGGCGATGCAGGAAATCTATCGCGCGCTCGCCCGTCTGATGCAGACCGATCTCACGGTGATGATCACCGGCGAGTCCGGCACCGGCAAGGAGCTTGTCGCGCGCGCGCTGCATGATTACGGCAAGCGCAAGAAAGGCCCCTTCGTTGCGATCAACATGGCGGCTATTCCGCGCGATCTGATCGAAAGCGAATTGTTCGGCCATGAGAAGGGCGCGTTTACCGGCGCCAATCAGCGCTCCGCCGGGCGTTTCGAACAGGCCGAAGGCGGCACGCTCTTTCTCGACGAAATCGGCGACATGCCGATGGAAGCGCAGACGCGCCTTTTGCGCGTCTTGCAGCAGGGCGAATACACGACCGTCGGCGGCCGCACGCCGATCAAGACCAATGTCCGCATCATCGCCGCGACCAATAAGGATTTGCGCGGCCTCATTCAGCAGGGCCTTTTCCGCGAAGATCTCTTCTTCCGCTTGAACGTCGTGCCGTTGCGCCTGCCGCCGCTCCGCGAACGCAGCGAAGACGTCGGCGATCTCGTCCAGCATTTCTTTGCGGTCGCCGCGGCGGAAGGCCTGCCTCTCAAACATATCGAGCCGGCAGCGCTCGAGCGCATGCGCAAGCACAAATGGCCGGGCAATATCCGCGAACTCGAAAATCTCGTGCGCCGCCTTGCGGCGCTCTATCCGCAGGAAGTCATCAGCGAGGCGCTCGTCGATAGCGAACTTTCCGCGGATTCGACGCCGCTGCTGCCAGGATTTTCACAGCAGATCGCGTCCGGGGGAGGCGGCAAAGAGGATCGCAGCGCCAATCTCGCCGCGGCTGTCGAGCGCCACATGGCGGAGCTCTTCAAATCCTATGGCGACGGGCTGCCGCCGCCGGGGCTCTATCATCGCGTATTGCGCGAAATCGAATATCCGCTGATTTCGGCGGTCCTTGCCGCGACGCGCGGCAATCAGATCAAGGCCGCCGAACTCCTCGGCCTCAATCGCAATACTCTGCGCAAGAAAGTCCGCGATCTGGACATCAGGCTGCTGCGCACGCCGCAATAGAGCCCCTTCATCCGATGTACCCGAAGCTGAGCTGTTGCCGTGCTGCAACGGGGCTGGCGCGCTTTGCCGTTGCCGAAGTGCCATAAGGCGGCGAAGGTTCGACATCGGCCCCGACATTTCCTTCAACTCGGGTCTGACGGCCCAGGAAATGTCGTATTTGTGCAACAGCGTGCCATCTGCGCCACGCCGTGACTTTTCAGTCAAGGCGGCGACATCCGAACAGCGAGCGGGATTGAGCGCAGAGATGCATGTCGGCTTGACCCTCACGATTTCTCCGCCGAACCGGCAACGGCTCGCGATTGGAAGCCGCAGGGCAGGGGCGAGGCCGCAAACGCCGCAAACCAAAAGCGTCAGGTGACGAGCGCGATGCGGGAACCTGCAAATCCGCAGCAAGCGCCTGCTGTGCACAAACGGTCGCGCCGCGTGCTGGCGTGGCTGGGGCCGATTGCGGTCGGTCTTGCCGTTATCGCCGCCGCGGCGAGCTTTCTGATCTTTCTTGGCTATACGCCGATTCCGCCGACCGACTCCGTCGTCTTCGGGATGCTTGGCGTCAACGCGACCTGCATCGTCTTTCTCGCCGGCGTCGTCATTTTCGAAGCCTGGGGTCTTCTCGCGGCGCGGCGCGCGCGCGTTGCCGGCGCGCGGCTGCATATCAGGATCGTCGGTCTGTTTTCGATCATCGCCGTCGTGCCGGCGATTCTGATGGCGGTCGTCGGCTCGATCGCCTTGGAGCGAACGCTCAATCCCGCCTTCATGCATGATGTCGGCCGCTTCATCCAGAACACGTCGAATGCGGCGGAGATCTTTCGCGAAGGACAATGCCGCTCGCTGCTGCAGGAGGCGCGTCTCACCGCGGCAGACCTCGATCGCGGCAAGACCATGTTCACTGCCGATCGGAATCTGTTCCATGACTTCTTCGCCTCGCGCGCGCGCTTCCTCGGCTTTACGGCGGCGGCGCTCATGCATTCTGACGGGACGATCGAAGAAAACATCGATACGGGCGCCAAATTTGGCGCGACGATCGTCAAGCCCGGCAAGGACGATTTCGACATCGCCCGCAAGAATGAGCCGATCTGCATCATTCTCGATGAAGGGCTGACATTCGTCGCGCTGCGCCAGCTTTCGACCTTTGACGATATTTTTCTCTATGTGGCGCGCCCTGTCGATCCGCTGAGCGTCACCTTCGCGCGCCAGGCCTCCAATCTTACCGAGCTTTACATCGGCTTTGCGAGCCACCGCCGCGGCATTCAGATCGCCTTTGCGACCATGTATGCACTGATTGCGCTCATCATGCTCTTGTCGGCGACATGGGTGGGGCTCTCTTTCGCCAATGGGCTCGTCGCGCCCATTCGCCGGCTGATCGCGGCAACGGATCAAGTCGCAACCGGCAATCTCTATGTCCAGGTTCCGGTCGATCCTTCCGAGGGCGACCTCGCCCATCTCGGCGAGACCTTCAATAAAATGACGTCGGAACTGCGCTTGCAGCAGAACCGGCTGATCGCGGCGAGCAATCTCATCGACGAACGCCGCCTCTTTACCGAGGCCGTGCTCTCGGGCGTGCCGGTTGCGGTGATCGGCATCGGCAGCCAGGGTCAGATCACCGTGCTCAACCCCTCAGCGGACCGCCTGATCCATGCGGGCGATGAGGCAACGGGCGATACCATCGGCCAACCGATCGGCACCGTTCTGCCGGAAGCGGCGCCCTTGATTGCCGAGGCGCGCAGCAGCGATTTCAGGCTCGTGCAAGGCCAGATTTCGGTGAACCGGGCAGGGCGCGATCGCATCTTCAATGTTCGCGTCACGACCGAGCCCGGCGCGCGCGCGCAGAAGAGCTATGTCGTCACGCTCGACGACATTACCGATCTCGTCTCGGCGCAGCGAACGGCGGCTTGGGCCGATGTCGCCCGCCGCATCGCGCATGAGATCAAGAATCCGCTGACGCCGATTCAGCTTTCCGCCGAACGTCTGCGCCGCAAATATGGCCGCCTCATCGAGACCGACCGCGACGTTTTCGATCAGTGCATCAATACGATCGTCCGCCAAGTGGACGATATCAAACGCATGGTCGATGAATTCTCGTCCTTCGCACGCATGCCGAAACCGCGGCTCTCGCAGGACGATCTCGCCGATTGCGTCCGCCAGGTGGTCTTCCTGATGCGCGTCGGCCATCCCGATATCGCCTTTGAGGATCGGCTGCCGCCGGACGCGGTGATGGCGCGTTTCGACCGAAGGCTTCTGTCGCAGGCAATCACCAATGTGATCAAGAACGCGACCGAGGGCGTTGCCGCGCAGGCCGCCGTCGAACCATTGGCCGGAAAGATCGCGGTTTCGCTCGATGTGACGCCTTCAGGCATCGCTGAAATTTTTGTCTCCGACAATGGCAAGGGCTTCCCGAAGGATCAACGCAACCGGCTGCTTGAGCCTTATGTGACGACACGCGCTGAGGGCACGGGTCTCGGCCTCGCCATCGTCGCGAAGATTTTGGAAGACCACGCCGGCGGTCTCGAACTTCTCGATTCACCCGAAGGGCGGGGCGCCGTCGTCCGCCTTTATTTCCCGACGACCGGCACAGCTCCGAACGTAGGCGATGAACCGGCTGCCGAAGAGCTGACGGAAGCGAGCCTCGACGAACATCCTCATTGAGTTGGCAAGAGAGCAGAAGAAAAGATGGCAACCGATATTCTTATAGTTGATGACGAAGCCGATATCCGCGACATTGTCTCGGGCATTTTGTCCGACGAGGGCCATGGCACGCGCACGGCGAAGAACTCCGATGAGGCGCTTGCCGCCGTCGAGGCGCGCCGCCCGCATCTCGTCTTTCTCGACATCTGGCTGCAAGGCTCGCGGCTCGATGGGCTGCAATTGCTGCAAATCATCAAGACGAACCATCCGGCGCTTCCGGTCGTCATGATTTCGGGGCACGGCAATATCGAAACCGCCGTCTCCGCCATCAAGATGGGCGCCTATGATTTCATTGAAAAGCCGTTCAAGGCCGATCGTCTCGTGCTTGTCGCCGAGCGCGCGCTCGAAGCTTCGCGGCTCAAGCGCGAGATCAACGATCTGCGCACGCGCGTCGGCGCACTCGATCGCATCATCGGAAAATCGAGTGCCATCAATCAGTTGCGCCAGGTCATCGAGCGCGTGGCGCCGGCCAATTCCCGCGTTCTCATCACCGGCGCGCCCGGCGTCGGCAAGGAACTTGTGGCGCGTTCGATCCATGAATCCTCGGCCCGTGTCGCCGGCCCCTTCATCGTCATCAATTCGGCGACGATTACGCCCGACATGATGGAAATCGAACTCTTCGGTGTCGAAGCCAAGGATGGGCGCGGACGCAAAGTCGGCGCGCTCGAAGAAGCGCATGGCGGCTCGCTCTATCTCGATGAAATCGCCGACATGCCCAAGGAGACGCAGAGCAAGATTCTGCGCGTTCTTGTTGATCAGAATTTCCAACGGGTTGGCGGGGCGACGCGAGTCCATGTCGATGTGCGCATCATCTCGTCGAGTTCGCGCGATCTGCCGGCGCTTATTACCGAAGGTGCGTTCCGGGAAGATCTGTTCCATCGCCTCTCCGTCGTGCCCATCCGCGTTCCGGCGTTGGCCGAACATCGCGAAGACATTCCGGAGCTGATCGAATTCTTCATGGATCAGGTCTCGACGACGACTGGCATGCCGCGGCGGAAAATCGCCGCGGAAGCGATGGCCGTGCTGCAATCGCATGACTGGCCGGGCAACATCCGGCAGTTGCGCAACAATGTCGAACGTCTAATGATCCTAGCCTCCGGCGATCCCGAGGCCGAACTCACCTCAGACATGCTGCCGACCGAAATCGGCGCGCTCGTGCCCTCGACACCCAATGGCGCGGGCGGCGAAAAGCTGATGGGTCTTGCGCTGCGCGAGGCCCGCGAAGTCTTCGAGCGCGAATATCTTGTCGCGCAGATCAGCCGCTTCGGCGGCAACATCTCGCGCACGGCGGAATTCATCGGCATGGAGCGGTCGGCGTTGCACAGGAAGCTGAAGTCGCTGAAGATCGACTGAGACGCGCAAAGGCCGCCTGTCCGCCCTAGAATATCACGAGGTGAGAGTCGGTGACTCTTCGGGTTTGAGATCGTATTTCGATCGCACCGAGGAAGCCCCGAACTCGCATTCGGCCCATGTGCCTGATGCGATTTTGGCAAGGGCTCTCCGAAGCGGATGGCGGATCGACCACAAGGCGCCCAATTCGCTGTCGGCAGTGCGCGGCATGAATTTTACGAGCCCCGAATAGGAATAGGTGGTGATCTCTCCGATCTTGAAGTCGCTTCCGTCTTCATAGAAATCGACGCGAAGATGGTCGTCAGGGCCCACAAGCTGTTCCGCGACGGCAATCATGGCGCCGAGCTGCACCGGCCGCGCCAGATCGGGCTCATAGAGCGGGTAGAGGCCTTGCCAATGCAATCTCTCCCAATCGGCCGTATGGAACTGGCTGCAGCTGCCGTAGTGCTCATCGGTGGGGATCTCGCTGATGACGATCTGGGCTTTGCCGTGAAAAACGAGAATGCGATGCTCACGCGGCCGGCTACCGTCTTCAGTGAGGATCATGCGCTCGATCATCAGACGCCGCGGTAGACGAAAATATCCTGGCTCGCTCATTAGGTCGCCGTAGTCGAGCCTCAGCCATTCGCGCGCCTCTCTGCCGACATCGTCATAATCGACGCCGGTCGGGTCTCTGACAACGATATAAAGGTTGCTCCCGTGATTGCTCTTGAGCACGAAGGGAAAGGTCAAGGACCGCAGGGGCGACGCGTCAAGATCTTCGCCCGTCCAGATCAATTGAGTGAGGCAATGTCCAAAGCCATTGGCCGCGATGAAATCGCGCGTCGCCAGCTTGTTGCAATAGATCGCATGCGAAGGCTCGAAGCCGAAGAGCTTTCGCCATTGCATTTTTTCAGTGTAGAGACGCGGCCGGAAAATCGATGGGGATTGGCCTAAGACACGCCGATAATCCTGTCGGACCCGCGACCATCTTCGGTACCAATCCCACAGCCTTTTGAGATGCGTCATAGACCATTGCTAGCAATGGGCGGGAGTCGCCGCAAGCGGTCTTCATCTCACGGAGCAAGAAAGGAATTGACGAGGCCCACTGACATCGATTGACAGCTTTGCTGCGGCGGTCGGCCAGCCTAAACTGCGGCCGATGACAGAGCGCCCGAAATTTCGAGACATCGTCACCGATCCGATTCTTGCCCTGATGCTGGCGCTCGGCTTTTCCTCGGGCCTGCCGTTCCTGCTTGTCCTCGGCACGCAGGCAGCGCGTCTCACTGAGGCCAAAGTGCCGATCGAAGAAATCGGCCTCGTGAGTTGGGTCGGGCTCTGTTATTCGCTCAAATTCCTCTGGTCGCCCGTCATCGACACGATCGATGTGCCGGTGCTCGCGCGCCTCCTCGGGCGGCGCCGCGCCTGGCTTTTGACGGCGCAGATCGGCATCGCCTTAGGGCTCATCGCGCTCGCTTTCGCCGATCCGGCGCGTTCGCTCTGGAGTCTTATCGGGTGCGCGGCCTTCACAGCGTTCTCCGCCGCCACGCAGGATATCGTCATCGACGGCTGGCGCATCGATTCGGCGCCCATTGAGCGCCAAGGCATCATGGCCGCGACATATAATCTCGGCTACCGCTTCGGACTCCTTTCCGCCGGCGCGGGCGCGCTCTATCTCGCCGATTTTTATAGTTGGCGCACCGCCTATCTCCTCATGGCAGCGCTGACGGCGATCGGCATGGGTGCATGCCTTTTGTCGCCGCGCCTGCCGGACCGCGCGCAAGAACGGGTTTCCTTCGCCGTCAAATTGATCGAGCCCTTGACCGATCTCTGGGCCCGCTATGGGACATTGCTTGCCGCGATCTTTCTTCTCGTCGCGCTCTACCGGCTGCCGGATTTTTTGAGCGGCGTGATGGCCAACCCGCTCTACATCCATCTCGGCTTCTCAAAAAGCCAGATCGCGACCATGTCGAAAGTCTACGGCATATGGATTGGCATTGGCGGCGCTTTCGCGGGCGGCTATGCGATCACGCGGATCGGGCTGATGCCGGCGCTGCTCATCGGCGGGATCCTGGCGTTGCTTGCGGCAACGGGCAAGAGCCTGCCGCTGCTTGCGCTCTCGGTCAGCGTCGAGAATTTCGCCGGCAATTTCGCGGGCGCCGCCCTCATTGCCTATATGTCGTCGCTCACAGCGCCCGCCTACGCCGCAAGCCAATATGCGCTGTTGAGCTCGCTCTTCGCGCTCTTCGGCAAGTTCTTGGGCGGGCTCTCGGGATTTGCGGTGAAGCAGGTCGGCTTTGCGGGATTCTTCGCCTCAACCTCGCTCATCGGCCTGCCGGTCGCGGCGCTGTGTCTGTTCCTATGGGCGAAGCAGAGCCAGGCGGCGGGTGAGGATCGTCGGTTTCGCTTAAGGCCTTTATCTTCTGACAATGATCAGAATGAGAAAGAGGACGAGAAGCGCTAAAGCTGCACTCAGCAGCTGCCAAAAGAGCAGAGGGTTTTGTTCGAATAGACGGCCTCGGCGACGCATTGCGACGGGAAGATTTCCACGCTCAAGCTCGAGGATGAATTGATCGAGAGTGGCGAACCGATCGGCGCGACGCAACGCAATGGCGCGCAATATTGCCGCGTTGAGCCTCGCCGGCACATCGTCGCGATAGGCTGAGAGCGGCGGGATCGGACCAAAGAGCGGACGCTCGCCGGGCGGCGTTTCGCCGAAGGGATAGACACCGGCGAGCATGCGATAGAGGACAACGCCCAGCGCATATTGGTCCGAGGACGCATCGCCTCGCTCCTCGCGAAAGAGTTCCGGCGCCATGTAGTCGAGCGTGCCGGGTGTCGAGGATTCATCGACATCTTCGACGCGCGGCAGATGCGCGACGCCAAGATCGAGCAGCTTCACCTCGTCGTCATCCAACAGCATGATGTTTTGCGGTTTGACGTC